>JBILVB010000209.1:0-5974 GCA_044370695.1 Acidimicrobiales bacterium | reverse complement strand
CCGCCATGACGAAACACGTGCGGTCCGGATGTTCTTGGGCGTATGCGCCGGGATACATCGCATCCTCCTCGTCGGGTGCGGACCGTAGTGCCCGGGCGCTCGGCTCCCGGTCGACCCGCTACCGGCGGCGGGCCGTCACCACCGCGGCGGCCTCGGTGCGCGCCAGGAACGGCACCGGGACGAGGTCGTCGGGCAGCGTGGCGCGCAGCCAGCCGGCCACTTGGACGAACAACCCGGAAGCGGTGTCGGGCACCGGCACGTCGAGCGCGATCACCCCGAAGCCACCCGGTTCGATCCGGCCGGGCCGGCCCACGCCACCGAGACCGACCCCGTCTGGCGTGACGAACCCGACCGGCGGTGCGGGGAGATCGGTCCAGCCGATCTGCCGGTCACCGTCGAGCCACGCAATCCCGGATCCCGCCGGTTCGAGTTCGAACTCCACCGGTTCGGCGCCCCGGCACACCGCTCCCAACGCCAACCGGCCCCAGCCGGCGTCCACGGATCCAACCAGGCGGGCGTACCACTCCACGACCCGGCGTGGCTCGGCCCGGCAGCAGGCGGCCAACTGCTCGGCGGCCGCGAGGGCCACCGCCGAGGCGCCGTCACGCGGGGGCGCAAGCAGGTCGACGACCAGCGGCCGGTCGAGTGCGGCCGCGATGTCGAACGCCGCCGCAGCGACAGGAGCGACGACTGCGGCGTAGGAGCCGACGAGTCGGGCGGACTGCCGGGGCCGGCGGACCACGAGCCACGCCGACCCGTCGTCGTAGAGCACCAGTTCCTCGTCGATCGACGTCGGCGGCGACGTGCGCCAGCGGATTCCGGCACCTCGTCGCACCATCAGCGCACCTCGGCGGTGAACGGAGTGGTCTCGAACGTCGTGCGCAGGCGGTCGTTGAACTGCTGCACGATCGGCGCGAACTGATCGGACCGGACCGCGGCGGTGGCGTTCGAGCCCATGAGCCCCTGATAGCTGTAGGTGACGTCCTGGTCGGGCGCGGCCTGCCCGGCGCCGAGGGGGTCCCGGCCGCTCCCGGCGGTTGCCGCCTTGGCTGCGTCGAGCCGGGTCTTCATGGCGTTCACCAGTGCGGTCATGTTCGGATCGGGAGCACCTGCTGCGGCGAGCACCGCCGGCGGCGTCGTCATGACTCGGGTCACCTCCGTCTGGATCGCGCCCTGGAACGCCGCAACCCCGCCGGCGAGCACCGGCTGGACGGCGGCCGACACGAGCCCGCTCGCCACCTCACGCGATGCGGTCCGAGCCGTGTTGGTGACGAGCTCGTACGCCCGCCGGTACAGCGGTGCGGCCGCCGAGATCGCCGGCGCCGCGGCACCAGGCGGCAAGGCGGCAGCAGCCGTCGCCCGCGCCGCCGCTGCGCTGCTGATGGCGGCCGCCATCTTGGCGGCGAAGGACCCGGCGGTCACCCCGGTCTCGATCGCTCCACCGGCCGCCGCCCACGTACCCGGGAGCGCCGCCAGTTGACCGACGAGCGTCGCCGGAGGCGGCACGGCCGGGAGCCCCGGACCGACCGCACCCACCGTCGAACCGGCCAGCGCGCCGGCTGCGGCCGCTGGGGCCGTACCGGCGCCGGCTGCGCCGTAGAGCGCGCTCGTCACGTTCACCCGAACGTCACCGAGCCCCGCCACGGCCACGGCACTGTCGTGCGGCGCGCACAAGGCCCGCCAGTACGCGTCGCCGATGAGCGACGTCAGCGCAGCGACATCGAAACCCGCCTCGACACCCTCGCCGGCACGATCCAGGTTCGAGAAGTTCGTGGTCGTCTCGAACGCGACGATCCCCGGGATGCTCGGCGCCAGGCCCGGCGTCGCCTCGGCGGCGAGCGCAGCCGTGAGCGCAGCCTGCACCGCGGCGTCCGACGCGCCCTGACGAGCGGCGGCGGCCATGCGGCGCTTCACCGTTGCGCGCTGGGCCCGGATGGCGTCGGTGACGGGCCCGATGGCCGCAAGCAGTTGCGCGTGCAACGGTCGGGACATCGCGGCGAGCACCATCCGCTCGACGGTCGTGCGATCGAGCGCCGCCATCGCGCTCGCCGCCCCACCGGGCGCAGCCTGGTGCAGCAGGGCGTTCATCTGCGCGTTCGACTGGCTGTACTCGTCGGGGATGCCGAGCAGGTGGCCGTACTCGTGCGCGTAGATGATGTCGGCATTGGCCGGATACGCCCCGTCGTCCTTGGCCACGTAGTAGTTGCCGGCGTCGATGGGATTCCCAGCCGAGCCACCGACGACCGAGGGTGGGTGGACGATCACGGTGTTGTGCGCCGGCTCGCCCAGCCCGAACACCGGGGTGGACTGGAACGTGACCGGGAGGCGCTTGCGCGTGTTCGCCGAGAGGACGTTGAACTCCTCGCCGACGAGCGTGAGACGGTTGGCCCAGTGGGTCAGCGCGCTGGCCGCCGTCGTCTGTGCCCAGGCCCGGCGCGGGTCAGCGGCGGGGATCTCGGCCGGACTCCCGATGAGCGCCCCGAGCGCCGGTGCTCCGGGGACGCCGGGGGGTGGGGGAACGGTGTTCCGGGTCTGGCTGAGGAACTTGATGCGGACGTTCACCGTGACCCCGGTGTCACCGTTGCGGTTCATCTCGTAGTTCGCGCTGATGCCGTAATGGCGCGCAGCGGCCGTCCCGCCGGTCCCCGTCTGGTTGTACAGCGTCTCGCCCGTGCTGACACCGGCCACCTCGACACGCTGGACGATCCGTTGCACCGCGGCGGCCACCGACCGGTTGCCCACGAGTCGCTGAAGCAACAGCGGCGACACCGGCAGACCTGCCTCGAGCCCGACGAGGCGCGGTCCGCCGTCGGCATCGCTGCGTGCGGTCGGGCGCACGCCCGCTGCATCGGGGGCCGGCCGGTGCTCGGCAGGCACCCGGCTCGGGCCCTCGGTCACGACCGTTCCCCGAACACTGCGACAGTCTGCCAGCGGCGGCGAACCGACCCCGGCGGTGCCCCCGGCTCACCGTGGCAAGCTGGGCCGATGACGCCGGCGCCTCGCTACGACCCGCTGTCGGAGGCTCACCGGGCCGATCCCGCAGCGGCCTTCGCCCAGCTGCGTACCCACTGCCCGGTGCACCACGACGCCGCCCACGAACTGTGGGTGCTCACCCGGCACGCCGACGTCCTCGCTGCGGCGCGCGACACCGCCACGTTCTCCAACCGGACCTCGGCCTCGGGGCAGATCCGGTTGTGCCCCGAGGCGCTGGCGGTGATGGCCTCCGGTCCGCGCCTCGCCGACACGCTGCTCACGCTCGATCCGCCTGCGCACACCGAGATCCGCCGGATCGTGAACGAGGCGTTCAAGCCGTCCCGGGTCGCCGCCATGGAGCCGATGGTGCGCGCGATCGCCGCCGAGTTGGCCGACGCGTTCGACACGAGCGGGCCCGTCGAGATCATGGACGCGATGGCGATCCCGCTGCCGATGCGGGTCATCAGCCGGATCCTCGGGGTCCCCGAGGACGAGTTCCCGACGTTCAAGCGATGGTCCGACGACATCGCCGCCGGGCTGTCCGCCGACCTGCCCGACGACGAGCAGGTGGCAGCGGCACGCTCGCGTCTCGCGTTCTTCGAGTACGTGATCGCGGCCTGCGCCGAGCGTCGGGGCGCACCCCGTGACGACGTGCTGTCGGACCTCGCCACGCTCGAGCGGGCCGACGGCAGCCGCCTGAGCGACGGGGAGCTGTGCTCGATCGCCGTGCAGTTGCTCGTCGCCGGCAACGAGACGTCCACCAACCTGCTCGGTTCGATGCTGCTGCACCTCGACCGCAACGGCCTGTGGCCCGCGCTGGTGGCCGACATCGCGCTCGCTCCGGCCGCGGTCGAGGAGACATTGCGGATCGAGTCCCCGGTGCAGGCCCTCTACCGGCGCACCACCACCGACGTCGACGTGCACGGCACCACGATCCCCGCAGGCTCACGCGTGCACCTCGTGTGGGCGTCGGCCAACCATGATGCCGAGGCGTTCAGCGACCCCGACCGCTTCGATCTGCACCGGCCCGAGCTGCGGACGCACCTGGCGTTCGGCTTCGGCCCCCACTACTGCCCCGGCGCCCCGCTCGCCCGCCTCGAAGGCCGCATCGCGCTCGAGGAGCTCACCCGGCGCTTCCCCCACCTCAGCGTCGATCAGTCCAGTGCCGTGTGGCGCCCGCACTTCCATCTCCGGGGCCTGCTGCGGCTCGACGTCCGGGTCGGCGCCTGATGACCGTGGTGGTCACCGGTGCCGGCCGAGGCATCGGTGCTGCCGTCGCCGCCCGCCTGCGGGCCGACGGCCACCGGGTGATCGGTCTCGACCGGTCCTTGCCTGCGGAGGACCGGCACACCGACGACGCCGAGTTGGACATCACCGACCTCGCTGCGCTCGAGGCGGCCGCCGCTGCGCAGCCCGACACGGCGGCGCTGGTGTGCGTCGCCGGTGTCTGGCACCACGGGTCCGTGCTCGATCTGCCCTTCGACGACCTGCGACGCGTCGTCGAGGTCAACCTCCTGGGCACCGTGGCCTGCGTGCGTGCCTTCGCCCCAGTGTTGCGGCGCAACACCTCGGATGCGGCATCGGCCTCGATCACGCTCGTCAGTTCGGTGACCGCCCGCCTGCCGACACCCGGCGCCGGGATCTACCCGTCCACGAAGGCCGCCCTCGAGGCCCTCACCCGTCAACTTGCGGTCGAACTCGGCCCGGTCGGCGTGCGGGTGAACGCCGTCGCGCCCGGGCTGATCCACACCGAGGGCACCGACGCCCAGTACCGCCAGGGGGGCACCCGGGCCGGGATGGGCCGGCGGATCCCGTTGCGCCACATCGGTTCGCCCGACGAGGTGGCCGACGTCGCCGCCTTCCTGGTCTCACCTGCCGCCCGGTACGTGACCGGCACCGTCGTCGACGTCGACGGCGGGTTCGCCGCCGCCGGCACCACCTGGCTCGCCCCGACCCGCCCCACCGAGGAGCACCCGTGACCGCCCTGCCCTCCTTCAGCGAACTCCTCGACTTCACCGGCAAGGGTGTCGTCGTCACCGGCGGCGCCCGCGGTCTGGGCCGAGCCATCGCACGGCGCTTCGCCGCAGCCGGCGCGTCGGTCGCCATCCCGGACCTCGACGGCGACGCCGCCGACGCCACCGCCGCCGAACTGGCGGCCGAGACCGGGGCCACCGTGATCGGCGGCCGGATGGACGTTCGCGACCCGGCCGCCGTGACCGCCGGTCTCGACGCCATCGCCGCCGAGTTCGGCGCCGTCGACGTGCTCGTCGGCAACGCCGGGATCTTCTACCGGCGCCGGAGCCTGGCCATGACCGACGAGTCGTTCCACGACATGTTCGCTACCAACGTCGAGGGCCTGTTCACCTGCTGCCGGTGGGCCATCGGCCGGTGGGTGGCCGAACAGCGGCCCGGCGTGCTGGTGACGATCGCGTCGATCAACCCGTACCACCCCAGCCACCCTGGGATGGTCGCCTACGACTCGTCGAAGGCGGCCGTGATCACGATGACGTCGACGCTCGCGAAGGAGTTCGGCCCCAACGGGATCCGCGTCGTCGGGGTCGCTCCCGGCGCCGTCGACGCCGAGGCGCTGCAGCAGGCCGTGTCCGACCCGGTGTCGGGACCGCACTTCGAGGAGTTCCGCCGCCGCACCCCGCTCGGCCGCTTCGGCGACCCCGACGAGCACGCCCGCGTCGTGGTGTTCCTGGCGTCGCCTGCCGCCAGCTACGTCACTGGCACCACGGTGCTCGTCGACGGCGGCCGCATCCTGGGCTGAGTTCGCCGCCTCAGCCTCGGCCGAGAAAGCCGGACCCGACGGTGATCGTGGCGAGGTCACGCACGTAGCGCGGCCCCCAATGCGCCCGCACCACGGCGAGGGCGGCGTCGGCCTCGGCGACCCCGGACCGTTGCAGCACATCGAGGTCCTTGGCGTTCTCGAGGAGTGCCTGGCCGAGCGCTCGGTGGGCGACCATCACCTCGTCGAGCGGCGGCGGAGCGGGGAACG
>JBILVB010000061.1:0-19833 GCA_044370695.1 Acidimicrobiales bacterium | reverse complement strand
ACGACGACCATGCCGGCCACGACGACCATGCCGGCCACGCGAGCCACGCCGGCCACGGGGGTCACGGCCATGGGGACGACCACGGCGATGCGCACGGGGCGGACCTCCACGACGTGAACGCCTACGAATGGGTGGCGTGGGCGCCCCTGCTGCTCGCGATCGTGGTGTTCGGTCTGGTGCCGGACCTCATGTTCCGAGTGATGGACCCGGCCGTGAGCGACCTGGTGCGCAACGCCAAAGCGGCGATCGGCATCGGGGGCTGACGGTGTTCGGTGTGCTCGCCCAGAGCGGCTGGGTCCAGCCCCACATCGATCTCCATGCGCTCGCGCCCGAGATCGTGGTCGCCGGGCTGTTCGTGGTGCTGGTCGTGGTCGACTTGTTCCTCGAGGAGCGATCCAAGGTCCTGCTGTCGTCGATCGCCGGGTTCGGCCTCCTGGCGGCCTTCGTGCCGGTGCTCACGCTCGCCCTGTTCGACGACCGTCCGATCTCGATGTTCGGGGGCGGTTACGTCGTCGACGACTTCTCGCTCGTGCTGAAGGGGCTGTTCCTCCTCGCCGGCTACGTCGTCATCCTCCTGTCGACCTCCTACGTCGAGGAAGGCGGTTACTACCAGGGGGAGTACTACAGCCTTCTGGTCAGTTCGATCGCCGGCATGATGATGATGGCGTCGAGCCGCGATCTCGTCTCGATGTTCGTGGCGCTCGAGGTCCTGTCGATCCCGGCCTACATGCTGGCCGCCTGGCGCAAGCGGGACGTGCGTTCCAACGAAGCCGGGATGAAGTACTTCCTGCTCGGCGTCTTTGCGTCCGCCGTGATGCTCTACGGCATGTCGCTGCTGTACGGGGCGACGGGCAGCACGCTGTTCACCACGATCCAGGAGAAGCTCGCGGCCGACGGCATCGGATCGGTGGCGGCGCTCGCGATCGTGTTCATCGTGGTCGGCTTCGCATTCAAGGTCTCGGCCGTCCCGTTCCACTCGTGGGCGCCCGACACCTACGAGGGCGCACCGACGCCGATCACGGCCTTCCTGTCCGTGGCGTCCAAGGCGGCCGGTTTCGTGGCGCTCCTCCTGCTCCTGTTCGTCGCGCTCCCCGCGGGCAAGGACGTCTGGCAGCCCCTGTTCTGGGTGCTGGCAGCGCTCACGATGACGGTCGGGAACCTGCTGGCGTTGCGCCAGACGAACATCGTCCGCATGCTCGCCTACTCCTCGGTCTCCCAGGGCGGCTTCATCCTGATGCCCCTCGCCGTCGTCGGTCAGGGCGTGGAGACCCAGCGCGAATCGCTCACGGCCGTGGTGACCTACCTCATCGTGTACGCCGCCATGAACCTCGGTGCCTTCGCCGTGGTGCTGGCCGTCGCCCGCAAGACCCGTTCGGGGGAGATCTCGAGCTACGGCGGTCTGTTCGGCTACGCCCCGGGCCTGGCCACCTTGATGACCGGGTTCATGGCGGCGCTGGCCGGGATCCCACCGCTCGGCGGCTGGATCGCCAAGTTCAACGTGTTCAAGGCGCTGCTGTCCGCCGGCGGTGGTTGGGCGGTCGCCCTGGCCGCGATCGGCGCAGTGAACTCGGTCGTGGCCTTCGGCTACTACGGCCGCATCCTGCGGGAGATGTGGATGAAGCCCGCCCCAGACGGCGACGAGAGCCCGGTCCGCGTGCCCCAGCCGCTCGCGGTCGCCCTGGCGATCACGGCGGTGTCCACGCTGGCCATCGGCGTCGTTCCGCAAATCGTGCTGCGCTACGGCAACCTGGCCGAGATCATCACGGGTGCCTGAGGGCCTGCGGCCGTTGTCGGCCGTGCTGGACGACGCCCTCTACGCCCCTGGCCGGGGCTTCTACGAGACGGGAGGCCGGGCGGGTCGCCGCGGCGACTTCCTGACCTCCCCCGAGGTCGGCCCGCTGTTCGGTGCCGTGATCGCACGAGCGCTCGACCGTTGGTGGTCCGAACTCGGGCGGCCGGACCCGTTCGTCGTCGTCGACGCCGGTGCCGGGCCCGGAACGCTCGCTCGCGCCGTGGCCCAGGCGGCGCCCGAATGCTGGGCTTCGACCCGCTACGTGCTGGTGGAGCGATCGGTCGCTCAACGGGCGGGGCACCCCACCGGCGCCCCGTTCCAGTCGATCGACTCGCTCCCACCCGGGCCGTTCGACGGGGTGATCGTGGCCAACGAGCTGCTCGACAACCTCCCGTTCGATCTCGCCGTCTGGGACGGGGGCTGGCGGGAGGCCTGGGTCGACGCCGGCGGTCGCGAGGTGCTCGTGCCCTTCGCCGACGGTGTGCCCCCGTGTCTTCCTCCCGAAGCGCCCCACGGGGCCCGCGCCCCGCTGCAACGGGCGGCGGGCCTCTGGTTGGCCGATGCGCTCGGCCGGATCCGCCGCGGCCGGATCGTCGTGTTCGACTATGCGTCGACGACCGCGGTGCTGACCCGACGGCCGTGGCGCGACTGGTTGCGGACCTACCGGGGTCACGAGCGCGGGGTGCACTACCTGCGCGAGCTCGGCACGCAGGACGTCACCTGCGAGGTTGCGCTCGACCAGCTCGGCGCCGTCGCCGAACCCGACGCCGTGCGGACCCAGGCCCAATGGCTGCGGTTCCACGGCCTCGACGAACTCGTCGAGGCCGGGCGTCTCGCCTGGGAGGTCGGAGCGGCGCGCGGAGATCTCGCCGCCCTGCGGGGCCGCTCGGCCGTGCGCGAGGCCGAGGCGCTGGTGGACCCGAACGGCCTGGGAGCCTTCAGCGTCGTCGAATGGACCGTCGGCTGATCGTCAGCCGTCGAGCCCGCCGACCCGTGCGTTGAGCAGGCCGCCGTCGCACGGGATCGCCGTCCCGGTGATGTACCCGGCCGCCGGTGACGCGAGGAACGCCGCCAGGTGTCCGATGTCGGCAGGTTCGCCGAGACGCTTGATCGGCGTCGAACGAACCGCCGTCTCCCGGAGGCGCTCGGGCATGGACCGCACGAGCGGCGTCGCGATGAGGCCCGGAAGGATGGCGTTCGCCGTGACGCCGCCCGGACCGAACTCCTGCGCGACGGCCTTGGTGAAGCCGACCACCCCCGCCTTCGACGCCGTGTAGGCCGGCTGGCCGAGCCCGGGCTGTACGGCGGCGACCGAGGCGAGGTTCACCACACGACCCCAACCCCGCTCGGCCATCGACGGCACCAACGCCTGGACGGTGTGGAACATGCCGGTGAGGTTGACCCGCACCTCGTGCTCCCACGCCTCCGGGCTCATCTCGGTGATGCGGGCGATGTTGTTCACGATCCCGGCGTTGTTCACCAGGATGTCCGGGGCGCCGAGGCCGTCCCGGCAGGCCTGCGCCGCTGCTGCGACCGCCGCCGGGTCGGCGACGTCGACGGCGACCGCCAGACTGCGCCGGCCCCGTTCCGCCACGGCCTGCGCCGTCGGCACGTCCTCGGACGCGTCCGACACCCGGGCGCGCAGCCGGTAGTAGCGCTCGCCGCGGAACGGCTCGAGGTGGACGTCGGCGACGCACACGTCGGCCCCGGCCGAGGCGAGCGCGAGCGCGATGGCCCGGCCGATCCCCCGGGCGGCGCCGGTGACGAACGCGATCCGGCCGGCGAGAGCGTCGTTGGCGAGCATGGCCGCACCGTACCGAGCCCGGGCCATCCCGGCGGCGCTCGCGTACGATCTCGGGAGTACCACGCGCCCTGGGGGGACGAGTCATGGCCGACAAGGCGATCGACGACCTGCTGTTGGAGAACCGCACCTTCCCGCCGCCGGCGTCGTTCACGGCGAACGCGCTCGCCGTCGGCACGCAGCTCTACGACGAGGCGAACGCCGACTACCAAGGCTTCTGGGCCCGCCAGGCCCTCGCGCTCGACTGGGCACAGGAGTGGCACACCATCTGCGAGTGGGACCTTCCCTTCTCGAAGTGGTTCATCGGCGGCACGCTCAACGTCGCGCACAACTGCCTCGATCGTCACGTCGCTGCGGGCAAGGGCGACAAGGTGGCGATCCACTGGGAGGGCGAGCCCGGCGACACGCGCACGATCACCTACGCCGATCTGCTCGACGAGGTGTCGCGCTTCGCCAACGCGCTCAAGGGGCTCGGGGTGCAGCGCGGCGACCGGATCAACATCTATCTCCCGATGATCCCCGAGGCCGTCGTGGCGATGCTCGCCTGTGCCCGCATCGGCGCCGCCCACTCGGTGGTGTTCGGCGGCTTCTCCGCCACGGCGCTCGCCGATCGGATCAACGACGCCGAGGCCAAGGTGCTGATCACCGCCGACGGCGGCTGGCGGCGCGGGAGCGTGTTCCCGCTCAAGCCGCAGGCCGACGTCGCCGTAGCCGACACGCCCTCGATCGAGCACGTGGTGGTGGTGCGCCGGGGCGGCAACGACGTCCACATGGTCGAGGGTCGTGATCACTGGTACCACGAGCTGATGGACACGGCCTCGGCGGACTGCCCGGCCGAGCCGATGGACGCCGAGCAACTGCTGTTCCTGCTCTACACCTCGGGCACGACCGGCAAGCCCAAGGGCATCATGCACACGACCGGCGGGTACCTCACCCAGGTCGCGTTCACCCACAAGTACGTGTTCGACCTCCACCCCGACACCGACGTGTACTGGTGCACCGCCGACGTCGGCTGGGTGACCGGGCACAGCTACATCGTCTACGGCCCGCTGGCGAACGGCGCGACGCAGGTGATGTACGAGGGCGTGCCCAACTTCCCCGCCGAGGACCGGTGGTGGTCACTCGTCGAGAAGTACGGGGTGACGATCCTCTACACGGCGCCCACGGCGATCCGCACGATGATGAAGTGGGGCACCCACCACCCGGCCGCCCACGACCTGTCCTCGTTGCGGCTGTTGGGCTCCGTGGGTGAACCGATCAACCCCGAGGCCTGGATGTGGTACCACGAACACATCGGCGGCAACCGGTGCCCGATCGTGGACACCTGGTGGCAGACCGAGACCGGCGGCATCATGATCAGCCCGCTCCCCGGCGCCACGACGCTCAAGCCGGGTTCGGCCACCTTTGCGCTGCCGGGTATCGGCGCCGAGGTGGTCGACGACGCCGGCAACCGCGTCGAACGCGGCGGTGGGTACCTCACCCTGACCCGGCCCTGGCCGTCGATGCTGCGCGGGATCTGGGGCGACCCGCAGCGGTACCGCGACACCTACTGGAGTCGGTTCGAGGGCCGGTACTTCGCCGGCGACGGCAGCAAGCTCGACGACGACGGCTACCTGTGGCTGCTCGGCCGGGTCGACGACGTGATGAACGTCTCGGGCCATCGCATCTCGACCACCGAGGTGGAGTCCGCCCTCGTGTCGCACCCGTCGGTCGCCGAGGCTGCCGTCGTCGGGGCGAACGACGCCACGACCGGGCAGGCGATCATGGCCTACGTGACCCTGCGGGCCGGCTTCGAGGGCTCCGACGCCCACGTCGGCGTGCTGCGCGATCACGTGGCCGCCGAGATCGGCGCGATCGCCAAGCCCAAGGCCATCTTCTTCACCCCGGACCTGCCCAAGACCCGGTCCGGGAAGATCATGCGGCGGTTGCTGCGGGACGTCGCCGAAGGCCGCAACCTCGGCGACACCACCACGCTGGCCGACGCATCGGTGGTGGAGGAGCTGCAGCGCAAGGCCGTCGAATCGACCGAGGACTGAGCGGAGCACGACGCTGACCGCCCGGCCGACGTCGCTCAACCCGGTCTGGAACGGCGAGCCTCGCCTGCCGGGCCCGACCGTCGTGTTCGACCTCGACGGGGTGCTGTCCGACGCTGCGGGGCGCCAGCACTTCCTCGACGACACCAGGGGACGCAAGGACTGGCGGGCGTTCTTCGACGCGTGCGGGGACGATCCCCTCATCGCCGAGACGGCCCGCCTGCTCGACCTGCTCGAGCCCGGCCTGGTGGTGGTGCTGCTCACCGCCCGGCCGTTGCGGGTGCAGACCGAGACCCTGGCGTGGCTGGAGCGGTACCGGGTGCGTTGGGATCTGCTCGTGATGCGACCCGGGGGCGAGCAGCGCCCGACGGCGGTGTTCAAGACCGAGGTCGTGTCCGGACTCCGCCGGCAGGGCTTCGACGTGCGACTGGTCTTCGAAGACGACCGACGGAACATCGAGGCGCTGCGCGCGACGGGGGTGCCCTGCGTGTACCTCCACTCCGGCTACTACGACTGAGGACCGGGTCGCTTCGCGCCGTCAGTCGCGGAAGTTCTCGAACTGCAGGGGCAGGCCGAGATCGGCACCCTTGAGCAGGGCGATGGCGGCCTGGAGGTCGTCGCGCTTCTTGCCGGTCACCCGGATCTGCTCGCCCTGCGTCTGTGACGACACCCCCTTGGGGCCCTTGTCCTTCAGCAGGCGGTTGATCTCCTTGGCCTTGTCGGCCCCGATCCCCACCGTGATGGTGACGACCTGGCGGTAGGTGCCACCGGCGGCCTCCTCCACCTTGCCCCAGTCGATCCCCTTGAGCGAGACACCGCGCTTGACCAGGCGCTCCTCGAGCACCTGGCGGACGGCTCGAAGTCGATCGTCGCTGACCGAGCGCAGGGTGAGGACGAGGTCGGCCTGCTCGATCGAGGAGTTGGTGCCCTTGAAGTCGAAGCGGGTGGTGAGCTCGCGCTGGGCCTGGTCGACGGCGTTGCGGACCTCTTGGCGGTCCACGTCGGACACGATGTCGAAGCTGGGCATCGCCGCCGACGCTACCAACGGGATCTGCGGTGGAGCCGGACGCCCCGGGTCGCTATCGTTCGCCTCCCTGGGTCGGTGCCCGAGTGGCCAAAGGGAGCTGACTGTAAATCAGCCGGCACAGCCTACGGAGGTTCGAATCCTTCCCGGCCCACAGGCGACACCGGGGCGGCACGCCGAGCGTGCCGCCCCGGTGCGCGTCAGGCCGTCATCCCGCCGTCGACGACGAACTCGCTGCCGGTGCAGTAGACGCTGTCGTCGGAGGCGAGGAACAGCACGAGCTTCGCAACCTCCTCGGGTCCCGCCTCGTGACCGACGGGGATCCGCGACTGCACGAGCTCCCGAACGCCCACCCGGTCGAACTCGTCGGCCATCGGCGTTGCGATGATCCCCGGGTGGACGGAGTTGCACCGCACACCGTGCGGCGCGAGTTCCTGGGCGACGGCCTTGGTCATCCCGCGCACGGCCCACTTCGACGTCGAGTACGCGAACGCCATGCCGGATCCCCGCAGACCGGCGATCGAGGAGATGTTGATGATCGAACCGCTGCGCTGCGCGACCAAGCCCGGGGCGACCGCCTGCATGCCCAGGAACACGCCGGTCGCGTTCACCTCCATGATCCGCCGGTAGTCCTCCAGCGACGTGTCCGTCATCGGCTGGATCCGGAAGATGCCGGCGTTGTTGACCAACACGTCGATCCGGCCGAACCGCGAGACGGTGAACGCCACGATCGCCGCCCACTGGGCCGGGTCCGTGACGTCGAGGTGGTGGTAGGCGGCCGCAGGCCCGAGCGCCGCAGCCGTGCGTTCACCGTCGTCGTCCAGTACATCGCCGATCACCACCGAGGCCCCCTCGGCCACCATCAACTCGGCCTCGGCGGCACCCTGGCCACGCGCGCCGCCCGAGATCAACGCCACCTTGCCGTCGAGTCGTCCCATGGGCCGTTGCTAGCACGGCGGTCGACCCGGCAGGGACGGCTCACCGCAGGTGGGGCAGGATCTCCTGGGCCACGAGGTGGAGGTGGTCGAGGTCGCCCAGGTCGAGCACCTGGAGGTACATGCGCTGTGCGCCCGCGTCCTTCCAGGCCTCGAGGCGATGCAGTACCTCGCCGACCGTGCCGGCCGCGCCGTTGGTACGCAGCTCGCCCGGATCGCGTCCGATGGCTGCGGCGCGCCGACGGATCTCGGGCTCGTCGCGGCCGACGCACAGCACCAACGCCGCGGACATGACCATCGACGCCGGGTCGCGGGCGATGCGCTCACAGGCCACGCGTACCCGGTCGGTCTGTGTGGTGAAGGTCGTGAGCGGCGCGAACGGCAGGTTGAACTCGGTCGCGAACTGCGCGGCGAGGCGCGGCGTGCGCCGCTTGCCGGCCCCGCCGATGATCACCGGGACCCTGGCCTGCAACGGTTTCGGCAGGGCGGGGGAGTCAGCGACCCGATAGTGGCGGCCGTCGTAGTCGAATCGGCCGCCGGGCGGCGTCGTCCACATCCCCGTCACGATCGCGAGCTGCTCGTGGAGCCGTTCGAAGCGCTCGCCGAGCGAGGGGAACGGGATGCCGTAGGCCGTGTGCTCGGCCTCGTACCACCCGGCGCCGAGGCCGAGCTCCACCCGGCCCCCGCTCATCCGGTCGACCTGGGCGACGGTGACCGCAAGCGGACCCGGAAGCCGGAACGTGGCCGAGCACACGAGGGTGCCGAGGCGGATGGTGCGGGTGTCCCGGGCCAGGCCGGCCAGCGTCACCCACGCGTCGGTCGGGCCCGGCTCACCGGAGACGTCGCCCATCTTCAGGTAATGGTCGGAGCGGAAGAACCCGCCGAACCCGAACGCCTCGGCTGCCCGGGCCATCGTCAGCAAGGTCTCGTAGTCGGCGCCCTGTTGGGGTTCGACGAAGATGCGCAACTCCACGGGGGTCGACGGTACCGTCCCGGGGATGGACCGCCGACCGTTGATCGAGCACCTGCTGACGCATTCGGTTCGCCGCGGCGATTTCGTCCTCAAGTCGGGCAAGCGGTCGTCGTGGTTCCTCGACACCAAGCAGACCGCCTGCCGACCCGACGGGATCCTGCTCGTGGCCGACGCCGCGCTCGAGGTCATCCCCGCCGACGCGACGGCCATCGGGGGTCTGACCATGGGGGCCGACCCGGTGGCCTACGGGGTGGCCGCCGTCGCCGCGACCCGGGGTCGGGCGCTGCGCAGCTTCTCGATCCGCAAGGAGGCCAAGGACCACGGGGTGGCCGGGCGGATCGCCGGGGCACTCCAACCCGGCGACAAGGTCGTCGTCACCGAGGACACCGCGACCCGGGGGGTCTCGGCCCTGGAGGCGGCGACGGTGGTGCGCGAGTTCGGGGCCGAGGTCGTCCTCATCCTGGCGCTCGTGGACCGGGGAGGCACCGCCGCAGCCGTCGCCGCCGACCACGGCTTCGCGTTCGCGGCGCTGGCGAGTGCGCCCGACCTGGGCTTCCCCTTCGACGCCTGAACGGCCGACCGCGACGCCTAGGGGGCCTTGGCGGTCGTGGTGGTCGCCTTCGCCGTGGTGGACGTGCCGACCGTGCCCGGCGACTTGGTGGTCGTGGGGGCGGTGGTCGGCGGGATCTTCAGCTTCTGGCCGACGACGACGCGGTTCGGGTTGGTGATCTCGTTCAGCGTGATCAGCGCCTGCAGGTCGACGCCCAGCTTCCGGGCGATGCCGCTGAGCGTGTCGCCGGCGACCACGACGTACTCCGTGGGCGCCGGCGTGGTGGTGGTCGTCGCGATCGTGGTGGTGGTCGTCGGCGCGAGCGTGGTCGTCGTCGCGAGGGTGGACACGATCGTGGTCACCGGCGTCTTGGTCGTCGCTGCGGGTGAGGCACTGTCGTCGTCGCCGCAGGCCGCCGCGGTGGCGACCAGCAGCGTCAGCAATGTCAGCGTCGTCGCTCGCACTCCGCTACCCCGAACCATCGTGGCCCCCTCTCGGCCGGCGAGAAGGCGAGGGTACCCCGTTGGGACGCCCCGGCGGTCGCATGTCAGGCTTGCGGAGCCATGAGTGAGGCCCCGGAGATCCGTTTTCCCGGCGCAGCGAGGCCCGAGCGGCGCCGGATCGTGGACGCCTACGGCGTCGGCATCGCGACGTACGAATGGGGACCGGCGGACGGCCCCCCGTTGTTCTGCGTGCACGGCGGGCTCGATTTCGCCGCCACCTACGACCTGCTCGCCCCCCGCCTGGCCGCCGCCGGGTGGCGGGTCGTCAGCTGGGACCAGCGCGGCCACGGCGACAGCGACAAGGTCGGGCTGTACTCGTGGGAGGCCGACCTGCGCGACATGCACGAGGTGATCGCCTCGGTCGAGCCCGCCGACGCGGTACCCATCGTGGGACATTCCAAGGGGGGCGGGCTGCTCATGTCGTTCGCCGACGCGCTCCCCCACCGGGTGAGCCATGCGGTCAACCTCGACGGCATGCCGTCCAAGCGACCCGTGCCCGACATGCCCGACCGGCAGCGCACCCGCATGCAGGCCGCCGACCTCGAGGCGTGGCTCGATCATCGCCGCCAGACGGCGAGCTTCCACCGCAAGCCGGGCACGCTCGAGGAGCTCGCCGAGCGCCGGGGCAAGCTCAATCCCCGTCTCCCCGCCGGGTGGCTGCGGTACATCGCGTCGATCGGAGCGCAGCACGACGACGACGGCTGGCGCTGGAAGCTCGACCCGTCGTTCCGCTTCGGCGGGTTCGGACCGTTCCGGCCGGAGTGGCACCAGTTGCGCATGGCCGGCCTCGCGATGCCGTTCCTGGGGATCCTCGGCATGCAGACCGAGCCGATGGGGTGGGGCACAACACCCGACGACGTGGTGCCCTACCTGCCGCCGGTGCACCGGTTCGTGCAGTTGGCCGATGCCGGGCACTTCGTCCACATCGAGCAGCCCGACGTCGTCGCCGGCGAGATCCTGTCGTTCCTCGAGGATCACCGATGACGCAGCGCACCCCGACCCGCACCGTGGTCCACAACCGCAGCACGCTGGCGCTGCATCGGCTTCGCGCCGGGGAGCTCGCGCCGGGCCTGCTGCTCCTGCACGCCCTCGGCCTGGGCACCCCGGACGACGTGCCGGCGTGGGCCGCCCGGTGGCCGGGGGACGTCTGGGGCCTGGACTTCACGGGGCACGGGTCGTCCACGGTGCCCCTCGGCGGTGGGTACTCGTGCGAGGCCCTGATGGGCGACGTCGACGCAGCGCTGTCGGTGCTCGGACCGTGCGCCGTGGTCGGTCAGGGACTGGGTGCCTACGTGGCGTTGCTGATCGCCGGGGCCCGCCCCACGCTGGTCCGCGGCGTGCTGCTGGCCGACGGCGCCGGCCTCGCCGGCGAGGCCGAGGGCCCCGGTGTGCCGATGCCCAACGTCGCGCCGTCGGGCGCGGTGCCGGGCTCGACACCGACGGCACCGGATCCGTGGGCGCTGCTCGAGCTCTCGCGCGACCTGCGCCCGCCGGACTACGCCGCGAGCTTCGCCCGCCTCGCGGTCCACCGTTCCGGCCTCGACGAGCCGATCCTCGTCGCCTGCCGGTTCCGGCCCCGCTGGCTGCAGGCCGTCGTCGAGGAGTACGGCGTCACCGAGGTCGAATCGCTGGCCGCCGGCGTGGAGCGCCTCCGCCCGAGCGCCCCCTAGGCTCGGGTACGTGGGATTCCTGCTCGCGCTCGCAGCCTTCGTAGCGATGGAGCCGATCACGTATGCCGTGCATCGGTGGGTCATGCACGGACCGGGTTGGGGCTGGCACCGCAGCCATCACCGGCGCCGCACGGGGCGACTGGAGCGCAACGACTGGTACCCGGTGGTGTTCGCGCTCGCCGTCGGCGGGGTGCTGGCCGTGGGGTTCAACGTCGACGGCTGGGGATGGCTGGTCCCGGTCGGGATCGGGGTGACCGCCTACGGCGCGGTGTACGCCGCCGTGCACGACGGGTTCATCCACGCACGGGTGCCGCTCGGTCGTCGCCGGCCCCGGCCGCTGGTGGCCCTGGAGGACGCCCACCGGATGCACCACCGGTTCAACGGCGAGCCGTACGGGATGCTCGTGCCGGTGGTGCCGAGCGCGTTGCGGCGCCGGGCCGAGCGTGCCGAGGCTCAGCCTGCGAGCGGGTCCGCGCCGTCCCAGGTGCCCACCGAGGCGTAGGGGCGGAACCGGGCGAACAGCTCCTCGCCGTACCAGCGCTCGCTGCGGGTGCGGCGCACGGCGTCGAGATGCCGGGGGTGGCCGTAGGCGAACGACTCGATCGCTGCGGGGTCCCGCCACAGGCTGAACGTGGCCTGCCGGCCGACGGGCGCCTCGCCGATGCCGACCACCCGGAGCAGGCCGTCGGCATCGCGCACCTCGGTGGCGACCGCGCGGCTCGCCGCGGCGAACCGCCCCCATCGCCGGGCCCGCACGACGGCGCGGGTCACGACGGCCACGGGGCCCTCGTCGGCCACGGCACCCGGGCCCGACGTCCCGACCAGGTCGACCCCGCGCCAGCGACCGTGGCCGGCGACGGGGTCGAGCCGCACCGACCAGGCCTCGGCCGCATCGGCCCAGCGCCGGGCGATGGGGGAGGTGCCCAGAAATACGTCGAGCGCAGTGTCGTCGTCCCACAGGGCGAACAGCGCCGTGCGTCCCCACTGCACGCCGGGACCGGTGTCGGACCCGGCGCCGGTGCCCAGCAACCGCCAGAACCGCAGCCCGGGGGTGCGGGCCAGGCGGGGGCGGTCGGTGCCCAGGCGGGCGGTGGCCACCAGGGCGCGGCCGGGACGTTCGGTCACCAGGTGGAACGAGGCGACGGGCACGCCGGCATGCTGGCATCCTGCCGGCATGCCGGTCGTGTTCGTGGTCGTCGCCTGTGTCGCTGCGTACCTCGCCGGGTCGGTGCCGAGCGCGGTCGTGGTCGCCCGGCGCCACGGCGTCGACATCCGCGCGGTCGGCGACCGCAACCCGGGGTGGTGGAACACCCAGGCGACGCTCGGGAAGCGGGCGTCGGCGCCGGTGTTCGCGGTCGACGCCGCCAAGGGGTTGGTCGCAGGCGGTCTCGGCCACCTGGTGGCCGGCGGGCGGTGGTGGGTGCCCTACGTGGTCGTCGGTGCTGCGATGGTCGGTCACGCCTGGCCGGTGTTCGCGTCGTTCCGGGGTGGGCGGTGCGTGCTCACCTTCGTCGGGGGCATGGTGGCGATCGCGCCGGTGGTCGCGTTGGCCACGCTCGTGGTGTGCCTGGTGCTGTGGGCGGTCAGCCGTCGCTTCGAGTGGTTCGCCCGGGCCGGGGTGTTCGGGTTGCCCGTCGTGCAGGCGGTCCTCGAACCGATCGAGTACGTCGCGGCGACCGGGGCGCTGATGACCTTCGTCGGCCTCCGGTTCGCCCAGGCTGCTCTGGCAGCGCGCCGCGAGGCCCGCGCGTGATGGACTTGGAGCACCCGTCGTCGTAGGAGGGTTCAGGAATGCCCGGTCCGCTCGAAGGCATCAAGGTGATCGACGTCTCGGCGGTGATCTCCGGCCCGTGGTGCTGCCAGATCCTGGCCGACCAGGGCGCCGACGTGATCAAGGTCGAACCCCGCCAGATCGGCGACATCACCCGGATCGGGGCGTTCCGGGTGGGCACCGTGTCGGCCATGTACGCGTCGGCCAACCGGGGCAAGCCGTCGGTGGCCCTCGACCTGTCCACGGCCGAAGGCATCGCCGTGTTCAAGAAGCTGGCGGCCGACGCCGACGTCGTCGTGCAGAACTTCCGGCCCGGGGCCGTCGACCGTATGGGCATCGGGCCCGCCGACCTCCATGCGATCAACCCGAACCTGATCTACGTGTCGATCTCCGGATTCGGGCCCGACGGCCCGTACGCCGACTGGCGGGTGTACGACCCGGTGATCCAGGCCGTGTCCGGCGTGGTGCCCACCCAGCAGAGCCAGGACATCCCCATCCCGGATCTCATCCGAACCCTGGTGTGCGACAAGACCACCGCCCAGGCCGCGGCGCAGGCGATCACGGCTGCGCTGTTCGCCCGGGCGACCGGCAAGGCCGCCGGCCAACACCTCGTCGTGCCGATGCTCGACTCGTCGCTCTACTACCTGTGGCCCGACACGTTCATGGGCCACACCCTGCGCGGACCCGAGGTGGTGAAGGGTGCCGTCCTCAGCCAGATCTACCGGTTGTGGCAGGCCGCCGACGGGTTCTTCGTGTACTTCACGGCGTCCGACGTCGAGTTCCAGGGCGTGTGCCGCGCCCTGGGGCATCCGGAGTGGATCGCCGACGAGCGCTTCGCCACGCCGCAGGCCCGCCAGAACCTGGAGAGCCAGATCGCCCTCGGCGAACTGCTGCGTACGGCGTTCCTGTCCGAGACCGTCGACGAACTCATCGTGAAGATGCGGGCCGAACAGGTGCCCTGCGCCAAGGTCAACTCGCCCGACGACGTGTTCACGGACCCACAGGTGGTGCACAACGGGGTGATCCACACCTGGGAGCACCCGACGATCGGCACGGTCACCCAGCCCCGGCCACCGGTGCGGTGGAGCCACACCCGGCACGAGCCGGTGTGGTCGGTCGACCAACTGGGTGAGTCGACCGAGTCGGTGCTGCGAGCGCACGGCTACGACGACGACGGGCTCGCCGCACTGCGGGCGGCCGGCGTCATCGGCTGAACGCCGGGTCGCGATCCCGTACGGTGCCGGCCATGGGCGAACTCGACGAACTCCGCGGCCTCGTGGCCGATCTGCAGCGACGACTGGCCGTGCTCGAGATCCGCGAGGCGTGCCAGTCGACGTTCCACCAGTACCTGTACCTGATGGACGTCGGCTACGCGGCCGAGTTGCTGCCCGAGGTGTTCACCGCCGACGCCGTGCTCGACGTGGTCAACTTCCCGCCCGGATCGGGTCAGGACCTCCACCTCGTCGGCCACGAAGGCATCGCCCCGCTGTACGTCGACCACACGCGCTGGGAGCCGTCGGTGCGCGGCGGGCACCACACCTCGAACGTGTCGATCAGCGTGGACGACGACCTCACCCACGCCGAGCTGTCGGCGTACATGATGACCTCGGGGGCCGGCCGGGCCTCGCTGCAGGGCGGCCAGTACCAGGGCCGGTTCCGTCAGGACGGCGATGGCAAGTGGCGCCTCGAACGGTTCCGGATCATCTCGGGCTGGGGCTGGACCGTGACGTCGGAGGCCTCCGGGCGGATCACCGAACCGGTGGACGCCGCGAAGGCCGATCGGGGCGCACGCCCGCCGGTGTACCGGCCCTGAACGCCAGCGCGGTCAGTCGAGCGGTCTGGCCCGGCTGACCACGACCGCGGCCGTCAGGTTCACGCCGGCCAACACGAGGAACGGCATCGTGTAGCCACCCGACGCGTCGCGGGCCCAGCCGATGAAGAACATGCCCGCTGCGCTGCCCAGCTGACCGGCGAGCGCGATCACGCTGTACACCGTGGCGAAGCTCGTGATGCCGAACAGCTCGCCGACGAGCAGCGACTGCATCATGTAGACGTTGCCGATCGTGAAGCCGAACACCGTGGCCACGAGGTAGATCGACCACGTCGATCCGGCGATCGTGTAGAGCGCGATGGCGAGACCCTGCAGGGCGAACAGCCCGACGGTGACCCAGCGTTTGTCGAGGCCGTCGGCGATCTGGCCCATGGCCAGGCGGGCCACGATCGAGCCGACCGTCGTCGTGGTCACCGCGAGTGCAGCGGCCGACAGTGAGCCGAGCTTGTCGCTGTCGGACAGGAACGTCTGCTGGTTGATGAGCACGGCCGTCTGCGCAGCGAGGGCCAGGGTGAAGCCGATCAGCAACGCCCAGAACGACGTCGTGCGCATGGCGTCGTTGCGGGTCCAGACCCGGTACTGGTCGCCCATGCGCCGGGCCGGCGCAGCCTCGGCCTTGGCGGGCCCACCGTCGGGTTGCTGGCCGACGAGCGCCGGGTCGGGCACGACGGCGAGCAGCAACACGGGCAGCGCCACCACGATCACCAACGCCCCCAGGATCGGCGCGGCCGTCGCCAGGCCGTGGGCCTCGATCAGGGCCGTGCCGACCGGGACCAGGATGGCGCCGCCGAGCGACACGCCGGTGGAGGAGATCGACGTCGCCTTGGCCCGGGACCGGATGAACCAGCGCGACAACATCGACGAGATCGGCAGCGCCGCGCCCACCCCGTAGGCGACCGCCATGGCGGCGTACACCACGAACAGCTGCCATTCGTGCTCGACGAGACCGAGGCCGGCGACGGCGAACCCGGTGGCCACGATCCCGAACGCCAGGAACGGGACCGCGCCCCGGCGGTCGATGTGGCGGCCGACCACGAACCCGGCGATGCCCGACAGCCCGAAGTACAACCCGCTCGCCGCGTTGACCACCGATGACGACCAGCCGTGTTCGAGCTTGAGCGGCTTGAGGAACACCGACTGGCCGTAGTACCCGACGCCGACGGTCACGAACATCATGGCCAGGCAGCTCACGGCGACGACCCAGCCGTAGAAGTGGCGGGCGGCGATGCGCCGGGCCAGCGCGGGTGCCCGGCCGGGGACCCCGACCGCAGTCATCTCAGCGGGTCCGGGGAACGACGTCGGTCATGAACGAGCCGAGGCGGTCGAGCAGCTCGTCGGGGCTGCGGGCCGGGAGCGACAGCATCAGCTCGTCGAGGCCGGCGGCCGCGTAGGCCCGCACGTCGGCGGCCTGTTCGTCGGCGGCGCCCGACAGCGGTGAGCCCTCCGGCACGGAACGCCCGCCGGGCATGTGGCGGAGATTGACGGTGCCGGGCGTGCGGCCGAACCGGGCGCACGCGGCCCGGTAACCGGCGATGCCGTCGGCGAGTTGCGCCGGGCCGAGGTTGATCGGATGCCAGCCGTCACCGAGCTCGGCGGCCCGTCGCACCGAGGGAGCCTGGTTGCCGCCCACCAGGATCGGGATCGTGCCCGTGCGGCCCGGGGCCTGCTTGGGGAACATCCGCATGTCGGTGTAGCGCTTGGTGGGGCCCTCGAAGCTCGAGGTGTCGGTCTCCCACAGGTTGCGGATCACCCGGAGGTACTCGTCGGTGACGGCGCCGCGTCGCTCGAAGTCGGCCGACAACGCCTCGAATTCGGCCTGCAACCAGCCGGCGCCGACACCCAGTTCGAGCCGGCCGCCCGAGAGCACGTCCACCGACGACAGGAATTTCGCCGTGAACACCGGATCCCGGTACGGCAGGATCAGCACCGAGATCCCGAGGGTGACCCGGGTGGTGCGGGCGGCCAGCCACGCGAGCAGCGCCAAGGGCTCGTGCATCGTCTCGGGGATGTACCGCTCCCCGGCGGGCACGATCACGTGATCGCTGACCCACACCGAGTCGTAGCCGAGGGCCTCGATCTCGGTGGCCAGGCGCTGCTGCACCTCCGGCGCGACGAACGGCCCGGCCTGCGGTACTGCCACCCCGAAACGCATGTCCCCGTTCTACGCCGCCCGGCCGACCGCCTCCAACAGGTCTTCCCGGCGGCGCGGCCCGAGCGGGGCCTCGGCCGGGCGCTGGTCACGGCTCTGCCACACGGCCAGGACCCGGGACTGCACCTCGGGATCGGTGGTCAGCGCGTCGGGCCGGGAGAGCAGGTTGAGTTGGCGCAGGAAGGCACGCAGCACCACGGCATCGAGCCGCAGCGCGGGGAGCAGGCCGTCGCGCAGCACCCCCCGGATGAAGGTGCGGGGATCGGTGGTGTCGCCGTCGGGGTCCTCGCCGGCGTGGTGCGCAGCGGCGCCCCGGCGGGCCTCGGCGTCCTGGACGACCGACGACCGGTACCACGGCACCAGGTGCTCGTCGGTGGCCGCTGCGAGGGCCACGGCCTGGTCCCGCAGGTTCCCGGGATGGGCCCGGACGACTTCGCGCAGCAGATGACCGTGCCAGAACCCGGTGCTGCACCCCCGGCCGTACAGCGGGTTGGTGCACAGCCGGGTGTCCCCGATCGCGTGCAGCCCGAGCACGACCGGGTTGCCGGCGGGCACGAACTCTCGCCAGCGGTTCACGAGCCCGGCCATCTTGTGGACCGGCGAGATCGCAACGCCGCGCCCGTCGACGTACGGCGCGGTGGGCGCCAGCAGCCCGCACACGGCGTCGAACACCTCGGGCTCGTCGAGCACGCGTCGCAGATGGTCGTCCTCGGTGGGCACGGCGAAGGTGAGGGAGAAGGTGCGGCGGTCACCGACGAAGGCGCCGTACTTGAGATAGCCGAGATCGGCGCCGGCCGGGCCGGTGCGATCCGGGAGCTCGGCTCCGTCGCGCAACCGGTAGAAGCGCGACAGGTAGACGATGCCCGTGTCGTCCACCTCCTCGGCCACCGGGTCGCAGCCGAGTTCGGTGAGCCACTCGGGCAGGGCCGAGCGCCGCCCGCCGGCGACCACGACCACGTCGGCGTCGACGGTGCCACCGCCGGCGAGCCGCACCCCGCGCACGACCGGCGGCGAGCCGGGATCGGCGACGAGCCCGTCGACCGCGACCCCGGGGCGGAACCGGACGCGACCTTCGTCCTCGACGGTCCGGCGCAGCACCCACTCGAAGGTGGTCCGGCGGCAGCCGAGCATCGTGAGCTCGTGGTCGTCGGGTTGGGGTACGTAGCCCTGCAGCGTCGGCGGGAGCGCTGCGCCGAAGCGCATCTCGGTAGCGCCCGCAGCGAGCAGGGCGTCGAGGACGTCGGGGTGGTGCTCGGCGAGCAGCAGCCGCAGGCGAGCGAGGAACGCGTGGCTGTGGCGCACCTGGGGAGCGCCGCGCCGGTCCCAGTCGAAGGCCGAATCGGGATCCGGCGGCACCTCGGTGGCATCGCGGTCGAGCACGGTCACCGAGTGACCGTCGCGCGACAACCCGAGCGCAGCCCCGAGCCCGGACACCCCACCACCGATGACGAGCACCTCAGCCATGCCGGGACGCTAGCAACGGTGGGCTCGTCCAGGCCGGGCCCGGACGTGTGGCCCGTGTCCGCAGCGGCTCGATCAGCCGGCGTCGAGGGTGCCGGCGGCGTCGAGGGTGACGCCCCGTCCGACCCACTCGCCCTCGCACATCGCCTCCGCCAGGCCCCGGTCGCGCGTCGTGCCCCACGCCCGGCGGCCGTCGGCGAGCAGGCAGGCGGCGAAGACCTGTTCGGGGTTGCCGTCGCGGTCGTGCATCACCGTGTAGGCCTCGACGGTCGCAGCGCCCGCGGCATCCGAGGGCCGGGCGAGTGAACGACGCGGAAGGGCGTCGATGGCGTCCTGCGGGTCGTCGTGGCGGAACCCCGCCGTCGGAGGCTCGGTCGAGTACACGCCGAACGCATGCTTGGTCACGAACCCGCCGTTGGCCCAGACCAGGCCGCGGGCGCCGGGCCGCTCGCGCAGCTCGCTGACGACGGTGGCGATCGAGTGCATCACGTAGTCGTTCCACGGTCCGCCGGCGAACGACAACCCACCGGTGCGGGTGAGCTGGCGATCGAGGGGCAACCCGAGGCTCGCGGCGCCGAGTTGCACCGCCGAGGGGAAGCACGAGTACAGGTCGACGATCTCGACGTCGTCGATCCCGATCCCGGCGAGCTCGAGTGCCCGCCGGCCGCCGAGGCGAACCGCCGGGGTCTCGGCGTAGTTCCACCGGTGGGACACGAACAGGTGCTCGTGGCAGTCCGTGCCGGCGTGGGGGAAGACCCACCGGTCGCGCCCGACGCCGAGGGCCTCGGCCTTGGCGACCGAGCAGATCAGTACCGCCGCCGACTGATCGACGTCGTTGTTGGAGTTCATGTACTTCGGGTACGGGAACCCGATCATGCGGTTGCGGGGCCCCGGGGTGCGGATCTCCTCGGGGCTCAGGTGCCGGCGCACCCAGGCGTAGGGATTGCGCGACGCCACCTCCGAGAACCGGCTCCACAGCTCGGAGACCTTCGCCTGGTGCTCCTCGACGCCCTCGCCGGCGGCCGCCCGCAGCGCGGTTTCGAACATCGGGTAGATCTGCACCGGCATCTGGAGCCCGCGTGCGACCTCGTCGGGGTGGTTCATGTCGAGGTCCTTGCCGAGCACCCGGTCCGGCCGGACGTCGGGTTCGACCTTCGGCCACAGCTGCACGCCGGCCTGCTTGGCCCGGACCCGGGTGCGCCAGGCCTCCCCGCCGCACAGCACGGCGAGGTCCAACTCGCCCGCCGCGATGGCGAGCGCCGTGGTGTTCACGAGGGTCTGGGGTGAGTTCCCGCCGTCGGTGGTCTCCACGGTCTCGCGGGTGTCGATCCCCAGTTCGG
>JBILVB010000208.1:0-6015 GCA_044370695.1 Acidimicrobiales bacterium | reverse complement strand
CCGCCACCCGACGTCCCACCGGCGCATCGACCCATGCGCCCACCGCCATGGCGACCGTCCCCGGGCCGACGGCTGCCACGGTGGTGTCCCACACGACCTCGACCCGGCTCCCACCGACGGTCGACAGCTCGAGTCGGCCGGCCGAGACCGACTGCTTGCGCGTGGCGCCGGCGCCGGTGACGATCGGCGCCGCGACCGGGGCGAGCTCGTCGGGCAACCGGACCGACAGGGACTGGACCGTGGCCGACACGCCGGTGGCCGGACGGACCCGCACGCGCACCCGGACCGGATCGCCGACCGTGACCGTGGACGAGGCGAGCAGTTCGACGGACGCGACCAGGCAGCTCGCGTCGTCCTTCGCGCAGCTGCCCGGACCCGTCGACGAGACGGTGCTCGAGGGCGAAGCCTCCTGCGCCGCAGCCGGGCGAGGCGAGCCGACGGCGAGGGCGACGAGCACGGCGGCGGCCACGGACCACGTCACCGCACGCACAGCGGGCATCTCGTCCCTCCTCCCTCACCGACCGATCCCCGCCGCAGACCAGTCTGACGACCTGCTGGGGCCGATCCACGGCAGATCGTGAAGAAAGTTAGACGATCAGCGCCCTCACGACCACTCAGTGTGGCGGCGCAAGCGCCCGAATCGACGCCGCGTGATCGATCGGCGCCAGGGGCATGATGGCGAGCGACGTGGTCGTGACACCGTTGGCCACGTACCGGCCGATCTGCGCCCGGCACGCCTCGGGCGAGCCGTGGACGATCAGCTCGTCGACGAGCGAATCCGGGATCGCGGCGAGCGCCGCCTTGCGGTCACCCGCCTTCCAGGCGTCCCACATCGGGCGCAGCACGTCGCCCCGGCCGAGCCACTCGTGGAATGCGGCGTACACCGGAACGTTCAGGTAGGCGGCGATGGCCCGTTTCCCGGCCGCCCGAACCGTGTCGGCATCCTCCGACGGGCACACGAACACCCGGCAGACGATCTCCTTGTCGGTCCCCTCGGCATGCACGACCGCGGCGACCTTGCGGACGTCGTCGGCCGACAGCCAGTTGATGATGGCGCCATCGGCCTCCCGGCCGGCCAAGCGCAGCATGCCTTCACGCAAGGCCGCCACGAGGATCGACGGAGCCACCTCCGGGCGCACACCGAGCCGGAAGCCGTTGACCTCGAAGGTGTCGAAGCGGTGGCTCACCTTCTCACCGGCGAGCGCCTCCTTGAGGAAGCGGACCACGTCGCGCACCTTCCGGTAGGGCTCGACGAACGGCACACCGTTCCACTGCTCGACGATGACGTTCGACGACGATCCGATGCCGATGGCGAACCGGCCCGGCGCGGCGTCGGCCATCGATGCCACCGATTGCGCAAGGCACGCCGGCGCGCGGGTGAACGCCGGCACGATGGCGGTGCCGAGCCGCAACCGGGGCTCCCAGGCGGCGGCGAGCGCCAGCGGGGTGAAGGCGTCGGCACCATCGGACTCGGCCGACCAGATGTCGGTGTAGCCGAGGTCGGCGAGCTCGGCGAGGCGGTCACGATGGGTGTGGAGGTGACCGGGGAGCGGGACGGTCATCCCGGGGCGGTACGGCTGGGCCATACCCGGAACGTAGCCAGCGCCGAGGCCTTCGTTGCAGGCCTGGCGGGCACGCCGGCTACCGCCTCCCGGCCGGAAGACGCTGACGGGTCGTCAGCACCGGCGCGAACAGGTCGCCCGCCGATGCGATGCGGGCGACCACGTCGGCGGCCTCGAAGCGCAGTTCGGCGCGGCGCTCGGCTGCCTCGGCGACCTCCTCCCACCGCACCGGCGTCGACACGGTGGGACGGGGCCGGGCCCGCAACGAATAGACGCCGATGGTCGTCTTGTGCCGGGCGTTCTGGCTCCAGTCGACCATCACCTTGCCCACCCGGCGGTCACGGGCCATCTCGACGACGACCCGGCCGGGCAGCCGCCGCTCGAGCACCTGTCCGAGGGCGAGGGCGAACGTCGCCGCCTCGTCGTGGGTGACCGGCGTGTGCAGCGGGACATAGAGCTGCAGTCCCTTCGACCCCGAGGTCTTCGGCCACGCCTCGAGCCCGGCGGCAGCGAGCACCTCCCGGGCGGCCAGCGCCACCTCGGCGCATTCGACCATCCCCGCCGGCGGCCCCGGATCGAGGTCGATCACGACCGCAGTGGGCGTGTCGAGGTCGGCGGCGAGCGCCAGGGGCACGTGCAGCTCCAGCGCGGCGAGATTCGCCGCCCACACCAACGCGGCCGGCTCCTCGAAGCGGCAGTACTC
This sequence comes from Acidimicrobiales bacterium, assembly GCA_044370695.1. GTDB lineage: Bacteria > Actinomycetota > Acidimicrobiia > Acidimicrobiales > Ilumatobacteraceae > JBEIFW01. The sequence continues at coordinate 3,750 of JBILVB010000208.1, read as the reverse complement.
GACGGCACCACCGCGATCGCCCGGTCCGGGCGAGGTCGGCACCCACGCCGGCCGGTGGCGCGGGCACCGCTTCTCGAAGAATCCGTCGGACGCCACGCCGTCAGGGAAGCGCTTCATGGTGATGCAGCGGCCGGCCAGGTGCGCCAGCACGACCGGGGCCAGGCGAGCGGCGAAGTCGACCACCTCGGCCTTGGTGAACCCGGCCTCCGGATAGAGCACCTTGTCGAGGTTCGACAACACGACCTCCCGGCCGTCGACGCGGACGGTCGTACGACCGGTCACGCCGACGCCCGAGCCGGCGGCGCCTCGGGTTCGTGGCTCGTGGGGTGCCGGGTACGCGCCGCGCGCGCCGCCGCCACGCTCGCCTCCAGCGCCGCCATCAAGTCGACGACCGGGGACGCCGCGACCGCGACCGGTACCGCTTCGAGCGCCTCGCCGGCCGCTTTGCGGGCGATCAGGTCGAGCACCTGTTCCCGGTACGCGTCGTGGTGCGTCTCGGGCTCGAAGCGACCGGCGAGGGATTCGACGAGTTGGCCGGCAAGGGCGAGCTCCCGGTCGGGGAGCTCGACGGCTCCGAGATCGGCGAGCTCGGGGATCGTTGCGGGATCGACGATCTCGTCGGCGTACACCATCGTCGAGAGCACGAGGTGACCGTCGACGGGTCGGAGCACGACGACGTACTGCTTGTTGCGCAGCACGAACGTGCCGATGCCGACCTTGCCGGCGTTCGCCATCGCCGCCACGAGCAGCGCATACGGCTTGGGCAGCGCATCGGGCGCCAGGTAGTAGGACGCGTCGAGCAGGATCGGGTCGATCTCGTCGAGGTCGACGAAGGCCTCGAGCTCGATCGAGTGCGTCTTGACCGGCAGGAACGGCTCGAGTTCGTCGGGGTTCACCACGACGTAGCGGTCGCGCGACACCTCGAAGCCCTTCACGATGTGCTCGTCGGGCACCTCGGCGCCGTCGAGAGCCGAGACCTTGCGGTAGCGGATCCGAGCCATCGTGCGGACGTCGAGCTGGTTGAACGACACCGACTTGCGGCTCACGGCGTTGAACAGCTTCACCGGGACGTTGACCAGTCCGAAGCTGATCGTTCCGGTCCACAGCGGTCGGGGCATGCGAACAGCTTGCCTCGTCGGCCCGGGTGTCGACGGTCGGTCGCCGGGCCCCGACGAGCGAGTCAGCCCGACAGCACGGCGCGAGCGACGAGGTCGGTACCGAACGCCGTGAGGATGGCGAGGTACAGCAGCCCGGTCGCCGCCATCACCGCCGAGTAGGACCGTTCCCGCAGCGCCGCCACCGTCACCCCGTACAGCGCGATCGTGGTCACGGCGCACGCACCCCAGAACCATCCGAGCTGGCCCGACCAGCCGTCGTCGACGGCGCCGGTCCAGACGCTCACCATGCCGGTCGGGACGAGCAGCAGCACCACCTCGGCGGGCCAGGTGAACGCCGACCAGCGAACCAACTCGCGCAGGTGCCGTCGCGGCAGGCCCGGCTGCACCAGATACCAGTGGCCGAGGAGCATCGCGTCGGTCACCGCACCCAGGAAGGCCGCGCCGACCAGTGTGCGGGCGACCGACAGCACGGCGTCACCGGTCGAACCGTCCGCGGCCGCCCAGCCGGCGGCAACGAGGCCGATCGCGCCGAACGCCGGGGCGATCAGGTCGAGCCGGGGCTCGAACTCCCGACCCGCCGACTCGTAGCGGCCGGCCTCGCGGTCGATGCCGGTCATCGCGGCCACCCGGGCCGAGCGCCGGTCGAGTTCGGCCCGTTGGCCCCGTACCCCGGTGCGGCGCCGGACGATCGAAGCGCCCAGCGCGACCGCCGTCGCAGCGACCACCGCCGCAGAGCCGAGCTCCCGGCCCGCCACCGGATCGAGTCGTAGGCCGGCGGCCAACGCGCCGAGCGCCAACAACAACGCAGGACCGCGCACCGTCCACCCGTAGCCGAGGCTCACCTCCCGGTGGCGGGTGGTGACCCAGAGGAAACCCAGCGCGCCGGTCGACCACTGCAGCAGCACCGTGGCGGCGTCGAGACGGATCACGACGCCCGACGGTAGACGGCCCGGCCGTACAGTGCCCGGTGATGCGTCGACCCGCCCGAACGCTGGTGCGCCTCGCCGCCGCCGTGGTGCTCGTCGCCGCAGCAGGGTGCGGCGACGACGACGGCCCGGCCACCCCGACCACGACGATCGCACCGTTCGAGACCGGGGCCGGGGCGACGACGGGCGACCCGGCCGCCGACGCCGTGCTCGCCCTGCTCGACGCTGCGCCGCAGCGGCGTTTCACCGCCCGCTACGCCGTGTTCCGGCCGCTCGGCGCAGTGACCTCGAGCGCACTCGTCGTCCACGACCTCGACGTGGCGGTCGTCGAGGTCGCGGACGTGCGCTTCGTGCTCGGGGCCACCGCCCGCACCTGCGTGGCGGGCCGCTGCGAGGACGGCGTCAACGACGCCCGGGTGTCGGACCGGCTGCCGATGGGGGCGGCGTTCTTCGCCGAACGACCGGCCCGCGCGCTGCGCGTGTCGGTCGCCCGCCGAGCCGGGCCGGTGGTGGCCTCGAGTGCCACGGTCGCTGGGCGCCCGGCCACGTGTGCGACGGTGCCGGTGCTGGGCGGCACCGAGCGGTACTGCGCCTCCGACCTCGGCGCGGTGGCCGTGGTCGAGCGCGCCGACGTCCGCATCACCGCCGAGGACCTCACCGACACCGTCGACCGGACCCGGCTCGGGCCCTAGCGGTCGCGCCGGCCGGTCGTCTCAGCGGGCGGCGTCGGACAGGTGCCGTTCGGCGATCAGCGTGAGGAACTCGGGCAGCTCGTCGTGGAGGGCGACGGCGCGCACCAGCTCGGCGGCGAGGGCAAGCCGGTCGGGGTCGAGGCCCTCGGCGGCGAGCCGGGCCCGTTCGGCCTCGAGCTCGTCGAGCACCAGCGTCGCGGTGACGGGGGTGCCGTCCTCGAGCGTGGTGCCGTGGCGCACCCACTGCCACAGCTGGGACCGGGAGATCTCCGCCGTGGCCGCATCCTCCATGAGGTCGAAGATGGCGACGGCGCCTCGACCTGACAGCCACGCCTCGAGGTACTGCAGCGCCACGCTCACGTCGTTGCGGACCCCGGCCCGGGTGACCACCCCGCCGGGGATCGTCGTGTCGAGCAGGCCGGTGACGTCGGCGGTGAGCACGGGCCGCACCTCGAGCTGGTTCGGGCGGTCGCCGAGCACCCGGTCGAACACCTCGGTGGCGACGGGGACGAGGTCGGGATGGGCGACCCAGGTGCCGTCGTAACCGAGGCCCGCCTCGCGTTCTTTGTCGGCGCGCACGGCGGCGAGCGCCCGCTCGGTCACGTCCGGCTTGCGGCGGTTGGGGATGAACGCGGACATACCGCCGATGGCGTGGGCGCCGCGCTTGTGGCAGACCGCGACCAGACGCCGCGCATAGGCGGCCATGAACGGCACCGTCATCGTCACCTGGGCCCGGTCGGGCAGCACGTGGGCCGGGTCGTGACCGAATTTCTTGATCACCGAGAAGATGTAATCCCAGCGCCCGGCGTTGAGACCGGTGATGCGGTCCTTCAGGGCGTGGAGGATCTCCTCCATCTCGTACGCGGCGAGGATCGTCTCGATGAGCACGGTCACCCGGATCGACCCGTGCGGCAGACCGACGCGGCGTTCGAGATCGGCGAGCACGGTGTCCCACCACGCGGCCTCGTGATGCGATTCCATCTTCGGCAGGTAGAGGTACAGCCCGCTGCCGCG
>JBILVB010000060.1:0-20006 GCA_044370695.1 Acidimicrobiales bacterium | reverse complement strand
TCGCCTCGACCTCGAACAGCGTGGCGAACCCGTCGTGGTCGACCTCGCTGCGCTCCAGGCGCGCCCAGGCGTTGTCGTCGGGGTTCGTGGCGTTCACGGTCCGGATGAAGCCCTCGGGGAGACCGAGCTCGCGCTCGTAGCGGGCGAACGCGTCGAAGGGGCTGCTCAGGATGACACCGCCGAAATCCCACAGGACGGCGGCGAAGGACCGGGTGGTGGACACGGCGCCGCACGGTAGGGGATCGCGGCGACCGTCCGCCCGTTCGCGGTCCCGGCGTGCTTGACTGCACCGCTGATGCCCAGACACGTCGTGGTCGACGGGTCGAACCTGGCCACCGAAGGCCGGACGATGCCGTCGCTCAAACAACTCAACGACGCCGTGCTGGCCTTCCTCGCCGATCATCCCGACACCGTGCTGACCGTCGTGGTGGACGCCACGTTCGGTCACCGGATCGCCTCGTCGGAGGTGGCCGAGTTCGACGCGGCGATCGAGAACAACGAACTCGTGTGCCCGCCGGCCGGCGCCATCGGCCGTGGCGATGCGTTCGTGATAACGATCGCCAAGAAGGTCAATGCGACGATCCTCTCCAACGACTCCTACCAGGAGTTCCACGGCGATGAGCCGTGGCTGTTCGAAGACGGCCGCCTGATCGGCGGCAAGCCGGTCCCCAACGTCGGGTGGGTGTTCGTGCCACGCACCCCGGTGCGCGGGCCGATCAGCCGCAAGGCGGTGAAGGCCACCAAGGGCGGGCACAAGCTGCGCGAGACCCGGCACGGCCACCGCCCCACGCCGCTCGCGAACCAGCCGATGCCCCAGCCCACGGCCCCGCCCCCTCGGCTGCGCCAGGCCCCGGCCCCGTCGTCGGCCGCCGCCCGGTCCGACGCCGCGGCGGCCTCGACCCCGTCGGCGGCCACCCCGGCGCCCGCCCCGGTGCCGGCCAAGCACGAACCGGTGAACGACCCGATGCCGTTCCTCGTGTTCGTCGACGCCCACCCCGTCGGCTCGATGGTCGACGCCGTGGTCGAGGCGTATTCGTCGCACGGCGCCTATGCCCGCGCCGGGGACGTGCGGATCTACTGCCCGTTGCGGCACATGGCCGTCCCTGCGCCCCGGGCGGCGCGCGACGTGCTGAAGCTCGGCGAGGTCCACCGGTTCGAGGTGGTCAGCTACAACTCCGAGCGGCGTTCGGTCGACGTGGCCCTGCCGGGGATCGTCGCCGTCGCGGCGCCGGTCGCCGCTGCAGCCGGGCCCGTCGCGGCTCCCGCCGCGGCCAGTCCCGCCGAGGCGGGGTCGGCGGACGCGCCGGGTCGGCGCAAGCGACGGGGCCGGGGCGGTGCAGCCCCGGCCGAGCCGGCGCCCGGCGAGGTCCCGGCCGGCGAGCCGGTGCTCACCGCGGCAGCCCCGGAGACATCGGCGCCGGCAGACGTGGCGCCGGCGGTGGAAGAGCCGGCAGGAATGGCGCCGGCGGTCGCGGCGCCGGCGGTCGCGGCGCCCGCCCGCGCCGGACGCCGGGGGCCCCGGACGACGCCGCCCGCACCGGCTCCGGCCGAGGCGGCCGCACCGGCTCCGGCCGCGGCGCCGCCGGCGGAGGCGGCCAAGGCGGCGAAGGCGGCCAAGCGGGTGCGCAAGCCCGTCGAGCCGGACGCGGCCGAGCCGGCTGCGGCCGTCGCGCCGGCGAAGCGGGCTCGGCGCCCGAAGACCGCCCCGGAGGTCGAGACGCCGGCGGTCGAGACCCCGGCGGTCGAGGCGTCGGCGGTCGAGGCGTCGGGCAGCGCCGGCCCCGCCCCGGCGGCGCGTCGCCGGGCGCCTCGGGCGCCTCGGCCCGACGGGCCGGCCGCCGACACGCCGAGCAAGGCGCCGGCCAAGCCGGGTGCAGCCCGCCGGCGCCGGCCGTCGGCCTGAACGCATGCGGGTCGCCACCTGGAACGTGAACTCGCTCAAGGCCCGGCTCGGCCGGGTCGAAGCGTGGTTGGCCGACGTCGCCCCCGACGTCGTGCTGCTCCAGGAGACCAAGCTCGCCGACGGCGCCTTCCCGGCGCTCGCCTTCGAGGCCCTCGGCTACGAATCCGCCCATCACGGCGAGGGGCGCTGGAACGGCGTCGCCATCCTCTCCAAGGTCGGTCTCGCCGACGTCGTGCCCAACTTCGCCGACGGCGAGCCTCCCGACGCCGAGGCCCGGCTGCTGTCGGCGACCTGTGGCGGTATCCGGTGCAGTTCGGTGTACGTGCCCAACGGCCGGGCGCTCGACCACGACCACTACCGGTACAAGCTCGCATGGATGGCGCGCCTGCGCGCCCACGTGCTGGCAACCACCCGGCCCGGTGACCCGGTGGTCGTCGGTGGCGATTTCAACATCGCGCCCGAGGACCGTGACGTGTGGGACCCGGCGGCCTTCGTGGGCGCCACCCACGTGAGCGACCCCGAACGGGTCGCGCTCGCCGACCTGTGCGAGACGGGCCTGATCGATGCCTTCCGGGTCCGCTGTGACGCCGCCGGAATCTTCTCCTGGTGGGACTACCGGGCGGGTGACTTCCACCAGGGCCGGGGCATGCGCATCGACCTCCTGCTCGCGTCGGCACCCGTGATCGACCGGGTGGAGTGGGTCGTCGTCGACCGCAACGCCCGCAAGGGCACCCAACCGTCGGACCATGCTCCGGTGGTCATGGACCTGCGCTGAGGGCGCGCCGGTCCTCAGCGCACGACGGGCACTGGATCGCCGTCGGATCCCGGCTCGCAGGCGTCCAGGCACGCCACGAGCGACGCGCCGAGCCGGTCGGCGGCGAACGGGCCGAGGCCGGCGACCGCTTCGAGGCCCGCGCGGTCGGTCGGTGCGACCCGGGCCAGTTCGGCGAGTACCGCGTCGCTGAGCACCGCCTGCTCGGGCAGTCCGGTCCGGCGGGCGCGGGCGCGCCGCCACGTCGACAGCGCAGCGAGCCGTCGATCGGCGGCCGGGGTGGGCGCTCGGCCGGCGAGCAGGCCGGCGGGCGGCGCCACGGTCGGCTCCGGCGGGGTGGCGTCGATCGGGGCGAGCAACGGCGAGCGCACCCGGGCGGCGCCGTTGCGCTGCGCCGCCCACGTCAGGTGCAGCTCGGTGCCGGCGCGGGTGAGGGCCACGTGCAGCAACCGGCGCTCCTCGGCGCGCGCCGCGCCGCTGCGGGCCCCGGCGTGCGGGACCAATCCCTCCTCGCAACCGGCGACCACGACCGCACTCCATTCCCGACCCTTCGCCGCGTGGAAGGTGAGCACGTCGACCGCGACGGCCGGCTCCTCGGCGAGCGCGGCGCGCAGGTCGCGGGCGTCGTCGGCGACTCCCGTGGCGACGAGTGCGGATGCCCGCCGGGACAGGGCGTCGAGCGCAGCGAGGGCCTGGGGATCGAGTTCGGGGTCGTGGAGGCCGGCGGCGAGCTCGGCGATCCAATCGGCCAGGTCCCCCGCCCGCTCGGCGTCCGCAAGCGCCAGGCGGACCTGGGGGTGCTCGAGCCACGGCGGCGGTCCGGCCACCGGGATGCCGGCGGCTTCGAGCGCCCGGCGCAGCGGTGGGAGCTGGGCGTTGGTGCGGGCCAGCACGGCGAGCTGCGCCCACGACCGCCCGACGGCCGCGGCCCGCACGAGCCGGGCGATCCCGGTCGCCTCGTCCTGCTCGTCGGCAAAGGCGTGGATCTGCGGCGCCCGTCCGGCCGCGCTCGAGGCGTCGGTGGCGCCGGCACCGTCGGTGGCGGCCGGGCCGTCGGCAGGCTCGGTGAGGACCGCCCGCGCCGCCCGGGTGATCGCTGCCGTCGAGCGGTACGTGCGCTCGAGGCGCACGATCGTGATCCCGGGGTAGCGCTCGCCGACCTCGGCGAGGAAGGTGGGGTCGGCCCCGTTCCAGCCATAGATCGCCTGCCGCGGATCACCGACGAGGCACAGGTCGGGGCGACCGCCGACGATCGCGTCGAGCAGGCGGATCTGGACCGGGTTCAGGTCCTGGGCCTCGTCGACGAACACGTGCCGGAACCGCCACCGGACGACCTCGGCGTAGGTCGGGTCGCGCAGCTCCCGCAGGAACGACACGAGCAGGTCGTCGAAATCGACGAGCCGGCGGCGCCGGCGCGCCTGCTCGTAGGCGGCGAACGCGTCGGCGACCCGCGCGACGGGGATCCGGGGGCGCCGGCCCGCGGCGGCCGCGGCCTCGACGTAGGCGTCGGGGTGCACGAGGCGGGCCTTGGCCCAGTCGATCTCGGTGACGACCGTTGCGACGTCCTCGCCGGCGGGCCGGCGGTGCCGGTCGGTCGTGAGGACGTCGGCGACGAGGCGGGCGCGGTCGCTGAGCAGCTCGGGGTGCCGGCGACCCTGGTCGTCCCATCGTCGCCGCAACGCCGACCAGGCCACGGCGTGGAACGTCCCGACCGTGAGGCGGTCCCGGACCCCGAGGGTGCGCAGGCGGGTGGTGAGCTCCCCGGCGGCCTGACGCGTGAAGGTGAGCGCGAGCACCCGGTCGCCCGACGCAGTGCCATGGCCGATCCGCCAGGCGATGCGTCGGGTGAGCACCCGGGTCTTGCCCGATCCGGCGGCGGCCAGGACCGCCAGCGGTGCGGCCGCGGTGGTGACCGCGAGGCGCTGGGCCTCGTCGAGGTCCCGTTCGAGCGCGTCCACGGGGCCGACGGTAGCGTCGCGGTCCGTGGTCGAGGTGGGACGGGAGCGCTTCGAAGAACTGGTCGCCGACGCACTCGACGGGTTGCCCGATCGCATCGGTCGCCTGCTCGACAACGTCGCGGTGTTCGTCGAGGACGACGGCCCGCCCGGCCTGCTCGGTCTCTACACCGGGATCCCGCTCACCGAGCGCGCGTCCTACGGCTCGCTCGCCCCGGGCGGGCTCGCCATGCCCGACCGGATCGCGATCTACCGGCGGGAGCTGTGCGGGATCTGCATCAGCGAAGACGAGGTGGTCCGCCAGGTGCGGGTGACGGTGATCCACGAGCTCGGTCACCATTTCGGGTTGACCGACGCTCGCCTGGGCGAGCTCGGCTGGGCCTGACCCGGCGGGCTGACCCGTCACCGGTGCGCCTACCGGTACCATGCGCGCCATGCCGTACCCGGACCGGCTCCTCAACAGCTACGAGAAGAAGGTCGTCGACCTTCATCCCCACTGGTGGTACTTCTTCGAGCCGGCTGCGTCGGTCATCGCTGCGGTCGCGCTCACGATCGTGCTGCAGGTGGTGGCGTCGGGCACGATCGGCAGCGGGCTGCTGTATCTCGGCGGGGCCGCGATCCTGGTCACTGCGGTCTGGCTGGGCTGGCGTTACCTCACGTGGATCACCACCAACTTCGTGATCACCACCGACCGGCTGATCTACCGCCACGGCGTGTTCGCGAAGTCCGGGATCGAGATCCCGTTGGAGCGCATCAACAACGTCAACTTCCGGCAGGGTTTCTGGGAGCGGATCATCGGCGCCGGGGACCTGCTCATCGAGTCGGCCGGCACCGACGGCCAGTCCCGCTTCAGCGACGTCAAGCAACCCGAGTCGATCACCAACCTGATCCACGCCCAGATCGAGGAGAACGAGATGCGCACCCACGAGCGCATCCGCGAGCGGATGATGCCGCCGCCCTCGGCCCCGCCGGCGCCGCCCGGTGCTGCGGCATCCGCCGGGGGCGACGTCATCGCCCAGCTCGAACGGCTCGAGAAGCTCCGTCAGAGCGGTGCACTGACCCAGGCCGAGTTCGACGCGCAGAAGTCGCGTCTGCTCGGCGGCTGACCCCGGGTGCCGCCGCGCGTCGTCAGCCTGGTGCCGTCGGTCACCGAGACGCTGATCGCCTGGGGGGTGCCGCCCGTCGGCGTCACCCGGTACTGCGAGCAGCCCGGGATCACCGCCGTCGGCGGCACGAAGGACCCGGACCTGCGCAAGATCGTCGCCCTGTCGCCCGAGGTCGTGGTTCTCGACCGGGAGGAGAACCGGCGTGAGGACCACGACGCGTTCGTCGACGCGGGCCTCGCCGTGCACGTCACCGACGTCCGCAACGTGCTCGACGTGCCCGACGAACTGCTCCGCCTCGCCGAGCGGCTCGGTGTCGTGCCCTTCGACGAGCCCCGCCTGCCCCCGATGCGCGTGCCGGGCCGCCGGGTGTTCGTCCCGATCTGGAAACGGCCGTTGATGAGCCTCAACGGCGACACGTACGGCTCGACGCTGCTCGCGGCGGTCGGGCTCGCCAACGTCCTCGCCGGACACCCCGACCGCTACCCGACGGTGACGATGGAGGAGGTCGCCGGACTCGGCCCCGAGTTGGTCCTGCTGCCCTCCGAGCCGTACCCGTTCGCGTCGCGGCACGTCGCCGAGTTCGAACAGCTCGGCGTGCCGGTCGAGCTCGTCGACGGCGAGGACCTGTTCTGGTGGGGGGTGCGCACCCCGGGCGCCCTCGAACGTCTCGGCGACCGCTTCGCGTGACCGGCCGCCGGGCGCCGGTCACCACTCCCGGTGGTGCCCGCAGGGTCGGGCGGCGGCAGACTCCCGGGCGATGAGCGTCGCCCGGACCCGTCGATCGCCCTGGTCGGCAGCGGTGCGGTTGGGTGTGGTGGCCGCCGTCGTGAGCGCTGCAGTGGTGCAGCGCGACCTCGTCGGCGACGCGGCGGGAGCACTGGGACGGATCGGGAGCGGGGCTCTGGTGGCGGTGACCGGCTGCTGGCTGGTCTGGTCCTCGATCCGGGCGGCGTTGCTGCGCTGGTCGCTCGGATCGCTGCCCTGGGGTCGTGCGGTCCTGCTCGGCGAGATCGACCGGGCCGCCCACACCCTGCCGAGCGGTCCCGTCGCGGGTTTCGCCGCACGGGTCGTCGTCGGGCGTAGCTTCGGCTTCGGGCTGCCCCGGATCACGGTGTCGTACGTCGTGGTGTCCCAGGCGTACGCGGCCGGCCTGTGGCTGCTGGTGCTCGTCACCGCCGGCGGCGACCTCCTGGCGGCTCGCGGGGACACCGTCGACGCACTCGCCGCCGGTGCGGCCGTCACAGCGCTCGCCGTCGGTGCGCTGGTCGCGTTCGTGGTGCTCCGCCCGGGCCGCCTGGCGGACGCCACGGTGCGCAGTGCGGTGCGACTCCAGCGCCGGCTGGCCCGGCGCTTCCCGGCGGCCGGCCGCCTCGATCTGCCCCAAGCCGTCGCCGAGGGTCGGGTCCACGGCGCCGAGGTGCTGCGCCGCAAGGGGTTTGCCCTGGTCGCGGGCGGGGTAGCCGGGCACGTCGCCGGTGGGGTGTTGCTGCTCGTCGCGCTCGACGCGGTCGGCCGGTCGGTCGATCCGGTCGGCTTCTGGGGCATGTTCGCCGTGGTGTCGGCAGCGGCAGGGTTCGCCCCGACACCGGCCGGGGTGGGCTTCACCGAGGGCGGTTTGGTGGCCGGACTGGTGACGCTCGGCGCACCGGCCGACGACGCCCTTGCCGCGGTGCTCGTACACCGCTTCGTGACCGTCGTGGTGCCGCTGGTGACCGGCGGACTGGCCTACGCGGGATGGCTCGCCTGGCGACGGCGCCGACCCGATCCCGACCTCGCTGCCGTCGCGACCCCGAACGACGCCGAGCCGACCGTCGTGGTCGACGTCGACTCGGTGTCGTTGGGACGCTGACGAATCGTCAGGGCCAGCCGGCGCCCGGCACCTCGACGTCGACCACCCGGACCCGTCCGGCCCGCTGCGCCCGGGCCCGGTCGACCTCCGAGGTGGCTGCGGTGACGAGCAGCAGGGTGGTGCCGGTCGGGCCGCCGAGCATGCAGGCGTAGCAGTGGTCGTCGACCTCGACCCGGTCGACGATCTCGCCGCCGGCGCGCACGCGCACCGCACCGTGGCCGGCGGCATCGGCCACCCAGATCGCCCCGTCGGCGTCGAGGCAGATGCCGTCGGGCGCGATACCGGGCAGGTCGGCCCACTCCCGCCGGTCGGTGAGCGTTCCGTCCGGACCGATCGTCCAGGCGGTGAGCCGCTGCCCCAACGACTCGGCCACGATCAGGGTGGCGCCGTCGGGCGTGACGACCGAGCCGTTGGGGAACTCGAGGCCCTCGGCGGCGACGCGCACGACGCCGTCGGGCGTCACGCAGGCCAGCGCCGCCGTCCGCCGCATCGCTGCGGCCTCCTCGCGCGCCCCGGCGGCGCGCCGCTCGACGTAGCGCTCGAGGTCGAAGCCGAAGTTGCCGACCCAGGCCCGCCCGGTGCCGTCGACCACCATGTCGTTGCAGTGGAACGTCGCCACGTCCGACAGGTCGGCGTGCACGACGACGGTCCCGTCGGGCTCGCGACGCAGGACCTGCCGCCGGGTCATCGACACGACGAGCAGGCGCCCGTCGGGGAGCCAGCCGAGCCCCGAGGGACGGTCGTCGAGTTGGACGGCGACGGCGACCTCGCCGTCGGGCGTGACGGTCTTGACGGCATGGTCGTGGAAGTCGCTCACCCACCACCGGCCGTCGTGCCAGCGGGGCCCCTCGCCGAAGGTGAACCCCTCGGCCAACGTCCGTGCGGTGCGCATGGGGCCCGGTTGTAGCGTCCGGCCATGGAGTACCGCACGCTGGGTCGCACCGGCATCCACGTCAGCTCGTTGTGCCTCGGGGCGATGATGCTCGGGCCGGTCGGCAACGACGACCGTGACGAGTGCGAGCGGATCGTCCACACCGCGCTCGATGCCGGCATCAACTTCGTCGACACCGCCGACGTGTACTCGGCCGGGGTGAGCGAGGAGATCGTCGGGCGGGCCCTCGCCGGCCGGCGCGACGAGGTGGTGCTCGCCACCAAGTGCCACTTCCCGGTGGCCGACGGCCCGTTCGCCGCGGTGCGCCGGCCCAACACGTGGGGCAACAGCCGTCGCCACATCGTTGCCGCCTGTGAAGCCAGCCTCCGTCGGCTCGGCACGGACTACATCGACCTCTACCAGATCCACCGGCCCGACCCGTCGACCGACGTCGACGAGACGCTGGGTGCGCTGAGCGACCTGGTGCGCCAGGGCAAGGTGCGCGCCATCGGTTCGTCCACCTTCCCGCCCGACCAGATCGTGGAGGCCCAGTGGGTGGCCGACCGTCGCGGTCACGTGCCGTTCCGGTGCGAGCAGCCGCCGTACTCGATCTTCGTGCGCTGGATCGAGCGCGAGCTGCTGCCGGCGTGCCGCCGCTACGGGATGGGCGCGATCGTCTACAGCCCGCTCAACGGAGGCTGGCTGTCGGGCGCCTACCGGGCCGGGGCCGGTCAGCGCCGGGAGGGTCGGGCCGCCCGCCTGTTCGACCGGTTCGACGTCGCGAAGCCGCACAATGCCCGCAAGCTCGAACTCGTCGAGCAGCTCGTGGCCCTCGCCGGCGAGGCCGGTGTGACGCTGCCCGAGCTCGCCGTGGCCTGGACGCTGCAGCACCCCGGTGTGACATCGGCGATCATCGGCCCGCGCACGCTCGAACACCTGACCGGCCAGCTGGGCGCAGCGCAGGTCCGCCTCGACGGCGACCTGCTCGACCGCATCGACGCGCTCGTCCCTCCCGGCTCGTGCGTGCAGCCCGACGAGTCGGTGTTCGTCGGGCCGTCGCTCAGCGACCCCGCTCAGCGCCGCCGGTAGCGGGCCCGCAGGCGCACCACGGCCCGCTTGGGTGCCTCCACCGCGAGCATGGCGGCGCCGAGGGCCACGGCGAGGGTGGTGGACACGGCGGCGACGGCGGCATCGGGCACGAAGCTGACATCGGCGGGTGGGTCCGGAACTTGAGCGCGACGTTGGGCCAGACTGCGGCCATGCGCGCCCCGTCCAACGGCATCGAGATCGAGTACGAGACCTTCGGCGACCCCGCCGACCCCGCCCTGCTGCTCGTCATGGGGTTCACCGCCCAGCTGACCTCGTGGGACGAGGCGTTCTGCCGGATGCTGGCCGACCGCGGCCGCTTCGTGATCCGGTTCGACAACCGTGACGTCGGGCTCTCCACCAAGTTCGACGGGGTCGAGGTGGACATGGTCGGGCTGCTCGGCGCGCTCGCCGCCCGGGACTACAGCAAGGTCCCGGCGGTCCCGTACACGCTGTCGGCCTTCAGCGACGACGCGTTCGGGTTGCTCGACCACCTCGGTATCGAGCGGGCCCACATCGCAGGCGCGTCGATGGGCGGGATGATCGTGCAGACCATGGCGATCGAGCACCCCGAGCGGGTGCTCACGATGACGTCGATCATGTCGACGACGGGCAACCCCGACGTCGGCCAGGCCAAGCCCGAGGCGACGGCGGCACTCCTCGCCCCGCCCCCGGCCGACCGGGCCGCCTACGTCGAGGCGGCGGCGACCAACTGGCGGGTGTTCGCCAGCCCCCGGTACTTCGACGCGGCGAAGGCCAAGGAGCGGGCGGCCGCCTCCTACGACCGCTCGTTCTACCCGGCGGGCGGCGCCCGACAGCTCGCTGCGATCCTCGCATCGGGCGACCGGACGGAACGGTTGCAGGCGCTGGCGGTGCCGACGCTCGTGATCCACGGTCGGGCCGACACGCTGATCACCCTGTCGGGCGGCGAGGCCACGGCGGCCGCGGTCCCGGGGGCGAACCTGTTGGTGTGCAACGACATGGGCCACGACCTGCCCGAGCCGCTGTGGCCGGCGGTGGTGGACGCGATCGTCAGCCACACCACCCACGCCATCGGCTGAGCCCGCCGGCGGTCTGGCGTCGGGTGCGTCCCGGCGGCAACGATGGCGCCACCGACGCTCCAAGGGGGGACCGCCATGGCCGGGCCGTTGACCGGGATCCGCATCATCGAAGTCGCCGGGATCGGCCCCGGGCCGTTCTGCGCCATGATGCTCGCCGACATGGGGGCCGAGGTCGTCCGGGTCGATCGCGCCCAGAACGTGCGCCCGATCGGTGCGCCGAGCGGCGACGTCATGGCCCGCGGTCGGCGCAACGTGGCGCTCGATCTGAAGAACCCCGACGCCGTCGAGACGTTCCTGCAGCTCGTCGAGCACGCGGACGGCCTGATCGAAGGCTTCCGGCCCGGCGTGATGGAGCGGCTCGGCATCGGACCCGAGGCCTGCGCCGCTCGCAACCCGAAGCTCGTGTTCGGCCGCATGACGGGCTGGGGCCAGGAAGGCCCGTACGCGCAGGCGGCCGGCCACGACATCAACTACATCGCGCTGTCCGGCACGCTGGCACACATCGGTCGGGTGGGCGAGGCGCCGGTCCCGCCGCTGAACCTGGTCGGCGATTTCGGTGGCGGCGGCATGCTGCTCGCCTACGGCATGGTGTGCGGGCTGCTCGAGGCGTCCCGGTCCGGGGTCGGCCAGGTGGTCGACGCCGCGATGGTCGACGGTGCGGCGGTGCTGATGGCGATGTTCTGGGGCATGCGCGGTGCGGCGTGGGACGAGAACAACCGCGGCGTCAACCTGCTCGACACCGGCTCGCACTTCTACGACGCCTACGAGTGCGCCGACGGTGCGTACATCTCGCTCGGCTCGATCGAGCCGCAGTTCTACGCCGAGCTGATCGACAAGGCCGGCCTCGCCGACGATCCGGACTTCGCGGACCGTTCCAAGCAGATGGACAAGGCCGGCTGGACGCACAAGAAGGAGCGGCTGCGGGCGCTGTTCCGCACCCGCACCCGGGCCGAGTGGTGCTCGATCATGGAGATGACCGACATCTGCTTCGCCCCGGTGCTCACGATGGCCGAAGCGGCCGAGCATCCCCACAACAAGGCCCGCAGCACCTTCGTCGAGTTCGCCGGCAAGACCCAGCCGGCACCGGCACCTCGCTTCAGCCGCACCGCGCCGACCCTGGAGCAGCCGCCGGCTCATGCCGGTGAGCACACCCGCGAGGTGCTCACCGACTGGGGGATCCCGGCCGACCGGGTCGAGGCCCTGCTCGCCTCGGGAGCGGCCAAGGCGGCGTCCTGACGGGCCGGTAGGGTCGCGCTCCGCATGGCGACCCTGGTGTGCTTCCACGCCCATCCCGACGACGAGTCCATCTCCACCGGCGGAGTGATGGCCCTGGCAGCCGCGGCCGGGCACCGCGTGGTGCTCGTCGTGGCCACCGACGGCCGTCACGGCGAACGGCCCGAGGGGGTGGAGAGCCCCGAATCGCTCGTCGAGCGCCGTCGTGCCGAGACCGAGGCCTCGGCGGACGCGCTCGGCATCCACCGCGTCGCCTGGCTCGGGTATCACGACTCGGGGATGACCGGTTGGGAGCACAACGACCACCCGTCGTCGTTCCACCAGGCACCGCTCGACGACGCCGCCGCTCGCCTGGCGGCCATCCTGGTGGAGGAGGCGGCCGACGTCGTCACCGTCTACGACTGGCACGGCAACTACGGGCATCCCGATCACGTGAAGGTGCATCACGTCGGTCACCGGGCGGCGGTGCTCGCCGGCACCGTCGAGGTGTACGAGGCGACGATGAACCGCGACCACATGCGCCGCCTGATGGCGGTGCAGCGCGAGCTGATGGGCGAGCCGGCCGAGGGCGCCGACGGCCCCGGCTTCGATGTCGACGGCCCGGCCGACGACGGCAACCCGTTCGGGATGCCCGAGGCCGAGCTCACCACGATGGTCGACATCCGCGCGGCGCTGGCGGCCAAGCGGGCCTCGATGGCCTGCCACCGCAGCCAGATCACCGACACGAGCTTCTTCCTGCAGATGCCCGACGAGGCCTTCGCCATGGCCTTCGGGACGGAGTGGTTCATCCGGCGCGGGGCGCCCGCGGGCATCCACGAGCACGGGTTCGCCGGCTTGTGGTGACCCGGATCCACCTGGTGCGCCATGGTCGAGCCGCGGCCGGGTGGGACGACGATCCCGACCCGGGGCTGGACGACCTCGGCCGGGCGCAGGCTCGTGCGATGACCGAGCGCCTCGCCCCGCTCGGCCCGCTCGCGCTGGTGACGAGCCCGTTGCGGCGCACCCGCGAGACCGCGGCACCGCTCGCCGTCGCCTGGGGGTGCACGCCCCTCCTCGTCCCGGCCGTGGCCGAGATCCCCTCACCCGACGGGGTGGCGATGGGGGAGCGGGTGGCGTGGTTGCGCGCGGCGATGGCCGGGACGTGGTCGGGGCTCGGCCCCCGCTACACCGCGTTCCGCGACGGGGTCGTGGCGGCGGTCGCCGGGATCGGCGCCGACGCCGTGGTGGTCTCCCATTTCGTGGCGATCAACGCCGTGATCGGCGCGGCCGTCGGCGACGACCGGATCGTGATCGCCAGCCTCGACAACTGCTCGATCACCGTCGTCGAGGTGGACGGGACCGGCGCGTTGCACCTCGTCGAGCGCGGGCACGAGGCCGACACCCTCATCCGCTGACGCCGCTCGGGTGGACGTTCGTCCCGGGTGCGGGTCGGCGAGACTGGGCCGATGCGTTCGAGTTGGACCCACACGGCGTATCCGCAGCGGATCGTGTTCGGCGACGGGGCGGTCGGCGAGCTGAGTGCTCTGGTGCGCGACCTCGGCGCCCGGCGGGTGCTGCTGCTCACCACCGAAGGCCGGCTCGCCTCCCCGGAAGGGCGTCGGGTGATCGGGGTGCTCGGTCGGGCCCTGGCGTCCACCTTCGCCGGGGTGCGCTCGCACCTCCCCACCTCGGTGTTGCAGCAGGCCCTGCAGCAGGCCCGCCGGGACGGGATCGATGCGGTGGTGAGCTTCGGCGGCGGTTCGTGTGTCGACCTCGGCAAGGCGGTGAACTTCTTCGCCGAGCAGGAGGCGGGCACCCCGGGCCGCACCCCGTTCGACCGGCCGGTCGTGCCCCACGTGGCCGTGCCGATCACCTGCTCGGGGGCCGAGTGCACCGGGTTCTTCGGCACCACGGACGAACGGACCCGCACGAAGTCCGGCGCCGGCGGGCCCACCTGCACGCCCGGCACGGTGGTGTACGACCCCGCCCTGGCCACGTCGGTGCCGGCCGAGGTGCAGCTCGAGACGGCGATGAACGCGCTCGCCCACTGCCTCGAGGTGGTCTACGGGCAGCGGCGCAGCCCGGAGGCCGAGGCGCTGGCGGTCGCCGGCGCCACCGCGCTGTGGGAGGCCGCCCCCCGGGTCGCCGACCGGCCCGGGCAGCTCGGTGCGGTCACGGACCTGCTGGCGGGTGCCTGGCTCGCGGGTCGGGCGTTGCAGAACGGCTCCACCGGGGTGCACCACGGTCTCGCACAGCTCCTCGGCGGCCGTTCGGGCATCCGTCACGGCTTGGCCAACGCGGTGTTGCTCCCGCACACGATCCGATTCAACGCCGAGGTGGCCGCCACCGAACTGGCCCGGGTCGGGCGGGCGGTCGGGGTGGACGACGTCCCGGCTGCGCTCGGCGCGCTCCTGGTCCGCCTCGGCCTGCCGACCCGCCTGCGCGATCTCGACGTCACCGACGAGCACCTCGCGGCGGTCGCCCGCGCCGCGCAGTCCAACCCGTCGGTGCGGGCGAACCCGCGGCCCGTCACCGAGGAAGCCGCCGCCGGCATCCTCGCGGCGGCCTGGTGAGGGCACGGCGACGGTAGGGTCGAGGCCGTGACGGTCATCAAGATCAACGCCATCACCGTGCCCGCAGGATCGGGCGACGAGCTGGCCCGCCGGTTCGCCGCGCGGGCCGGAGCGGTCGACGGGCAGGACGGCTTCGAGGGTTTCGAGCTGCTGCGCCCGGTCGACGATCGAACCACCTGGTTGGTCGTCACCCGGTGGCGCGACGACGCCGCGTTCCAGGCGTGGGTGAGCTCGCCGGCATTCGGGCACGGCCACCAGGGTCCCCCGGCCGGTGCGGGCGGCGATCAGCCCCGCCCGATGCCGCTGTCGGCGGAGCTGTGGAACTACGAGGTGGTCGACCTCGGGCGCCGCGGCGCCTGACGTTGCTGGCCTTCGGCTTCCGCCAGGCCCACGAGGTGGGGGCCTGGGTGGTGATGATCAGCAACGGCGCCGTCGGTGCGTGGGCGCTCGCGGCCCACTGGCTCGCCGCGCTCCGGGTCCGGGCGCTGTGGTGGTGCACGCTCGCCGCCGAGCTCACCGTGTTCGCGCAGGCGGTGGTGGGCGTGTACCTGATCGCAGGCGAGGGCTACGTCGCACCGCAGTTCCACCTGCTGTACGGGTTCTCCGGCATCGTGGCCATCGGGATCCTGTACAGCTACCGCAGCCAGCTGCGCGAGCGCATGTACCTGCTCTACGGCCTCGGTGGCCTGTTCCTGATGGGGCTCGGGATCCGGGCGTTCCTGCTGCGCTGAGCGCTCAGAGGTGCACGACCGGACAGGTGAGGGTGCGGGTGATCCCGTCGATCGCCTGCAGCGCGGCCAGGACGGAGCGCCCGAGTTGGTCGAGGGTGTCGGCTTCGGCTCGCACGATCACGTCGTACGGGCCGGTCACGTCGTCGGCGGCGGTGACACCCTCGACGGCCCGGGCCGCCCGGGCGACCCCGGCGGCCTTGCCGACCTCGGTCTGGATGAGGATGTAGGCGCTGACCATCGGTCGATCGTACCGGCGGGCCGTACGGATCAGGCCGAGAGGCGCTTGTCCAGCGCCGTCAGTTCGTCGGCGAGGGCACCCGGCAACCGGTCGCCGAAGGCGCCGTAGTGCTGCTCGATGGCCGGGATCATCGACTTCCAACCCTCGACGTCCACCCGCAGCAGCTCGGCGAGGTCCTCCTCGGGGATGTCGAGACCGCCGAGATCGAGGGCTGCGGGATCCGGGAGCAGACCGATCGGGGTCTCGACGGCGGACGCGTGCCCGGCCACCCGGTCGAAGACCCACTTGAGCACCCGGCTGTTCTCGCCGAACCCGGGCCAGAGCCACTTGCCCTGGGCGTTCTTGCGGAACCAGTTGACGTAGAAGATCTTCGGCAGCTTGTCGGGGTCGGTGGCCGCCCCGAGGCGCAGCCAGTGGGCCCAGTAGTCGGCCATGTTGTATCCGCAGAACGGGAGCATGGCCATCGGGTCGAAGCGCAGGTTGCCGACCGCGCCGGCCTGGGCCGCGGTGGTCTCCGAGGACATGATCGAGCCGAGGAACACCCCGTGCTGCCAGTCGAAGGCCTGGTTGACGAGCGGGATCACCGAACCACGGCGCCCGCCGAACAAGACGGCGGAGATCGGCACGCCGGCGGGATCCTCCCATTCGGCCGCGCACGACGGGTTCTGCGACGCGGGCACCGTGAACCGGGCGTTCGGGTGGGCGGCGGGCGTGGGCGTCGCCGGTGTCCACGGGTTGCCCTTCCAGTCGGTGAGCCCGGCCGGCGGTTCGCCGTCGATGCCCTCCCACCACACGTCGCCGTCGGCCGTGAGCGCGGTGTTGGTGAACAGCGCATTGCCCCACAACGTCTGCATGGCGTTCGCGTTCGTCTCGAGGCTGGTACCCGGGGCGACGCCGAAGAACCCGGCCTCGGGGTTGATCGCATAGAGGCGACCGTCGGGGCCGAACTTCATCCAGCAGATGTCGTCGCCGACGGTCTCGACCGCCCAGCCCTCGATGGTGGGCACCAGCATCGCGAGGTTGGTCTTGCCGCAGGCCGACGGGAACGCCGCTGCGACGAAGCGCACCTCGCCGGCAGGGTTGGTGAGCTTGAGGATCAGCATGTGCTCGGCGAGCCAGCCGTCGTCGCGGGCCATCACCGACGCGATCCGCAGCGCGAAGCACTTCTTGCCGAGCAGGGCGTTGCCGCCGTACCCGGACCCGTACGACCAGATCTCGCGGGTCTCGGGGAAGTGGACGATGAACTTGTTGTCCGGGTTGCAGGGCCAGGCCACGTCGGCCTGCCCGGCGGCGAGGGGTGCGCCCACCGAGTGCACGCAGGGCACCCAGTCGCCCTTGCCGAGGACGTCGAGGGCCCGCTGGCCCATGCGGGTCATGATCCGCATCGAGACCGCCACGTAGGCCGAGTCGGTGAGCTGCACGCCGATGTGGGCGATCGGCGAGCCCAGCGGGCCCATCGAGAACGGCACCACGTACATGGTGCGCCCGGCCATCGCGCCGGCGTAGAGCGCCCGCATCTCGGCGCGCATCTCGTCGGGCTGGCGCCAGTTGTTGTTCGGCCCGGCGTCGACCTGCTCGGTCGTGCAGATGAAGGTGCGGTCCTCCACCCGGGCGACGTCGCCCGGGTCGGAGTGGGCCCAGTAGCTGTTGGGCCGCTTGGCCTCGTCGAGCCGGGTGAAGGTGCCGGCAGCGACCAGCTCGCCGCAGAGGCGGTCGTACTCCTCTGCGGAGCCGTCGCACCACTCGATGCGTGCCGGTGCGAGTACGGCTGCCCACTCCTCGACCCAGGCCTGTAGCCGCGCGTTCGTCGTCGTGGCGGACATGTTCCCTCCTCGTGGAGTGGTGGGGATCGGTGCCGGGACGCCGGGGGCGTCAGCCGAGCGGGGTGGGGGCGAAGCCCGGGGTGCCCATGTCTTCTTCGGAGCCGAGGCGGACCCGGGTGGCGCGGTTGCGGTCGTCGAGATCGAACACGACCCGTTGTCCGGGCCGAAGCATGCGGAACACCGAGCCGTCGAGCGCACCCGGCGCCAGGTCGAATTCGGTCAGGTCCGCCGTGTCACGCACGACGATCCCGTCGCCCGTGCCCGGGTCGTAGGACTTGACGACGCCCTGCACGGCAGCTTCAGCGCCCGGCCTTGACGATCTTGCCGGCCTTGATGCAGCCGGTGCAGACGTTCACCCGGGTGGGCGAGCCTCCGACGATCGCCCGGACCCGTTGGATGTTCGGGTTCCAGCGACGCTTGGTGCGGATGTGCGAGTGCGACAGCGAGCGACCCCAGCTCGGATGCTTTCCGCAGACTTCACAGACGGCTGCCATGACCGGGTACTCCTGCACGTCGAAGGACCGGTGAAGGGTACCAGCGCACCCCCCCACTGACCATTCGTCGGACGACGCGGATCTCGGTGACGATCGGCACCGACGGCGCCGCGATCGGTAGCCTGAGGCGCCGTGCCGGTAGTCGAACACCTCGGAGCCCCTGCGCTGGTGTCGGTGGTGGTGGGCTTCCGCGACACCGTCCGCCGGCATGCGGCCGGCCTGAACCGCCTGAACGTGTACCCGGTGCCCGACGGCGACACCGGGACGAACATGGCCCGCACCCTCGACGCCGTGGTCGCCGAGATCGAGCGGGCCGCCGGGGAGCGGGTCGAGCCGGCCGGCGAGCTCGGCGTGGTGTGCCGGGCGATCAGCCACGGCTCGTTGATGGGTGCCCGGGGCAACTCCGGCGTGATCCTGTCGCAGGTGCTGCGCGCCCTGGCCGGCACGATCGAGCGCGCCGGGGCGGTGTCGGCGGCGAGCGTCGCGGACGGGCTCGGCGCGGCGTCGACGGCTGCGTACAAGGCGGTGCTCAAGCCGATGGAGGGCACGATCCTGACCGTGGTGCGCGAGGCCGCCGGCGCGGCCGGCCGTGCGGCGGGCGCCGGCGCTGATCTCGTCGGCACCCTCGACGCCGCGCGCCGGGCCGGGCGCGAAACGCTGGCCCGCACGCCCGAGCTGCTGCCGGTCCTGAAAGAGGCCGGGGTGGTCGACGCCGGCGGCGCCGGGTTCCTGCTGCTGCTCGACGCAGCGCTGCACGTGGTGGACGGCCGACCGCTCCCGGAGCCGACCGAGGTCGAGGGCCCGGACCCGCTCGTGCTCGACGCCCTCGCCCACCGGGGCG
This sequence comes from Acidimicrobiales bacterium, assembly GCA_044370695.1. Classification (GTDB taxonomy): domain Bacteria; phylum Actinomycetota; class Acidimicrobiia; order Acidimicrobiales; family Ilumatobacteraceae; genus JBEIFW01. The sequence goes on along the minus strand of JBILVB010000060.1, from coordinate 1,491 downwards.
AGGGCGACGTGTCCGAGCTGCGGTTCGAGGTCATGTACTTCCTCGACCTCGCCGACGAACGCATCGAGGACTTCACGCAGGGGTGGGGCGCGATCGGCGACTCGATCGTGGTGGTCGGCGGCGACGGGCAGTGGAACTGCCACGTCCACACGAACGACATCGGGGCGGCCATCGAGGTGGCGCTCGACTGCGGCGGTCGGCCCCGGGGGATCCGGGTCACCGATCTGTTCCAGGAGGTGGCCGAGGAGCACCAGCGGCGTGAGGCGTCGATGGCCGGCCTGCCGGCGGTCACCACCGCCGTGGTGGCGGTGGCGTCGGGACCGGGGATCAGCGAGCTGTTCGGAGCGCTCGGTGTGCAGGGCGTCGTCGGCGGCGGGCAGAGCGCGAACCCGTCGACCGCCGAGCTGCTCGCGGCGGTGGAGGCGGTGAACGCGACGCAGGTGATCGTGTTGCCCAACAACAAGAACATCATCCCGGTGGCCGAGCAGCTCCCCGGGCTCACGGCCCGGCGGGTCGAGGTGGTGCCCACCCGCTCGATGCCCGAGGCCCTCGCTGCGCTCGTCGTGTACGACCCGGAGGCCGCGGCGGGAGCGAACCGGGAGGCGATGACGGCGGCCGCCGCGTCGGTGGCCACCGGCGAGGTCACGCAGGCCGTGCGCGATTCGGGCGACCGGGTCCGGGCCGGCGACTGGATGGGTCTGGTGCGTGGCGACGGGATCGTCGCCGTCGGCGACTCCGTTCGAGCCGCGGCGTTGGCGCTGCTCGAGCACCTCGTCGGCGACGACGCCGAGCTCGTGACCGTGCTCACCGGCGCCGAGCTGGACCCCGACGACCTCGCCGCCGTGACCGGTTGGCTGGCCGAGGCCCGGCCCGACGTCGCGGTGGAGGTGCACGGCGGCGGCCAACCGCTGTACCCGTTCCTGTTCGGGGTGGAGTAGGGCGATCGTGGCGGGCGGGATCACGCTGCGCCAGCTCGCCGAGCGCCCCGTGGCCCAACTCACCGGGGTCGGTGAGCGCCGCCTCAACGGCCTGGGCGAGATGGGGATCGCCACCGTGCTCGACCTGGTGACGACCTATCCCCGCCGCTGGGTGGACCGTACCAACGAGGCGCGGATCGGCGACCTGCGGCCCGGGGTAGAGGCGCTGGTGCTCGGACAGGTGCGTTCGGTGTCGAAGCGGACGACCAAGTCCCGCAAGGCACTGGTGACCGCAGTGATCGGTGACGGGTCGGGGCGCCTGACGGCCACGTTCTTCAACCAGCCGTGGCGGGAGCGTCAACTCGCCGAGGGCACCCAGGTGGCCCTGTTCGGCAAGCCGGAGCTCTACCGGGGTGGGCTGCAGATCACCAACCCGATCGTCGACCTGATCGGCGACCGCACCGGCCGGATCGTGCCGATCTACCCGCAGAGCGAGAAAGCCGGCCTGAGCACCTGGGAGATCGCCGGGTTCGTCGAGCAGGCATTGCGGCGCTGCCGCGAGCGGGGCATCGCG
>JBILVB010000207.1:0-6053 GCA_044370695.1 Acidimicrobiales bacterium | reverse complement strand
GAGGTGAGGTCGTGCTCGGCCATCGCCACCTCGAGGGCCTTGCCCGGCTTGTAGGCAGGCAGACCCGAGACGGCGGGACGAGGGGAGGGCGGGGCAGGTGCAGCGCGCATCGGTCGGACAGCATGCCTTGCCGCTACGGTCCGGGTGCATGGGGACGGAATCCTGGGACGTCGAGGTCGACGTCGTCGTGCTCGGCAGCGGCGCTGCCGGCCTGCTCACGGCCGTGGTCGCCCACGACCACGGCGCATCGGTGGCGCTGTTGGAGAAGGCCGACACCGTCGGCGGCACCTCGGCGGTGTCGGGCGGGATCCTGTGGATCCCCGACAACCACCACCTGCACGAGGCCGGCCTGTCCGACAGCCGGGACGACGCGCTCGCCTACCTCGGCGCGCTCTCCCTGGGGCGCATCGACTCCGACCTCGCGGCCGTGCTGGTCGACGCCGGACCGCGGATGCTGCGGTGGGTCGAGGAGCACACGCCGGCGAAGTTCCAGGTCGTGCCCGGCTACCCCGACTACCACCCGGAGCATCCGGGCGGGAAGCCCGGTGGCGGGCGGTCGCTCGACAACCTGCCGTTCTCGTTCCGAGCGCTCGGCGAGTGGTCCGACCGGGTGCTGCGCAGCGACCGCGTGCACCACTTCACGCTGACCGAGACGCCGCTCGGCGGGGGCCGCTACCAGGTGGCGCCCGAGGAGTACCAGGCGCGCCAGGAGACCGACCAGCGCGGGCTCGGCCAGGCCCTCGTCGGCGCCCTGCTGCGCGGCTGTCTGGACCGGGGCATCGAGCCCCGGCTGGCCACCCCGGCACGAGAGTTGCTCAGCGAGGACGGCCGCGTCGTCGGCGTCGTGGCCTCGCGTGACGGCGCCGAGTTCCGGGTGCGGGCCCGCAAGGCCGTGGTGCTGGCGACCGGCGGCTTCGAGTGGGACGAGTCGCTGCGCCGGGAGTTCCTGCACGCCCCGCTCGAGGCGCCGGCCTCACCGCCCGACAACACCGGTGACGGCCTGCGCATGGCCATGTCGCTGGGCGCCGCCCTCGGCTCGATGGCGGAGGCCTGGTGGGTACCGTGCCTGCGGATCCCCGGGGAGACGTGGAAGGGCCAGCCCCGCAGCCGCCTCGTGTTGGCCGAGCGCACCTACCCGCGCTCGATCATGGTGAACCGCACCGGTCGGCGCTTCTGCAACGAGGCCACCAACTACAACGCGCTCGGCAACGTCTTCCAAGCCTTCGACCCGGTGTCGTTCACATGGGCGAACGTCCCGGCCTGGCTGGTGTTCGACCACGGCTACCGGACCCGGTATCCGGTCGGGCCGCTGTCGCCCAACGCCCCCGATCCCGACTGGCTCACCGTCGCGCCCACCCCGCAAGCCCTCGGGGCCGCCCTCGGCATCGACGGCGAGGCGCTGGCCGACACGATCGCGTCGTTCTCCGAGCACGCCCGGGCGCTCGAGGATCCCGCCTTCCATCGCGGCGCGTCGGCCTACGACGGGTTCAACGGCGACGGCACCCAGGCCGGCAAGGCGGCCACGCTCGGGCCGCTCGACGAGCCGCCCTACTACGCGGTGCCGATCCTGCCCGGCACGTTGGGCACCAAGGGAGGCCCCCGCACCGACGCCCGGGGCCGGGTCCTGTCGGTGAAGGGCGGGGTCATCGGCGGCCTCTACGCCGTCGGCAACGTCATGGCCGGGACCACCGGCATGGTGTACGGCGGCGCCGGCGGCACCCTGGGACCTGCGCTCACCTGGGCATGGGTGGCAGGCCAGGACGCCGCCGGCGCCGTGTGACCGCGCCCTGCCGACGGGCCTCGGTTTCCGTCGGCAGGGTCCGGTCAGACCTTGAAGCCGGCCGAGGCCGAGCGCAGTTCGGACGCCATACGGGACAGATCCGCCGCAGCGCCGTTGCCCCGACCGTCCGCGATCCCGGCGATCTCCCGGATCGAATCATCCATCTGCTCGGCCACCGCCGCGATGTTCTCGTTCACCCGCGACCACGCCCCCGCCAGAGCGTCCTCGGTCGCCTTGGCGTTCTCGCGCAGGCCGTTCTCGTAGAGGGTCGACTCCAAGGCCCGTCACTTTGCCGAGCGTCGTCACGGAACCAGGAGCCGGCCGCACTGGCTGCACTCGCCGGCCTCTCCGGCGGCCAGTCGCCGGAGCTCCTCCAACTCGGCTGAGGGCAGGAGCAGGTTGCACCCACTGCAGCGGCGCTCCACCACCCGAGCCAGACCGATCCCGCCCAGGCGTGATCGCAACGCCTCGTAGCGGCGCTGCAGCTCCGCCCCGACCCCTTCGAGCGCGTTCGCCCGTTCGCGGGCGAGCGCTGCGAGCTCGGCATCGACCACGGCCACGGCGGCGGCCTCCCGGGCCCGGGCCGCCTCCAGCCCGGCCTCGAGGTCGGCCCGGCGTGGCACCAGGGCGGCCAGGGATTCCTCGAGTTCCTCGAGGGCGACGAGCGCCTCGAGCACGGCGTCGTCGAGTGTGGACTGCCGGGCGGCGAGCGCCGCCAACTCCGCGGTGAGGGCGTCGGCCTCGCGCGCCGTGGACGCGCCGGCGAGCTTGCGATCGAGCTGCTGGCGCTGCCTGCCGTTGGCCACCGTCGTCGCCTCGCCGTCGTCGCGCACCCGGGTGTGCGCGCGGTGGCGCTCGGTGAGCTGCTCGTGCTCGGCGGTGACCCGGCCCAGGTCGGCCTCGAGCGACCGCCGGTCCGCCGTTTCGGGCAGGTGGGACCGGCGGTGGCGGGCCTGGTCGGCCCGCAGGTCGAGGTCCTGCACGTGGACCAGGGCCGCCAACTCGTTCGCGCTCATCGTGGCGACCCTACCGGTCGCCGTGTTGCCCCCTCCCGTGGTCTGGGCGTACGTTCGGCGGCGACTCCAGTGTTCGGGAAGCCGGTGCGATTCCGGCGCGGTCCCGCCACTGTGACCGGGGAGCAGACCTCATCCCTTCGGGGAGCCACTGGGCGAGAGCCTGGGAAGGCGAGGCGAGCGTCGATCCGGGAGCCAGGAGACCGGCTGGGGTCGTAGGCAACCGACCGAACCTCACGACGGATGAGGCGTACGAAGGACAACCGATGAAGCATTCTCTGCGGTCGATCGCGGTTGCGGTCGTCGCGCTCGGCGTTGCCGGCTGCGGCGCCGATCGGCCCGACGCCGCCGGTGGCACGCCCACCGCAGCGACCACCTCGGCGACCACCTCGGCGACCACGGCCACGCCGTTGACGATGGCGTCCTCGACGTCCCGGCCCACCGGTGCGGCGACCACGGTCGTCCCGGCCGTGCCCAAGCGCATCGTGTCGCTGTCGCCGACGGCGACCGAGACGCTGTTCGCCATCGGAGCCGGACCCCAGGTGGTGGCCGTCGACGACCAGTCCAACTTCCCGGCCGAGGCGCCCCGCACGGACCTGTCGGGCTTCCGGCCCAACGTCGAGGCCATCGCCGCCAAGAATCCCGACCTCGTGGTGATCGCCGACGACTCGGCGAAGCTCGGCGACGCCCTCGGCAAGTTGAAGATCCCGGTGCTCGTGCAGCCGCCAGCCAAGAGGATCGAGGACGTCTACGCGCAGATCGGCGAGCTCGGCAGCCGTACGGGACGGCGGGCCCAGGCCGAGGCGCTGACCACGAAGATGAAGGCCGATCTGGCGGCGATCGTTGCGGGTGCACCGAAACCGGCGAAGCCGTTGCGCTACTACCACGAGCTCGACGACACGTACTACACCGTCACCTCGACGACGTTCGCCGGGCAGATCTACCGCCTGTTCGGCCTGAGCTCGATCGCCGACGCCGCTGACGACGGGTCCGGATACCCCCAGCTGTCGGCGGAGGCGATCCTGACCGCCGACCCGGACGTGATCTTCCTGGCGGACACCAAGTGCTGCAAGCAGTCGGCCCGGACCGTCGCCGCCCGACCCGGTTGGTCGACCCTGAAGGCGGTCAAGGCCAATGCGGTCGTCGAGTTGGACGACGACCTCGCCTCCCGTTGGGGTCCGCGGGTCGTCGAGTTCGCCCGGGCGGTGGCCGCCGGGCTGGCGAGGTCCTGAGGTGGCCGTCGCCGTCGGCCGGCTCGGTATCGGCACACGGGCACCCGTCGCCGGCTCCCGCACCGCACCCTGGTGGGCATGCGGGGTCGTGGCGCTCGCCGGGGCCGTCGTGATCGGGATCCTCACCGGACCCGCCGGGCTCCCGCTCGGCGGGTCGCTGGTCGAGGTGACCGACCGGGTCCTGCCGTTCGATCTCGACAGCGGCCTGACGGCCGCCCAGGCGACGATCCTGTGGGAGATCCGGGTGCCTCGGGTGCTGCTCGGCGCCGTCGTCGGCTGGCTGCTCGCTGGAGCCGGCGCGGCCTACCAGGGGGTGTTCCGCAACTCGCTGGCGGACCCGTTCACCCTCGGCTCGGCGGCCGGTGCCGGCCTCGGGGCGACGCTCGCCATCGTCTACGGCCCGGCCACCGGGACCTGGCCGCTCGATCCGTTGCCCGTCGCCTCCTTCGCCGGTGCGCTGCTCGCCGTCGCCATCTCCTACGTGCTGGGCACCGGGGTCGACCGCACGCGGTCGGCGACCTCGATCGTGCTCGCCGGGATCGCCGTTGCGGCGTTCTTCACGGCGTTGCAGACCTACGTCCAGCAGCGCGACACCGACACCGTGCAACGGGTCTACACGTGGTTGTTGGGCCGGATGTCGACGGCGACCTGGGACGACGTGCGCCTCGTGCTGCCCTATCTCGTCGTGTGCTCCATCGGGCTGCTCGCGATGCGACGGATGCTCGACGTGCTGCGGGTGGGGGAGCTCGAGGCGGCAGCGCTCGGGCTCCACGTGGCCCGGGTACGGCTGGCCGCCGTGGCACTCGCCACCCTCGGCACGGCGGCTGCCGTGTCGGTCACCGGCCTGATCGGCTTCGTGGGCATCATCGTCCCGCACACGGTGCGTCTGGTGGCCGGGGCGAGCTACCGCCGGGTCCTGCCACTGTCGATGCTGTGCGGCGGCGCGTTCCTGGTGCTGGCCGACGTGCTCGCCCGCACGCTCGCCTCGCCGGCCGAGATCCCCATCGGTGTCGTGACGGCCTTCTTCGGCGCACCGTTCTTCCTGCTGGTCCTGCGATCGCGCCGACGCGCCTGAGGTTGCAGTGGAGTTGCGCGCCGAGGGCTTGGTCGTCGCCTACGGCCGCCAACACGCCGTCGACGGCATCGACGTCACGGTCGGCGACGGGTCGTGGACCTGCCTGATCGGGCCCAACGGTGCGGGCAAGAGCACGGCGTTGCGGGCGCTGGCCGGCCTCGTGCGGCCGAGCGCCGGTTCGGTCACCGTCGGCGGACACCGACCCGACCGACTCGGACCGAGGGCACGCGCCCGCCTCGTCGCCTACGTTCCCCAGCAGCCGACGGTGCCCGAGGACGCGTCCGTGCTCGATTACGTGCTGCTCGGCCGGACGGCGTACGTGCCGACCTTCGGCGTCGACTCCGACCAGGACCGCGCCGTGGCCGTCGCGTGCCTGCACCGGCTCGACCTGGGAGGCTTCGACGGCCGGCGGCTCGACACCTTGTCCGGCGGTGAGTTGCAGCGGGTCGTGCTGGCCCGTGCGCTCGCCCAGGAGGCACCCGTGCTCCTCCTCGACGAGCCGACCTCGGCCCTCGACGTCGCCCACCAGCAACAGGTGCTCGACCTCGTCGCCGGGCTCCGCCGGGATGGGGCTCTGACCGTCGTCGCCGCCATGCACGACCTCACGCTCGCCGGTCAGTACGCCGACCAGGTCGTCCTGTTGCGCCAGGGGCGGGTGCAGGCGAAGGGTCGACCCGACGAGGTGCTCACGCGCGAAACGATCGAGCAGCACTACGGCGCCCGGGTGCACGTGGTGGAACTCCCCGACGGGTCCACGGCGGTCGTGCCACGACGCACTGGCTCCAGCCGGTCCGATCCGGCCGAATCATGATGGTGTGACACTCAGATCGGCTCGCTGCGTCGTTCCTCGGTACCGGTCGGCCGCTGCTCACCCGCCAGATCCCCGTCGACGCCATCCAGCGTGACGATCGGCTCGTACTGCGCTTCGATCTGCCCGGCGTCGCCGAGGATGC
>JBILVB010000059.1:0-20079 GCA_044370695.1 Acidimicrobiales bacterium | reverse complement strand
GGCGTCCAGTCGTCGATGCCCACGTGGCCGAACGCGGCGTCGAGGAACTCCCGCACGGAGTGCGTCTCGCCCGTGGCGACCACGTAATCGGCCGGCTGGTCCTGCTGGAGCATCAGCCACATGGCCCGCACGTAGTCGCCGGCGTACCCCCAGTCACGCTTGGGTTCGATGTCGCCGAGCACGAGTTCCCGCTGGAGTCCGAGGTGGATACGGGCGACGGCGTTGCTGATCTTGCGGGTGACGAACTCGAGCCCGCGCCGTTCCGACTCGTGGTTGAACAGGATCCCCGAACAGGCGAACAGCCCGTAGCTCTCCCGGTAGTTGACCGTGATGTCGTGCCCGAAGACCTTCGCACAGCCGTAGGGCGAGCGCGGGTGGAACGCGGTGCGCTCGGTCTGGGGTGTCTCGCGCACCTTGCCGAACATCTCCGACGACGACGCCTGGTAGAAGCGGATCGGGTTGTCCCGTGGTCCACCGACCATTCGGATGGCGTCGAGCAGCCGCAGCACCCCGAGACCGGTGATGTTGGCGGTGAGCTCGGCCTGCTTGAACGACAGGGCGACGAAGGAGATGGCGCCGAGGTTGTAGACCTCGTGCGGCTGGGTGTACTCGAGCGCAGCGACCAGCGAGGGCAGGTCCTGCAGGTCGCCCGAGACGAGCTCGACGAACGGGAGCTCATCGCCGATCATCGCCGCCCGAGGGTTGTTCTGGCCTTTCAGCAACCCGTAGACCTGGTAGCCCTCGGCGTGGAGGAGTTCGGCCAGGAACTGCCCGTCTTGACCGGTGATGCCGGTGACCAAGGCGCGTCGCGACGGAGTACTCACAGGTCGGTGAGCCTACTCGGCCGACCGGCCGGGCTCGTGGGGCCGCCAGCGGTCCGGTACGGTCCGATGCCGGTGCCATCGCTGACCGTCGCCGTCGACGCCGGGCCGCTCGTCGGTCCCCGGACCGGCATCGGCCGGTTCACCGCCGAGTTGCTCGGAGCCCTCGACGCGCTCGAGGACGCGCCCGCCGTGGTCCGTTACGTGCTGAGCTTCCGGGCGCCGCTCCCTCGGGGCACCGTCCGCCTGCCGTACCCGGCTGCGCTCGCCCAACAGGTGTGGCAGCGACTCGAGTACCCGCGGCCCCGGCGACCGTTCGACGGGTGCGAGGTGGTCCACGGCACCAACTTCGTCGTGCCCCCCTCGAAGCTCGCCGAGGTCGTCACGGTCCACGACTGCTCGCCGCTCGACCGGCCGGACCTCGTCGATCCGGTGGTGCGCCGCTTCCCCGCCCTGATCGCCCGGGCGGTGAAGCGCGGCGCCTGGGTCCACACCCCCTCCCAGTACGTCGCAGACCAGGTGTGCGAGCGCTTCGGCACGACCCGTGTGCGCGCCATTCCCCACGGTGGTCCCAAGCTGGGCCCGGCGCCCGAGCGGCGACCGCCGCTCCCGGGGCTCGACGACCGGCCATACGTGCTGGGGCTGGGCACCCGCGAGCCGCGCAAGAACCTGGTCCGATTGGTGCAGGCGTTCGGGATCCTTCGTGCCGTCGGCCATGACGTCGGCTTGGTGCTGGTCGGCAAATCCGGCTCCGACACCGCCCGGGTCGATGCTGCGATCGCTGCGCTGCCGGCGTCGGCGGCCGAACGGGTCGTGCTCACCGATTTCGTCACCGACGAGCAACTCGTGTGGCTCCTCTCCCACGCCCGCGTGCTCGCCTATCCGTCGCTCGACGAGGGTTTCGGCCTTCCGATGCTCGAAGCGATGGGCTACGACGTCCCGGTCGTGGCCTCGGCCGCCGGCGCGTTGCCCGAGGTGGCCGGCGACGCAGCGCTCCTCGTCGACCCGCTCGACGCCGATGCGCTCGCCGCTGCGTTGGCCCGGGCGGTCGCCGACGAGGCGGAACGGGCCCGGCTGCTCGCGGCGGGCCGGGCGCGGGTGGCGGCGTACTCCTGGTCGTCGACGGCGTCGGCCATGCTCGAGCTGTACCGGCAGGCGATCGATGACCGCTCCTGAGCCGTGCGTCGTGGTGCTCTCCGGGGGCGTCGGCGCCGCTCGGTACCTGGCCGGGTTGCGCCGGGTGCTGAGCGGCGAGACGGTGTGCGCGGTGGTCAACACCGGCGACGACCTCGTCCTGCACGGGCTGTCGATCAGCCCCGATCTCGACACCGTCACCTACACCGTCGGCGGGGCGATCGACACCGAACGCGGCTGGGGCCTGTCGTCGGAGACATGGCGGGTCATGGAGAGCCTCGGCCGCTTCGCTGCGGTCCGCCCGTCGGGGAGCGCGGCCGCCGCGACGTGGTTCAACCTCGGAGACCAGGATCTCGCCACGCACTGCTACCGGACCGCTCGCCTCGCCGAGGGAGCCTCGCTGACCGAAGCGACCGACGAGATCCGACGTGCGTTCGGGGTGCCGTTCCGGTTGCTGCCCATGAGCGACGACCCGTGCCCGACGATGGTGACGGTGCCGGGCGAGGGCGAGATCAGCTTCCAGGAGTACTTCGTCGGCCGGCGCCATGCCGTGCCGGTGTCGGCGGTCCGGTTCGGTGACGGCACCGCCCGGCCGACGGGCGCGGTGCTCGAGGCGCTGGACCGGGCCGACGTGATCGTGGTCGCCCCCTCGAACCCGATCGTGTCGATCGGACCGCTCGTCGCCTTCCCCGAGGTCCGGGACCGGCTCGTCGCCAAGCGGGCGCGCGTCGTCGCGGTGTCGCCCATCATCGGGGGGGCTGCGCTGAAGGGTCCTGCGGACCGGATGCTCGTCGAACTCGGCCACGAGTCCTCGGTGGTCGGCGTCGCCCGGTTGTACGAACCGTTCGCCGGCACGCTCGTGATCGACGAGGTCGATGCCGGTGCGGCCGCTGCGGTCGAGCGGTCCGGGATGCGAGCGTTGGTGACCGGCACGATCATGTCGGATCCCGAGCGGGCCGCAGCGCTCGCCCGGGTCACGTTGGAGGCGGTGGCCTGATGAACCGGCTGACGATCTGGGGTGTCGAGGGGATCGGGGAGATCCGGCCCGGCGACCAACTCGGCGACGTGATCGTCGAGGCGTGCGCAGGCCCGCCCAACGGCCCGCTCGCCGACGGCGACGTGCTGGTCGTGACCCAGAAGGTGGTGTCGAAAGCCGAGGGGCGCCTCGTTCCCGTCGACCCGGATGACCCGTTGTCCCACAAGGGTCTCGTCGAATCCGAGGCGGTGCGGATCGTGCGCCGTCGAGGCGACCTGATCATCACCGAGACCCGTCACGGGTTCATCTGTGCCAACTCCGGGATCGACCTGTCGAACGTCGAGCGCGGCTTCGCCGCGCTGTTGCCGGTCGACTCGGACCGTTCGGCCCGACGGATCGTCGACATCGTTCGGGCGCGCCTCGGGGTGTCGGTCGGGGTGATCGTCTCGGACACGTTCGGCCGCCCGTGGCGCAAGGGGCTCACCGATGTCGCCATCGGGGTGGCCGGGATCGCCGGGGTGGTCGACCTGCGCGGCACGCCCGATGCGCTCGGGCGCACCATGCAGGTCACCGAGGTCGCGGTCGCCGACGAGCTCGCCGCGGCGGCCGAGCTGGCGATGGGCAAGTCGAACGGGATCCCGGTCGCCGTCGTGCGCGGGTGCGACCCGTCGTGGCTGCGGCCGTCGTCGATGAGCGAGCTGATCCGCCCGCCCGCCGAGGACCTGTTTCGCTGAGAGGCCCGGGCTCAGCGCTCCAGGAGGCGCTCGAGCCCGTCGGCCAGTGGGGTGAACGGCTCCCAGCCGAGATGGATGCGGGCCCGCACCGGCGACAGCGCGAACCGGCCGGGCTCGTCGGGGCGCTCCGGCGCCCGCTCGACGGGGGCGCCGGCCCCGCGCACCATCCGGTGAAGGTCCCGCACGGCGGTCTGCGACCCGGTGCCGATGTTCACGACCAGCCCGCTGCCGCGCCGGGCGGCGCGCAACAGCGCGTCGACCGCGTCATCGACGTGGAGCAGGTCTCGGGTCTGGCGGCCGTCACCGTCGAGCCGGGCGGGCTCGCCGGACGCCGCCGCAGCGGCGAAGGAGGCGACGACCCCGTCGCGTCGCCGAGGGCCGTAGAGCGAACTGCAGGCGAGCGCGGTGAACTCGACCTGGCGCCGTTCGCGAGCGATCGTCAGCAGGTCGACCACGGTCCTGGTGGCCAGCTCGGCCAGGGTGACCGGGGCGTCGCTCGGGCGGTGCTCGCGCACGGGGAGGTCCTTCGGTGCGACGGCGCCGTACAGGTCGAGGGCGCGCAGCGCCACGACGACCTTCGCCCCGGTTCGTGCGGCGGTCTCGATGACCCGGGCGGTGCCGTTGACGGCACGGTCGAACGCGTCCTGGTCGGTCGAGCTCCGGTGACGAGGCACGGCGAGGTGGAACACCACGTCGGGTGGCCGGCGGGCGGCGAGCTCGCCGAGTTCGCCGCCCCGGGCGTCGAGGGTGTGGATCCGCAGGTCACGATTGCGAGCGGTTCGGGCCTCGGCGAGGTTGGCCAGCGAGCCGGTCGACAGGTCGTCGGCGACGTCGACCGACGCGCCCTCGGTGACGAGGAGATCGACGAGGTGCGAGCCGAGGAACCCGGCACCGCCGACGACCAGCGCTCGCATCAGGCGGGGGGACGCCGTTCGGACGCGACGGTCGCCCCGTCGGCGACGACCTCGCCGTCCCCGAGGACGCTGTCCACGACCCGGGCCCCGGCGCCGACCCGGACGGCGGCCCCGAGGCAGCTCCCGATGACCGCTGCACCGGGCGCGATCGACACCCCGGGCAGCAGCACCGAGCCGGTCACCACGGCACCGGTGGCGACCGTCGAACCGGCGCCGATCACGCTGTCGACCACGGTGCCGTCGACCTGTGCTCCATCGCCGATCGCCGGCGGTGCAGCTCCCCGCCGCCGGCCTGCGACGGCGTCGAGGTTGGCGGCGAGGAAGAGATCGGGCCGACCGGTGTCGGTCCAGTAGTCGTCGGTGGCGAGCGCGAACAGCACGCCGTCGGCCACCATCGCCGGGAAGGTCTCGCGCTCGATCGACACCTTGCGGCCCGTCGGGATCCGGACGAGCGTCGAGGGCTCCAGGACGTACGTGCCACCGTTGATCAGGTTGGTGGGCGCTTCGTCGCGCGGTGGCTTCTCGATGAATGCGAGCACCCGACCGGACGCGTCGGTGGGCACGACGCCGAAGCCCGACGGGTCCTCGACCGGTGTGAGGTGGATCGTGCCCTCGGCCCCGGTGGCACGGTGCGCCGCAAGGAGGCGACCGACGTCGAGATCGGTGAGGATGTCGCCGTTCACCACCACGAACGTCTCGTCGATTCCGGCGTGGCGGGCGGCGAAGCCGATGGCGCCCGCCGTGTCGAGCGGCTCGGGCTCGACGGCGTAGTCGAGCCGGACACCGGCACAGCGTCGCTGCGGGTAGCGGGCGGTGAACGCGTCGGGGTTGAAACCGAGCGAGAGCACCGCTTCCTCGATACCGGCGGCGGCGAGGTTCTCGAGGACGAGCTCGAGGATCGGTCGGTGCCCCACGGGCAGCAGTGGCTTGGGTGTGGTGTAGGTCAGCGGTCGTAGGCGCGTGCCGAACCCGCCGACGAGGACGACCGCTTTCATCCCGTGGTCGTGGTCGTGGTCGCCGCGGTCGTGGTCGCCGCGGTCGTCGTCGCCGCGGTCGTCGTCGCCGCGGTCGTCGTCGTCGCCGAGGTGGGCTGGTCGACCGCGCCGAGTTCGCTCAGGTTCGCGGCGGAGGACGGCTTGAGCGGGGTGAGGTCGGCACCGTCGGGGACGAGCGCCAGCGTCATCGCCATACCGTCCTTGGTGAACCGGACATCCGGGAACCCGGTGATGTAGACGTCGGGATCCCCGGTCGAGGAGGCGTCGTTCCAGACCAGCAGCTTGAGCTTGCCCGGCTTGGGTGAGCCGCCGTCGGTGGCCGGGCACTGCTCGTCCTGGGCCATCGAGCCGAGACCTTCGGGGAGCTCGATCCGGTCGTCCGACACCTTGATGCCCGCCTGCTTGAACCAGGTGCCGAGCTTCGCGTTCTTGCCGGTTCCGGCCGAGGAGAACGGGTGGATGTGGATCACCCCGTCCCCGTGCGTGTGGATCCCCGTCGACTGGTAGAGCAGGAAGTCGTCGGTGCCCTGGGTCTCGTTGTTGTTCTGGACCTTGCCGAGCTCCGTGCCGCACTTGTTGAAGGCGAACGCTACGTGCCAGTGCTGCTCGACCGTCGGCGGCTCGTTCACCGACGAGGACTGGCGGGCGTAGGCGACCAGACCGAGCCCGACCACCACGACGGCGGCGACCGACGCCGGGAACACCGTGCCGCGGTTGGAGCGCACCTTGGTGCGCCCGCCAGCGCGCGCTGCCCGCTGCACCTTCTTGGTCGAGGACGGCCGGTTCGAAGAAGCGTTGCCCACGGGTAGGACACGCTACCGGAGGCGTAACCGTCCACGCCCTGCGGCCCGCCGCACCTCGACGAACAGTTCCTCGTACCGCTCGGCCACCGAAGCGGGCGACAGCCATCGTTCCACCCAGGCCCGGCCGCGCACTCCCATCGCCCGGGCCCGGTCCGGGTCGTCGAGCAGGGAGCACAGCGCGTCGTGCAGCACGGCCGGATCGTCGGGCCGCACGGCCAGCCCGGCGCCCGCCTCGGTGACGACTCGTGCGACCTCGGTGCCTTCGTCGATCGCCGCGACGAGTGGGCGGCCGGCGGCGAGGATGGAGTACGTCTTCGACGGCACCGAACTGCGCGCCAACCCGGCGCGCAGCGGGACGAGATGGATGTCGCCCGTCGCCAGTACCTCCGCCAGTCGTGCCCGCGGTTGGTACGGGGCGAACACCACGTTGGTCAACCCGGCGGCGGCGTGGACGAGCGCCTCGCGGGCGGACCCGCCACCGTTGAACAGGAAGGTGACGGGTCGGTCGGCGAGCCGCCGGGCGACGTCGACCACCGAGGGCAAGGACTGGGAGAAGCCCATGTTGCCGGCGTAGAGCACGACGGTGTGCTGCTCGGGGATCCCGAGCTCTCGCCGGTACGGCGTCATGCGGTCCGCCGGTCGCACCGCGTCGATGTCGACGAAGTTCGGGATCACCCGTATCCGGTCGGCGCGTTCCGGGCCGACCTTGGCCACCAGGTTGTCGCGAAGGTCGTCCGACAGCACGGTCACGGCGGCCGACCGGGCGTAGGTGGCGAGTTCCAGTCGGCGAGCGGCGTCGATCACCCGCCGGTTCGTGAGGGCGCCCACCTCGATCGCGACGTCGGGGAACACGTCCTGCACGTTGAACACGAGCGGCGCGCGCCGCACCAGGCCGGCCGCCCAACCGGTGAGGCCGAGGGTGAGCGGCGGCGACATCGCGAGCACGACGTCCACCCGCGGACCCGCTGCCGCTGCGAGTCCGGCGAGCGCGCTGAAGGCGCCGAAACCGATCGCCCGCCGAGGGATCGAGCGCTTGTCGGTCGGGAACGGGTGGACTCGGGTGATGGTCCCCCAGCCGGTTCGCTCGCGACGCACGGGCCGTCCCCGCCAGCCCGGCTCGACGTCGTGGTGCAGGTACCAGGGCAGGGCGGTGACGACGTCGATGCGGTGACCTCGGGCGGCGAGTTCGTGCACGAGTCGCGTGACGACCTCACCCGTCGGCGCCAGGTCGGGTGCGAAGTGGGGGCAGAGGACGGCGAGGCGCACGGGGCGGCAATCTTGCCGCCTCGGCGGCGGTCACGTCGGACGGGCCCGGTCGGTCACCGGTCGAGATCGGTGCGCCGATCGGCTCGGCGGGCGGCGGCGCGGCGCTTGGCGTCGAGGCGGCGCTCGACGCTCGAACGGCTCGGTCGGGTGGGGCGCCGGGTGGCGGCGGGCGGGCGGTTCGCCTCGTCGAGTCGGGCGGCGAGCCGTTCGAGCGCGTCGGACCGGTTGCGGGTCTGGGACCGGTGGGCGTCGACGACGATGCGCACCTCGGCGCCGAGCCGGGCCAGGACCCGAGGCGGTAGGCCGGCGGCGACGAGATCGCAGCGGAGCACGACCTTGGACGCGGTGACGTTCACGTGCTGACCACCGGGGCCGCCGCTGCGGGAGAAGGTCCAACGCAGTGCTGCGTCGGGCACGACCAGGCCGCCGGGGGTGACGAGGTCGCTCAACCGGCGGCCTCCGGGGGTCGAGGCATCAGCGCCAGCTGGCGGGACTGGGCCACGAAGCGTCCCGTGCCGTCCCACACGTCGCCGTCCTCCTCGAGGAACCCGCCGGTGATGTACCTCGTCCGGAACCGGCACCGCAGCCAGTCACCGACGGGCCGCGCCCGGACGTGGGCGGTGAGCTCCACCGTCGGCGTCCACGCGGCGGGAAGGTCGAGGTTGAAGATCGTCGGAGGGAAGGCGTCGACGGCCTGCAGGAGCGTGAGCGCGTCCATCGGCTCGCCGTCGCGCAGGCGGAACCAGCCTCGGATCTCGGTGCGCCCGCTCGGCCGGCCGGCGATCCAGGCGGCGTCGTCGGGGTGAAGCCGCATCTCGATCCGGTCGCGGAACGCGATGTGGACGTCGGCGCCCTGTACCTGGCGCACGCAGTCCTGCGGGCGGGGCAGTTCGGGAAGGTCGGCGTCGATGTACTCCGGCGCGTCGGCGGGCCGGGACAGGTCGCTGAACGCGCCGAGCACGGCGAGGACCGGGGTGCCCTGTCCGGTGGCGACGGAGGCCCGCAGCGTGACGAAGCGCTTGCCGGCCTTGACGGTGTCGCAGCGCACGACGAGCGGGCCGACCTTGCCCGGGCTCAGGTAGTGGGCCGACACGGTCACCGGGTCGGGGCGGCCTGCGGCCTCGGCCATCGCCCGGCCGGCGATGGCCAGCAGGTAGCCGCCGTTCGCGTTGCCGTTGATGTCCCAGCCCGGCTCGACGGAGGCGTGCCAGGTGTGCTCGTCGACGCGGGTGACCGCCGTGGCCGCAGCGAAGCCCATCTCAGGCCTCGGGCGAACGTCGGGCGGCGAGGTACTCCTGGAACGCGGCGAACGCCCGAGGGCCGTAGACGGTGCCCGGACCGCCGTGCATCAGCACCGTGACCCCGATCGCCTCGGCCACCTCGGGCTCCGTCGCGCCCGCAGCGGCGGCGCCCTTCGCGTGCGCAGCGATGCAGCCGTCGCAGTGTTCGACGACGGCGATCGCGAGCGCGATCAACTCTTTCGTCTTGCGGTCGAGCGCACCGGGCGCCATGGCCGCCCCGGCCAGGGTAGCGAAGCCCTTGAACACCTCGGGGATGTGCTGGCGAAGGGCGCGCACCTCGGGGTTGAGCGCATCGAGCACCGCCTTGCCGTGGCCGTGAATCTCCATGGCGCGCACGCTACCCACGGGCGACCATGGCGCCATGGCCGTTTCCGTGCGCTCCGTCGACCTCGCCACCGAGTACGACGCGTACCTCGATCGCGTGTTCCGTGGCTTCGGGTTGGACCGGGTGCCCGAGGCCGATGCCGTGCGCCGTCCGGTGTGGGACGACGCGGTGGCCCACGCCGCCGTCGACGGCGATCACGGCATCGTCGGCACCGTCGCCGGCTTCCGGTTCGCCGTGACGTTGCCGGGCGGGTCGGCGCTGCCGATGCTCGGGACGACCTCGGTGACCGTGGCCGGCACCCATCGCCGGCGCGGCCTGCTGCGCACGATGATGGCGGTGCACCTCGACGCCGCCGTCGACGAACGGTTCCCCCTGGCCGGGTTGTGGGCGTCGGAAGCCCCGATCTACGGGCGCTTCGGCTACGGCGCAGCGACCCGCCAGGCGCTCGTGCGGGCCGAACGGTGCCGGTTCCGCCCGGGTCTCGGCGAGGACGTCCCGCTCCGGCTCGCGGCACCGGCCGACGCCGCCGGTCACGCCTGGGCCGTGTACGAAGCGGTGCGCGCCGGTGTGCCCGGCACGTTGAGCCGCACGCCGGTGTGGTGGGAGACGCGCCAACTCGCCGACCCGGCCGGGGCGCGCGGCGGCGCCGGTGAACGGCACTGGCTCCTCGCCCCCGACGGGTATGCGACGTTCCGGACGCGGCCGTCGTGGCAGGGCGCCGTACCCCGGGGCGAGGTCGAGGTGGACGAGGTGCTCGCCACCACCGTCGAGAGCCGGGCGGCGCTGTGGCGCCACCTGTGCTCGATCGATCTGTTCCCCGTGACCGTCGCGTCGTCGGTGGCGGTCGACGATCCGCTGTGGTGGATGGTCGAGGACCCGCGTGCCGTGCGTTTCGGGCCCGTGGTCGACGCGCTGTGGTTGCGCATCCTCGACGTACCCGTCGTGCTGTCCGCCCGAGGTTGGGGCTGCGAGGACCGGTTCGTGCTCGAGGTTCGCGACGGGTTCCGCCCGGCGGGCCGGGCCGCGGGACGCTGGGTGGTCGACGGCGGCCCGGACGGCGCGACCGTGCGGCGGGCCCGGGCCGGGGCCGCCGCAGATCTCGAGCTCGATGTGGCCGAACTCGGTGCCGTGCTCCTCGGCGGAGTGTCGCCCGCCGTGCTCGGCCGGGCGGGTCGGATCGCCGAACGCCGGCCCGATGCGCTGGCCCGCTTCACCCGGTTCGTCGCCAGCGATCCGCCGCCGTTGTGCACCACGCACTTCTGATCCCCGGTCATGCACCGCCGGAGCGCGGCGGTGCGCGACGATTCGGCCTGACCAGGGGGCGACATGACCGCAGCCATGACCGAGACCCAGCGCGACCTGCGCCGGCGGATGAAGGACTTCATCGACGGGGTGGTGATCCCCGTCGAGCACGAGCTCGACCGGCAGGCCGAGTCCGGGATGCACCCCGACACCGGGCTCCCGATGGAGCTCTACCAGTTGGCCGAGGAACGGGGGGACGACCCGTCGAAGGGCGTGCGAGGACTCGGGCTCGCCGGCGCGATGGCCGGCCGGCGCAACACCGGGCTCATGGCCGAGCTGAAGGCCGAGGCCAAGTCCCGGGGCCTGTGGGCGCTCGGGCACCCCGCCGAGATCGGCGGCGGAGGGCTGCCGTTCATGGACGTGGTGATGCTCAACGAGATCATCGGCCGGTGCGAGTTCGGTCAGGCGACCGTGGGCACGGCGTCGATGCAGGACTCGATCATGCTGTACCAGTACGCGAACGACGAGCAGCGCGAGCGGTACCTGCTGCCGATGGTGCAGGGGCAGATCTACCCGTCGGTCGGGCTCACCGAACCCGCCGTCGCCGGCTCGGACCCCACGCAGATGCAGACCACGGCCGTGCTCGACGGTGACGAGTGGGTGATCAACGGCCGCAAGTGGTTCACGTCGGGGGCTTCCCGGGCGGCGTACACGACGGTGTTCGCGAAGACCGATCCCGACAACGAGAAGCACTTCCAGTTCTCGGCCATCCTCGTGCCGACCGATACCCCCGGCTACCTGATCCAGCGGGCGGTGCCGACGATGGGGCACGTCGGGGGCCAGCACTGCGAGGTCGTGTACGACAACGTCCGCGTGCCGGCCTCGAACCTGCTCGGCGAGCGCGGCCGCGGATTCCTCATCTCGCAGAAACGCCTCGGGCCGGGCCGGATCTTCCACTGCATGCGCTGGCTCGGCCAGGCGCAGCGGGCGTTCGAGATCATGTGCGACCGAGCGCTCACCCGGTACGCCCACGGCTCGCTGCTCGCCGAGAAGGGCGCGATCCAGCAGATGATCGCCGTGTCCGCCGCCGAGATCCAGGGCCACCGGCTGATGACCCTCGACGCTGCCCGAGCTCTCGACGAGGGCGGGGAAGCTCGCATGGAGATCTCGCTCATCAAGTTCCACGGCGCGCAGATGCTCCACAACGTCGTCGACCGGGCGATCCAGGTGCACGGTGCGCTCGGGGTCACCTCCGACCGCCCGCTCGACAAGATGTACCGCGAGGCCCGGTACGCCCGGCTGTACGACGGGCCCGACGAGGTGCACCACATGGTGGTCTCCCGCAGCCTGCTGCGGAACTACAAGGAGCGCGCCCCCTGGAGCTGACGCCGCCCGATCTGGTCATCCGGCGTCGGGCCCCGGCCCGTCGCATCAACCTCGACTCCGAGAGCTGGGTGGACGTCGTCGAGGAGTTCGTGCGGGAACCGCTCGGCGCGCTCGTCGAGATCGAAGCCGGTGCCCCGTGGCAGCAGACCGAGGTGCTGCGCTACGACCGCTACGTCCCCGAGCGCCGGCTCGGGGCGTGGTTGCGCCCGGAGACCTCGACGCTGCTGCGCCAGACCGGGATGCACCTCGAGGCGACCTACCGCGTGCCGCTCGACGGCGTCGCCGCGCTGCTCTACCGCGACGGGAACGACTTCCAGGGTCTGCACAGCGACCGGGAACTGCGGTGGCTCGAGGACACGCGCATCGCCATCGTGGTGCTCGGGCATCGGCGCCCCTTCGTGTTCCGCCCCCGGGGTTCGTGGACCCAGGCGACGGCCGAACGGGTGCCGCCCGGCTTCGGGACGGACGACATCGTGCTCACCCCGGGAGAGGGCGACCTGCTCGTGATGGGTGGCGCCTGCCAGCGGGACTGGCTGCACGGAGTGCCCGCGATGCCCGGCGTCGAGCGACCACGGGTGTCGCTGACCTGGCGGTGGACGTCGCGTCGCGGTCGCCCAGACACCGCGGCGACCTACTACGACGGGCGGCAGTTCTCCGACGGCACGCCCCGACCACCGACACGCAGCCGGCCGGTGATCTGAGCCTGCCGGTCTCGGGCCAGGAAACCGTCGCTCGCAACACGGCGGCACGCTCGGTACCCGCGCGCCGCCCGGTCGGGTCAGGCCCGTCCGTGACGCAGCAGATGCCCGGGGGTCGAGCCGGTGCCCACGCCGTCGGCGAAGGTGACCTCCCCGTTCACGAGGATCCACCGGTACCCGTCGGCTCGGCGGGTGAGACGCCAGGCACCGGCCGGGAAGTCCCTCGTGCGTTCGCTCGGGAGGAGCTCGAGGCCGTCGAAGTCGTAGGCGACGATGTCCGCCGGTGCCCCCTCGCGCAGGAACCCACGGTCGAGCACCCCGGCCGCCAGGGCCGGGTAGGCGGAGAGCCGCCAGTGCGCCTCCTCCAGACTCATGATCCCGTGGCGGCGCACCCAGGTGGCGAGCAGCTCGGTCGGGTAGGCGCCGAGGGTGATGAACTTGGTGTGCGCCCCGCCGTCGCTCACCCCGGGAAGCGCGAACGGCGACGTCGCGATCTCCCGCATGGCGTCGACGTTGGTGTGGCGCGGCGGGGTACCGAACCCGGCACGCAGCCCGTCGGCGATCGAGACGTCGAGCAGGACGTCGACGGCGTGCTTGCCCTGCATCGTGGCGATCTCGGCCACGGTCAGTCCTTCCAGCTTCTTCAGCTCGGGGTCGTCGGTGGTCACCCACTCGAGCAGCAACTCCCCGAGCCCGGAGCCGACGCGCACGTCGCGCTCCTCGGTACCACCGCCCGCCACCGGGCCGCGTCCGGCGTCGTACTCGGCCCGCAACCGCGCCCGCCAGGCCGGATCACTCATCTTCGCGGTCCGGGTGGTGGCGTCGCCGAGCGTCACCTCCCGCCACAGCGGCGAGGAGTCGAACAGGTTCCAGTCCTCCAGGGTGAACTCGAACCCGACGTCGACCGTCAGCGCCTGGGCGAACACCCGGCGGCCGGCGGCGTTGGCCCGATCGAGCGCGGCGAGCGCGGCGGCGTGCGCCATCGCCGGGGCGCCGTGCTGGTCGGTGGCGGCGGCGAGCAGGTTCCACACGACCGGCCGGCCGGACACCTCGGCGAGGTGCTCGGCCATCGGCAGCGACCCGGCCATCTGGATGAAGCCCCGGCCGAGCCGTCCGAGGACCTCGGCGCATGCGTCGAGGTCGGCCGTCGCCATCACGTCGGTGATCATCGGGGTGCCGTCGTAGTCACGCTGCACGGTGTCGACCCCGCTGAGCTGGGCCGACCACCCGCATGCGCCAGCCTCCATCGCCTCGGCCAGCAGTCGTTGCAGCGCAGCCCGTTCATC
Source organism: Acidimicrobiales bacterium (assembly GCA_044370695.1). Taxonomy (GTDB): domain Bacteria; phylum Actinomycetota; class Acidimicrobiia; order Acidimicrobiales; family Ilumatobacteraceae; genus JBEIFW01. The sequence continues at coordinate 6,198 of JBILVB010000059.1, read as the reverse complement.
GTCACGACAGGGTCGCTGCTTGGCCTCCTCCCAGCCCAACACGTAGGCCAACAGCGGGTTCAGCCCGACGTACGAGAGCACGTTGACGCCCTTGGCCGTGCGATCGACCGAGTCGAGGAACTGCGGGAACGTCTCCCAGTCCCACGGCATGCCGGCCCGCATGCACTCGAGGGGCACGGCCTCGTTGCGGGCCATGGTCAGCATCGCCCGCTCCTGCTGGTCGCCGTGGCAGGGAGCGAACCCGAACCCGCAGTTGCCGATCACGACGGTCGTCACCCCGTGCCATCCCGAGATGGTGCACCACGGGTCCCAGAACAGTTGGCTGTCGTAGTGGGTGTGCAGGTCGACGAACCCCGGAGCGACGACGAGGCCGTCGGCGTCGAGGACGCGCCGAGCCCGGTGCGGCGCGATCCGCCCGATCGACGCGATGCGCCCGTCCCGCACGGCGACGTCGGCGCGATAGCGCGGGGTGCGCAGCCCGTCGACGACGGTGCCGCCCCGCAGGACCAGATCGAACTCGGCCATGAACGCCCCCCTCGTGGGGCGGATCTCGCCCCGCGCGTCCCGCCGTTGTAGCGCAGCCGAACGACCTACGGTGAACGACGTGTCCGTGGCCTTCGACCGCATCGCCGACCGCTACGACGCCACCCGTGGCGGGATCGAGCGTGGCCGCCGGTTCGCCGAGGCGATGGCCCGGTGGATCGGACCGGGCGAGCGCGTCGTGGAGCTGGGTATCGGCACCGGGGTGATCGCGCAGGCGTTGCGCGAACGGGGGATCGCCGTCGTCGGGATCGATCTGTCGGTGCCGATGCTCGTCCGGGCCCGGGAGCGCCTCGGCGACTGCGTGGCCCGGGGCGACGGGTACCGGCCGCCGTTGCGACCGGGCGCGGCCGACGTCGTCGTCATCACCTGGGTGCTGCAGCTCGTGCCCGACGCGCCGGCGTTCCTGGACGCGGCCGCCGAGCTCCTCGCCCCCGGGGGCCGGCTGCTCGTCGTGCCGTCCGAGGCGGTGCGGGCCGCCGACGACGTCACCGGCCTGCTCGACGGGATGCAGAACGTCCTGCGGCCGGCAGGGATGCGCCACGCTGCGGGCATCCTCGCTGCAGTGCCGGCGTCGCTCACCCTGATCGGTCGGGACCGGACCGCACCCGAGGCCCAGGCGAAATCACCGGCGGACCTCGCCGCCGAGATCCGGGCCCGGACGTGGTCGAGCCTGTGGGATCTCGACGGGCCCACCTGGGTGCGCGTGGTGGCCCCGGTACTCGCACAGCTCGACGCGCTGCCCGAGCCTCGGCGGCCGCGGCCCCAGATCGTCCACCACGACGTGCTGGTGCTCGGCCCCCGGTAGCGTCCGGCCGTGGCCGAGCAACTCCACCGAACCGTCGACGCCAACGGCATCTCCGTCCATCTCGTGGAGCAGGGCGAGGGGCCGCTCGTGTTGTTCTGCCACGGCTTCCCCGAGTCCTGGTACTCGTGGCGGCACCAGCTTCCGGCGGTCGCCGCCGCCGGCTACCGCGCCGTGGCGATGGACATGCGGGGCTATGGCGGCAGCTCCAAGCCGGCGGCCGTGGGTGCCTACTCGCTCAACCATCTCGTGGGAGACGTGGTGGGGGTCGTACACGCGCTGGGGGAGCGGGAGGCCGTGGTGGTCGGTCACGACTGGGGCGCTCCGGTGGCGTGGTTCTCGGCCTTGCTGCGCCCCGACGTGTTCCGCGCGGTGTGCGCGATGAGCGTGCCGTTCACCGGGGTGATCCCGGCGCTGCCCGACGGCGTGACGATCGGGGACCTGATGCGGGTCAACGCCGGGCCCGAGCGCGACTACTACCGGCTGTTCTTCCAGGAACCCGGTGTGGCCGAGGCCGATCTCGAGGCCGACGTCCGCCGCAGCGTGCTCGGCTTCCTCTACCTGATCTCGGGCGACATCGTCGCCGACGGTGTCGCCGAGGCCTGCAGCGATGGCCATTTCCCGGCCGGCCAGACCCTCAGCGAGCAATTCGTGTTGCCCGACCGGTTGCCGCCGTGGCTCACCGAGGCCGACGTCGCGTTCTACACGGCCGAGCTCACCGCATCGGGGTTCCGGGGCGGGCTGAACTGGTACCGGAACATCGACGCGCTGCCGGGCATCCTTGCGCCGTTCCAGGGGCGCACGATCATGCAGCCCTCGTGCTACGTCGGCGGCACGCTCGACCTGATCGCGGGGAACACCCCCGAGGCGATCGCCGGCATGCGCACGGCGCTGCCCGATCTGCGCGTGTGCCGGATGATCGAGGGCGCCGGTCACTGGATCCAGCAGGAGCGGGCCCCCGAGGTCACCGAGGTGCTCCTGGGGTTCCTGGCCTCGCTCGACTCGGCCTGACCCCGGCGGCGCGGGTCGGTCGCCGGTCAGTCGGCGGGGTCGAACAGCCAGGCCAGGATGGCCGGGCCGTCGATCGCGTCGCTGCGCCGCATCCAGGTGCGGGTCGCAGCGTCCAGGGTGTCGAGCACCGGCTGGGCGTCGCGGGCGTCGAGTTCGTACAAGGCGAGGAACGGCCGCGGGACCGACGACTCGGCCGACGCGAAGAACCGTTGGGCCGCAACGTAGCCGGCGATCGTGAGCACTTCGGGGAGATGGGTCCCGGTGTACCAGAGGTGGTAGGCGTCGTCCTGGCCGGGAACGGCGCGGGTGAGCACGGTCAGCAGTGACGGCGCGCCGGTTCGGCGGTCCTCGGGCGCCGACGGGGTGCCGGCCAGGCGGACGCACAGCGGTTCGTAGCGGCCGATCCAGCAGGCCTTGCCGTCGTCGGGGCCGTCGTCGGGGTCGACCGTCAAGTGCGACCACGGGCTCGGCGGGTAGGACCGGAACTGGGCCGGGGAGAGCCGATGCGTCCGGCCCGTGGCCAGAGGGGCGTCGGACCAGATCAGCGTCGGCATGGCCGCAGGCTAGGTCGGCGGCGCGGGTCCTCGGAGCCGCTGCGGCGACGCTCGGTAGGGTGCCCGGCATGAGCGACGCCAACGGTGTGGGCCTTGCGGACGAACGGTACGTCTCGATCACCACGCGCCGGCGCAGCGGCGAGACCGTGTCGAGTCCCGTGTGGATCGCTCCCCTCGGCGACGGCGCCGCGGGGTTCACCACGGGACCGGATTCGGGGAAGGTGAAGCGGATTCGGAACTTCCCCGACGTCACGCTCCGGGCCTGTGACCGTCGCGGCCGGGTGGTCGACGGCAGTCCGCAGGTGCGGGCCCGGGCCGTGGTCGTCCTCGGCGGCGACGCCGCCGGTGTGACGGCGGCGATTCGGCGCAAGTACGGGTGGCAAGCGGCGATGATCGACGCCGCCGCCACGGTCGGGGGATGGATCCGGCGTCGACGCGTCGAGGACTGCGCCGTGATCCTCCGTTTCGACGACGCGCCGCCGTCAGCCGGCGACTGACCGGCGGGGCCGCAGGCCGAGGGCCACGAGGAACCCACCGGCGACGACGATCGCCGGGAGGCCGAAGGCCCACCGGATACCGCCGGCGTCCGAGGCGACACCGGCGAGCGGACCGGCGAGGGCCTGGCCGACGTCGTTGAACGCGAGGAACGATCCGAGCGCGGCGCCGCGTTCGGCCGGGGGTGCACGATCGACGGCGAGCGCGGTCATCGCCGGGAACACCGCACCCATCCCGATGCCGACGACCCCCATCGCCAGGTAGGCCCACCATGGGGCGCGGGCCTGTGACAGCACGACGAGGGCGATCGCACCGAGGGCGAGCGCAGGGATCGCGACGACGTGCGCGCCGAGGCGATCCGAGGCTCGCCCTGCCGGCACGCGCACGAACAGCACGGTGATCGCGTAGGCGGAGAACAGCGTGCCCGGACGCTCGATGCCGACGAAGCCGGCGAACTCGGGAGAGAACGCTGTCGTGGCCGACAGGGCGAACGACACCGCGGCCTGGGCCAGGCCGGGGCGGATCACTGCGGGGTGGATGAGCGGAGGACGCGACCGAATCTCGCCCGGGGCGAGTTCCGGTCTCGTCTCGGGGTGGGACCAGGCGAGGCTGAGGGCGCCGGCCATCGCCACGGCGACCACCGCCCACAGGGTCGAGAAGCCGAAGGGGATCACCACGTCGGCGATCAGCGGCCCGAATACGAACCCGAGGTACGTGGCGAACGACAGTCGGCCGACCGCGGAGCCTCGCTTGTCGGGCGGCGCGACGTCGGCGGTCATCGTCGCGATCGAGGTGTAGAACGCCGCGCCGAAGGCGCCCTGCACGAGGCGCAGCGCCCCCACCGCGACGACCGAACTCGACAGTTCGAGCGCGACCGTGAGGATCGTCAACCCGGCCAGCGACCAGCGGAAGAACCGGCGGCGACCGTACCGGTCGAGGGCGCGGCCGAGCGCAGGTCGCACGGCGAGCGCACCGACGAAGAAGATCGTGGTGGCGATTCCCACGGCCGTCCGGCTGGCGCCGAGCTCCTCGCGCAGGTAGCGGGGGACGCCCGACAGGAGCATGCCGGTACCGAGGAACTGCACGAGGGCGATCAGCTCCAGCCGGGTGGCGCCGAGGGGTGACCGGCGCGCGAGGCGCCTCACTGCGGCACCTCCACGCTGTCGTCATCGGTCACCGGGCCGTTCTAGCCGTTTCGGTCCGCGCGCGACCCGGCCCGTAGATTCGCCGCCGGGGAGCGGGCGCGAGGGGCGCTCGCCGCCGATCAGACGGAGCACGCCCGTGGACTTCTCGATCCCGCCCGCCATCCAGGCCCGACTGGACGAACTCGATGCGTTCATCGAGGCCGAGATCAAGCCGCTGCAGGCCGCTGACGACAACGAGCGGTTCTTCGACCACCGCCGCGAGTACGCCCGGACCGACTTCGAGGCTGGCGGTGTGCCCCGGCCGGACTGGGAGGCGCTGCTGCGCGAGATGCGCCGCCGGGCCGACGCCGCCGGTTTCCTGCGCCTCGCCCTGCCGACGGAGTACGGCGGCCAGCAGGCCACCAACCTCGAGATGGCGATCATCCGCGAGCACCTCGCGACCAAGGGCCTCGGGTTGCACAACGACCTGCAGAACGAGTCGTCGATCGTCGGCAACTTCCCGACGGTGCTGATGATGCGCGACTTCGGCACGCCCGAGCAGAAGGCCGAGTGGATGCCCGGCTTCCTCGAGGGCACCAAGCGGCTGGCGTTCGGGCTCACCGAACCGAACCACGGCTCCGACGCCACCCACCTCGAGACCCGCGCGTACCGCGACGGCGAGGAGTGGGTGATCAACGGGGCCAAGCGGTGGAACTCCGGGCTCCACCACGCCACCCACGACATCATCTTCGCCCGCACCTCGGGCAACCCCGGCGACCCGATCGGGATCACGGCGTTCCTGGTCCCGACCAACTCGCCCGGGTTCAAGGTCGAGTTCTTCTGGTGGACGTTCAACATGCCCACCGACCACGCCGAGGTCTCGCTGACCGACGTCCGGGTACCGCAGTCGGCGGTGTTCGGCCGGGTCGACCACGGCCTCGATCTCGCCCAGCACTTCGTCCACGAGAACCGCATCCGCCAGGCCGCGTCGTCGTTGGGCGCTGCGCAGTTCTGCATCAACGAGGCGGTCGCGTACGCAAACAAGCGCTACACGTGGGGCAAGAAGCTCTCGGTGAACCAGGGCATCCAGTTCCCGCTCATCGAGCTCCACACCGACGCCGCCATGCTCCGCCAACTGGTCCGCTACACCGCGTGGATGCTCGACCAGAAGCATCACATGGAGGTCACGCACCTCGTCGCCATGTGCAACTACAAGGCGAACCGCCTGGCCTGTGACGCCGCCGACCGGGCGATGCAGACCTGCGGCGGCGTCGGCTACAGCCGGCACATGCCCTTCGAGCACATCTACCGGCACCACCGCCGCTATCGGATCACCGAGGGCTCCGAGGAGATCCAGATGCGCAAGGTCGGCCAGAACCTGTTCGGCTTCGGCAAGAAGTAGCGGCCGCGTCGAACGGGCTACGTCGCGTTCGACGGACCGGTCTTCCACGTGGGGCCGAACTCGGCGAGCACCACGGGCGCGCTGCAGAACCACCAGCCACCCACGGTCCATGCCTCGGAGAGCGGATGGGTCATCGAACAGGCGGAGTCCCAATCGATCGCTCGGTACCGGTACATGCTGCCGAAGCCCTTCAGGACGTCTCGACATCTCGTCGTGTCGTGATGCGCGCTCACGGGGGCGTCGATGCCGGCGGGCCGCGCCTTGCCG
>JBILVB010000058.1:0-20099 GCA_044370695.1 Acidimicrobiales bacterium | reverse complement strand
GTCCCGCACGACGCCAGGTGAGCGGACAGTCCGTCGATCATCGCCGGTGGGGCGTAGTCGTCGTGCTCGGCGCAGGCGAAGTAGAGCTCGCCGCGCACGGCCGGCGCGAGGTGGGCCGGGGAGCCCTGGCCGAAGAGGCGCACGCCGTAGACCGAGGCTGCAGCCCGGATCCGCTCCGGAAAGGTGCCCGCCATGGCGAACGCGAACGGCCCGCTCATGCAGTAGCCGACGCAGCCGATCCGCCCGGCGTCGGCCGCCGGGTCGGACTCGACGTGGGCGAACAGCGCGGCGGTGTCGCTGGCGATCAGCCCGTCGTCCAGGGTGCCCATCAGCTCGAACATCCGCCGTCGGGTCTCGGCCGGTTCACCCTGCGTGTAGTCGAACTCGCGCACCGATCGGTAGTAGAGGTTCGGAAGCACGACGTAGTAGCCCGCAGTACCGAGGCGGCGGGCCATGTCGTGGAGCTCCTCGCGCTTGCCGGGGGCGTCCATGTAGAAGAACACGACCGGGTGCGGGCCGCCCTCTTCAGGGTGGGTCACGAAGGTGTTCATCTGCCCGTCGCGGGTGGTCAGCTCGAGGTGGCGATCGATCATGCCTGCATGCTCGCGCCGGGTGGCGCCCGTCCGATGCGAAGCCGGGCGTTCCGGCGCACCGCGACGGGACCTCCGACCCTGGGTCGGGGGATGGTCCGTGTGGCCTCATGGTGCCGACAGGAGGCAACGCCCATGGCACGCACGTCCGAGACCGTAAGCATCGACTCGCAGACCGGCATGACGATCCTCGACCGGGCGGAGTGCTGGCGCCTGCTCGAGGCGGCCGACGTGGGCCGCCTCGGGGTGTCGATCGCCGACCATCCCGACATCTTCCCGGTGAACCATGTCGTCGACCGCCGGCCCGGCGGCCCGTCGATCGTGTTCCGCTCGCAGGCCGGTACGAAGCTCGCCGGAGCGGTGTGCGGCCGGGCGGTGGCGTTCGAGGTCGACGGCTACGACTCGTGGACCGGCGACGCCTGGAGCGTGGTGGTCAAGGGCCGGGCCGAGGAGGTCCGGCACCTGCTCGAGGTCGAGCGCGCCGAACAGCTCCCGCTGTTCTCCTGGAACGCGTTCCCGAAGCCGTTCTGGGTCCGCATCGTCCCCGACGAGATCACCGGTCGGCGGTTCCACGTCCTGGCGGTGGCGCAACCGGCCGCTGCCGAGCTCCCGGAGGAATGACCGGCCGGTCACCAGCCGACGTCGTCGCAGCCACGGTGATCCTCGGGCTCGACCTGCAAGGTCGCGTGCGTGATCCCGTGGCGCGCCGCGAGCACGTCGCGGGCTCGGTCGAGCACTGCGTGGGTGTCGGTACCGATCGTGACCATGACGTGGGCGGTGAGCACGTCCATGCCCGAGGTGAGCGTCCACACGTGCAGATCGTGCACGTCGACGACCCCGGGGAGCGCGGCGAGGTCCGACCGGAGTACCTCGCTGTCGAGGTGTCCGGGCCCGGCCTGGGTCAGGATCCGTAGCGCCCGGCGACCGAGGCCGAGCGCGCGGGGCACGACGAACGCACCGATGGCCACGCCGAGCACGGCATCGATCCAGGTCCATCCGGTGAGGACGATCACGACCCCGCCGGCGGTGACGGCCGCCGAGCCGATCAGGTCGGCGAGCACCTCGAGGTAGGCCCCTTCGACGTTGAGCGACTCCTCCCGACCCGCCCGGAGCAGCAGGAAGCCGACGACGTTCACGACCAGGCCGAGCAGCCCGACGACGAGTACGACGGGCCCGTCGATCGTCTGCGGATCGGCGAGCCGGCCGATCGCCTCGATCGCCACCCAGATGGCGACGCCGAGCAACAGCGCAGCGTTCAGGGCAGCCGCGACGATCTCGAGCCGGTACCAGCCGAAGGTCCGTGAGCGGTCGGTGCTCGACCGTCGGGCGAGCACCACGGCGGTGGCGGCGATGAGCAGGCCGACCGCGTCGGTCGCGAGGTGGCCGGCGTCGGAGAGCAGCGCGAGCGAACCGGTGAGGATGGCCGCCGCCGTCTGCACCCCGAGGAAGCCGGCGACCAGCGCGAACGCGGCCCACAGTCGTCCGAGGTGTCGGGCGCCGGCATGCTGCCCGTGCTCGTGCCCGTGGTTCGAGTGGTCGTGCATCGTCACGATCGTTATCGGATCCGGGGCCGCCGGCGTCAAGGGCCGGCCAGACGCCGCCAGCGCCCCGGCGCTGCGGTCGGGTCAACCGTGATGGACCAGCACCAGGATCCCGACCACGACGAGGACCAGCGGGAGGAGCCGCTCACCCCACCGGGCGATCCGCTCGCCCACCCGCGCGCGGTGAACGACGCCCCGGGCGACGGCCAGCCAGACCCCCGTGCCGAGGCCGAACACGGCGACGGTCACGACGAGCGCGGCGGGTGACCGGGTGGTGAACGCCGGGGTGTACGCCGCGACGTTGTCGGCGCCGTTGGCCATGGTCAGCGCCGATACGCCGACGACCGAGAGCCCGGTGCGCGCCGGCGAGTCGTCGGTACGGCCGGTCCGCCTACGCCACCACAGCCGGATCCCGAGTGCGATCGGCACCAGCCCGAGGGCGGTGACGACGCCGTTCGGTAGGGCGAGGGCCAGCCGGGCCAGGACGATGCTGAGCGCCGTCAGCGCGCCGATCCCGACGAACTGACCGACGACGATCGCCCGGGAGGTCGTCGCCCGGTCGCCCTCGAGCGCAACGAGGACGACGAGGTCGTCGACGTTGGTGGCAGCGAACAGACCGGCAGCCACGGCGGCGTCCGCCAGGAGGCTCAGTGCAGCACCCACTCCTGACCGGTGGAGGTGTCACGCACCTCGACCCCGGCGGCGGCGAGGCCGTCTCGGATCGCGTCCGAGGACGCGAAGTCCTTCGCCCGGCGGGCTGCCGCCCGCTGGGCGAGGAGCAGGTCCACGAACGGAGCCACCCGGTCGCGTGGGTCGCCGGCACCCGCAGCAGCGAGCTCGCCGAGCCGGACGACCAGGGACCGGAACGTGGCGCGCGCCCGCTCGGCCTCGTCGGACTGCAGCGAATCGCGCGACCAGGACTCGATCGTGCGGTCGAGGGCGAGGACCGCTTCCGCTGCGCTGCGCGCGTCACGATCGGCGAGCGCCCGGACCACCGTCGCCTCGTGCTCGTCCACCTCGGCCAGGAACGGCGAGGCCACGGTGGGCGCCGAGGGGGCAGCGCCCGAGGCCGGGGCGGCCCCGGCGCCCGGCGCCCCGGAGTTCGAGGCGCCGGAACCGATCGAGGCGATCGAGACGACCGACCCCGTCGGGTGTACGACGGAGCGGCCGGCCCGCCGGATGGTCATCGAGCCCAGCCCACCGACGGTCGCCGTGCCCGCGTCGAGATCGAACGTCACCGAGGTGTGCTCGTCCACACCGAGCACGAACGCGCCCTCCGGCAACGAGCGCTCGAGCATCGCCAGCCGCCGTTCCCCGAGGTAGCAGAAGCGGGTGTCGTGGTGGCCGCCCTCGGCGTTGTCGTAGTGGGGGACGACCGCCGCCCGCAGCCCGGTGAGGCGTTCGAGCAGGTTGAGCCCGTCGCGCCAGGACGGGTCCTCCCCGGCCTTGTAGATCTCGTAGACCGGGACGGTGACGACGCCGGTCGTGAGCGCCGCGGCGCTCGCGAACGTGACAGCACCGCCGCGCTCGACGCGATCCACGAGCAGCTCCGCGAGCCCCGTGCCGGACCACTGTCGCAACGCGTACGTCGGGCTCCCCGGTCCGGCGAACACGTAGCGGGCCTCGTGGACCCGCGCCACGAGGGTGTCGTAGGCGAACTCGCCGGCGTCGGCCGAGCGCCACGAGGCGATGCCGATCGGGTGGCCGACGCTGCGGGCGAAGTACTCCTGGGCCTTCGCGGTCAGGTCGTCGGCGTTCTCCTGGAACCCGAACGGGGTGTCGAGCATCACCGCCGGCCCTGCGCCGGCGCGCTCCATGAGCGAGCGGTGGACCTTGATCATCGTCGGGGCGGTCTCCCCCGAGCCCATGAGCGTGAACAGCCGGGTCAACCGAGGTTCCCGATGATCGCAGCGACGTCGGAAGGGTGTTCGGCGTGCAGGTCGTGGTCGGCCGGCGGGCCGAACCAATGCACCCGGACATCGGCTGCGACGGCTGCCGCCCGCTCGACGTCGCCACGCTGGCGGCCCGAGCCGTCCTCGGCCGGAACCAGGGCCGCCGGCACGGCGATCCGGGGCCATACCGCCCAGATGTCGTCCTCCCACATCGAGCGGAGGATCGCGAGGTGGCGCTCCAAGGTCAGCCACGGCCGGATCGAGCCGTCCGCAAGGTGCTCCATGTTGTCGAGCGTCGCCGCCACCGCCTCGTGCGACCAGTGCGGGTGCCCCGCCCGGACGGCGGCCTCGAGGCGCCGCAACGCCATGCCGGCCAGCCTCGGCGGGGTGAGGCGCTCCAGGCACGCCTCCCAGGAGGCGAACCGGTCGCGCAGCGCGAGCCACCCCCCGTCGACGCACACGACACCGGTGAGACGCTCCGGGTGGGCGGCTGCGAGATGGGCCACGACGTTGCCGCCCCAGCTCTGCCCGGCCACCACCGCCCGGTCCCAGCCGAGGTCGTCGAGCACGGCGACGAGGTCGGCCACCACCGTCGGGAAGTCGTAGCCGTGGTCGGGCTTGTCCGAACGGCCGTGGCCACGCTGGTCGACGGCCACGACCGGGTGCCCGGCGGCGGCGAGGTGATCGCCGACCTGGGACCAGAGCCGGGCATTGGAGCTGAGACCGTGGACGCACAGGACCGGGGTGCGATCGCCGCCGTCCCAGCGCAGGGCGTGGAGCCGCAGGCCGCCGGTCGCTCGCAGCGAGACGTGGTGCACGGCGGAGACGCTACGCGCCCAGCGCCCCGACGATCTCCTCGAGCAACCCGCCGAGGCCGTGGTAGAGCAGCGACGATCCCGAGTCGGGATCGTCGACGTCGGGGATCGGATCGTCTTCTTGCACGTCGAGCATCGTGCCGAGCACGAGGCGGACGTCGTTGAGCGCCCGCATGACGGCGAGCAGTTCGGCCTCGGTCAGCTCGGTGGCCCCGAGTACCCCCTCGACCAGGGTGAGCGCGCCGAGCCGGGAGGCGACGAGTTCCTCGCGCATGTAGCGCACGTATTCGGCGTCCTTGTCGGGGTCCTGCGGGTACGCCGTCGGGAACAAGCGGCGCAACCGAGGGTCGTCGGCGGGCGCATCCGTGAGCAGTTCGCGCAGCTGGGGCAGGAGCTCGCGCAGCGCGGCGCGCTCCGGCTCCGACAGCCCGAACCGGTACCCACCGTCCCGCATGCGCCGGATCCGCCGGAACAGGGGCATTCAGTCGTCCTGCTGCATGGTCGCCCAGAGCCCGTGCTCGTGCAGCCGGAACACGTCGAGTTCGGCCTTCTCCCGGGTGCCCGAGGACACCACGGCCCGGCCTTTGTGGTGCACGTCCAGCATGAGCTGCGTGGCCTTCTCCTTCGAGTACCCGAACAGCTTCTGGAACACGAACGTGACGTAGCTCATCAGGTTGATCGGGTCGTTCCACACCAGCACGATCCACGGGCGATCGGCGACGACGTCGGTGTCGCCGGCGGGCAGGTCGAGCTCGGCCGGTGCGGTGGACGGCACGACGCCATTGTGACCGGCGCTGCGGTTGGTCGCACTGCGGAGTGGCCTTTACGCTTGGAAGGCCATGGCCGTCGGTAGTCGACCCCTCGTCCCGTCGCGGCTCCGGCCGGGCGGCGTGACCGGCCACGGGGGCGGCGACCGCCGTCCCACGACCAAGCTCGCCGGGTTCGTGGCGCTCACGAAGCCCCGCATCATCGAGCTGTTGTTGATCACCACGGTGCCGACCATGGTGGTCGCCGATCGGGGCCTGCCCTCACCGTGGCTCGTGCTGTGGACCTTGGTCGGCGGCAGCCTCGCCGCCGGTGGCGCCAACGCCGTCAACATGGTCATCGACCGCGACATCGATCGGCTCATGCCCCGCACGCAGGGACGACCGCTCGTCACCGGGGTCCTGCGCCCGGCCGAGGCCCTGGTGTTCGCCCTCGCGCTCGAGGCGTTGGCCTTCGCCGTGCTGTGGGTCGGGGTGAACCTGCTCTCGGCGGTCCTGGCCCTGTCGGCGATGCTGTTCTACGTCTTCGTCTACACGCTCTGGCTGAAGCGCACCTCCCGCCAGAACATCGTGATCGGGGGCGCGGCGGGCGCCGTGCCCGTTCTCGTGGGCTGGTCCGCCGTCACCGACTCGCTCGACTGGGCGCCGGTGGTGCTCTTCGTGTCGATCTTCCTGTGGACGCCACCGCACTTCTGGGCGCTCGCCATCAAGTACGCCGACGACTACCGCGCCGCCGGGGTGCCGATGCTGCCGGCCGTGGCGTCGCTCGAGACGACCTCGCGCTCGATGATCCGGTACACCGTCGCCCTGTGGGCCAGCACCCTGGTGTTCGGATGGGCGGCCGAACTCGGCGTCGTCTACTGGGCGAGCGCGTTCGTCCTCGGCGCGGCGTTCACCTGGGGGTGCATCGATCTGCGTCGGAACCCGACCGTCAAGCGGTCGATGCGACTGTTCGCGTTCTCCATCACGTACGTCTCGTTGCTCTTCTGCGCGATGGCCATCGACACCGTGGTCGTCCACGGGATCTGACGGGGGGATTTCCGACCCGTCGGGACCGGATGGCTACGATCCCCCCTGCCGACCCCTCTCGTCGCGCGTCGCGGTCGCCGTCACGCGTGTGGAGTTGCCCATGACCCTCACGGAAGCTCGACCCGAGGCCGCCGACGCGGTGATCGCCGCCGCTCGCCTCGAGCCGGTCCCAGCGGCCGGCGGCATAGTCGGCTGGCTCACCACCGCGGACCACAAGCGGATCGGACTGCTGTACACCGGCCTCGGCCTCGTCGGCATCGCCGGATCGCTCGTGCTGTCGGCACTGGCCTCCATCTCCGTGGCCGCCGAGAGCGACTACCTGGGCGACTCGCTCCGCCAAGTCTCCGACCTCGGCCTGTTCGGCCTGGTCTTCGCCGGCGTCGTGCCCACCCTGCTCGGTCTCGGCATCGCCATCGTCCCGCTCCAGATCGGGGCTCGGGCGATCGCATTCCCCCGGGCGGCGGCGCTCTCGCTGTGGGGTTGGCTGGTCGGCACCGCCCTGATGGTGGCGTCGTTCGTGGCCAACGGCGGGCCGGGCGGCGGCAAGGGTCGTGCGGTCGACCTGTTCCTCCTGGCCTTCGGTCTGATGCTGGTCTCCCTGCTGCTCGGCGCCATCAGCCTCGTCACCACGCTGCTCGGCCTCCGCACGGCAGGGATGTCGCTGGCCCGGGTGCCGATGTTCTCCTGGTCCTGGTTCGTGACCGGGGCCATGCTCCTCGTCACGCTCCCGCTGCTCGTCGGGGTCGTGATCTACCTCTACGTCGACCATCGCTACGGCCGGCAGGTGTTCGGCGGCAACGACGGAATCCTCCGGTACGTCGGCTGGGCGTTCCGCCAGCCGGTGAGCGTGCTCTACGCGCTCCCCGTGCTCGGCATCCTCGCCGACGCCGTGGCCACGGCGACCCGTCAGCGCCAGGCTCTCGCCGGGGTGGTGCGCGGGGGGATCGGATTCGCCGGCATCCTCGCGTTCGGCGCGATCAACACCGCGTTCGATTCGCGGGTCACGTCCCGGTTGGTGTTCATCGCCGTGACCGTGGTCGCCGCAGCGCCCGTGCTGGTCGTGCTGGCGCTGGTCCTGCGCAGCCTCGCCGCAGGCCGGCCGCGGCTCTCCGCCGGTTTCGCCGTGTCGGTCCTCGGCGGCTTGCTCCTGCTCGGCGCGGCCGCCGTCGGGATCCTGTACCCGATCGAGCGACTCGATCTGGTCGGTACCCCATTCGAGACCGGCCAGCTCCACCTCGCACTCGCGGCCGGGATCGTCGGAACGATCGCCGGTGCGGCGTACTGGTTGCCCAAGCTCACGGGACGTGTGGTGCCCACCGGTCCGGCGATCGGCCTCGGGCTCCTGGCCGCGTTGGGTGGGCTCCTCACCGGCGTCGGGCCGATCGTCGTCGGGTTCTCGTCGTCTTCCACCCAGGCAGGCTTCGGCATCCTGGCCGCCGGTGCGATCCTCGCTGCGCTGGCCGTCGCAGCATTCGGGCTGCTCGCCCTGCGGTCGGCCCGCGCCGGCGAGTCGGCGGGTGACGACCCCTTCGACGGGCTGACGCTCGAGTGGGCGACGACCTCACCGCCGCCGCCGGGCAACTTCGCCGGCGACCTCGGCGCCGTGCAGTCGGCCCAGCCGCTGTTGGATCGGAAGGAGGCCTGATGCTGGCTCTGCCCCCCGCACCGGCGCCGTCGCGACCCCGCCTGCTGATGCTGGGCACCGCCCTCGCATCGGGTGCGGTCGTGATGCTCGTCGCCGGGATGATCGGCGTGTACCTCTACTGGCGGGGCCAGGACGGTGGGTTCACCACCTCGTGGCTCCCCGCCAAGGTGGAGATGCCCGAAGTGCCGGCCAACACGATGATGGCGACGATGCTCGGTGGCTCGGTCCTGGTCCAGTGGGCCGCCTACGCGGCGGTGCGCAGCGATCGCCGCAACGCTGCGCTCGCACTGGTGCTCACCGCGGTGTTCGGCATCGCCGTGGTCAACGCCCAGGCCTACATCTACCGGCGGTTGGAGATGCCGCTGGTGTCGCCCGACGGCCGCCGGTACAACACCCTGTTCTTCACCCTCTCGGGCACGATCATGGTGCTCGTGGCCTTCGCCACCCTCGCCGCCGTCATCGGGCTGTTCCGGGTGATCGGGGGTCGCCTCGGTCCGCGCGACGGCGAGTTCGTGAACGCGGTCGCGTTGTTCTGGCACGCCACGGCCGCGTGTCTCGTCACCGTCTGGTACGTCCTCTACATCCTGAAGTGAGCGTGCACTGATGTTCACCACGGGGTTCAAGCTCTACGGCGTACTGGCGCTCGTCGGGTTGCTCGCCGCCTTCGTCCAGACCTTCTCCGTCACGAACGAGTTCGTCGGGATCTGGGTCTACTTCGGGCTGACGGCGGCGGCCGGCCTGGTCGGCGGGACGGTCGTCTATTACCGGGATGCCGGCACCGGAACGATGGTGGCGCGCCAGCTCCGGCCCGTCGAGGCGGAGTCGGTCACGGCCAACGCGCCGGCGGTCACGCCCAGCACCTGGCCGCTGATCGGTGCGCTCGGTATCGGGCTCACGGCCGTCGGTCTGGTCGAGAACGCGTTCATCACCACCGTCGGTCTCGCCGTGGTCGCAGGAACCGTCGTCGAGTGGATGGTCCAAGGCTGGAGCGACCGGGCCAGCGCCGACCGGCGCTACAACGCCGGGCTGCGCGGCCGGATCCTCCACCCGCTGGAGTTCCCCGTCCTCGGGGCGCTCGTGGCGGGGTTCGTGATCTACGCCTTCTCCCGCATCATGCTCGCGATCAACGTCACGGTCGCCCTCGTGCTGTTCTGCGTGGTCGGTGCCGTGATCCTGGTCGTCGCCGCCGTGCTGGCACGGCTGAAGGACCTCTCGAAGCCGGTCCTGATCGGGGTGTCGGTCGTCGGGGTCGGGTTGTTCGTCGCCGCAGCGGTGACCGGGATCGCGCTCGGCCCGGTGGAGCACGAGACCGATTTCGTCGGGAACCAGCGCGCCGTTGCGATGAAGTCGAACACGTTCGGCACGGTCACGATGAACGGCTCGGAGCTGGAAACCCTGACCGTCCCCAAGGGCACCGAGATCGGGATCCTCGTGGTGAACGAGTCGCCGGAGCCGTCCAAGCTCGTCGTGAAGGGCCGCCGGATCGTCACCGATGCGTCGGGCAATTCCACGCTCGTCGTGGAGGAATTCGCATCGGGCGAGCTGGCGAAGGACAAGAAGGGCTACGTCGTGTTCCGGATGCCCCGGGCCAGCGACGACAAGGACTTCAAGTACACCTACGAGCAGCAGGTCGCGGGCAAGGCGGTGGCCGTCGGCCTGATCGTGGTGCCGTCGTGACCCGCATCACCGGGTCGCCGCTCGTCTCGGGCCGTCGGACGGCGGCCCGATCTACAGTCGTCGTCGTGGTCGAGCACGAGGAGCGCTCATGAGCAATCGTGGTCGCCGGGCCGTGGCGGGCGCTGCCGCTGCCGCTGGTCTGGTCCTGCTCGCAGGTTGCGGGGACGAAAGCCCGCTCGACACCTGGAACCCCAAGGGCGTGGACGCCCAGAAGATCCACGATCTCCAGTGGTGGGTCTTCGCGATCGCAGGAATCGTGGGCGTCGTCGTGTTCGCCGTGGTCGCCGTCGCGGTCGTGAAGTTCCGCGACCGGGGCGACGACCGCATCCCCAAGCAGATCCACGGCGCCCCGAAGCTCGAGGTCGCCTGGACGATCGCCCCCGCCGTGCTGCTCGCGGGCATCGCCGTGCCGACCCTGGCCGCGGTGTTCGACCTCACCAAGCAGGACGACCCCGGCTTCGAGATCACCGTGATCGGCCAGCAGTGGTGGTGGGAGTACCAGTACCGCGGGTCCTACAACGGGCAGAGCCTCGACGGCATCGTCACCTCGGGGGAGATGGTCATCCCGGCCGGCGTGCGGGTCCCGCTGCGGACCACCTCGCGCGACGTGATCCACTCGTGGTGGGTTCCGGCGCTGAACGGCAAGCGTGATGCGGTGCCGAACCGGTTCCACGACTGGAACATCCAGGCCTTCGAGCCGGGCGACTACCTCGGCTGGTGCACCGAGTTCTGCGGCCTGTCGCACGCAAACATGCGGGCCCACGCGGTCGCGCTGACGCCGGAGAACTTCGTCGCCTGGGCGAAGAACCAGCAGAAGCCGGCGGCGAAGCCGACCGACCCGACGGCGCTCCAGGGCATGGGGGTGTTCGCCGCCCAGTGCGCGCGCTGCCACACCGTGAAGGGCCTCACCCAGACGGTGAAGGACCCGACGACCGGGTTGGAGACCGAGCAACCGGTCGTCGCAGCTCCGGACCAGCAGCTGGTGGCGGGCGCAGCGCCGAGCCTCACGCACCTGATGAGTCGCACGAGCTTCGCCGGTGCGATCTACGACCTGAAAAAGCCCGATTGCACGAACGACGCCGCGTACGACAAGGCCTACGTGACCGGTACGGCGGAGAACTGCCTCAATCGGGCGGATCTGGAGTCCTGGCTGCGCAACGCCCCGGAGATGAAGCCGATGTACGCACAGCTGAACGACGACAAGAAGTATCGAGGGATGCCGGCACTCGGCCTCAGCGAGCAGCAGATCGACCTGCTGGTCGCCTACCTGGTGACGCTCAAGTAGGGACGACGGAGGAACATCCATGGCGATCGTCGAGAAGCCCCCGACTCCGCTGGAGCTGGCACCTGCGCCGGTCGTAGTGCCGCGCCAGGCGTTCGGCCTGTACAAGCGTCCGGTCAACACCACGGGCTGGAAGTCGTGGTTGTTCACCGTTGACCACAAGAAGCTCGGCATCATGTACGGGGTTGCCGCGTTCGTGTTCTTCATCATCGGGGGCATCGAGGCGCTCTTGATCCGCCTCCAGCTCGCCCGACCGAACGGCACGATCCTGTCGGCGCAGACGTACAACGAGCTGTTCACCACGCACGCCACGACGATGGTGTTCCTCTTCGTCATGCCGATGGGCGCAGCCTTCTGGAACTACTTCATCCCGCTCCAGATCGGCGCACGCGACGTCGCGTTCCCGAGGATCAACGCGCTCGGGTTCTGGCTGTTCCTCTTCGGCGGCCTGTTCTTCTACCTGTCGCTGTTCCTCGGCGGCCTTCCGGACTGCGGCTGGTTCTGTTACGCCCCGAACTCGGGAGCGGTGTTCTCGCCGACCAACGGCGTGGACTTCTGGGCGATCGCGCTCCAGATCACCGGCATCGCCTCGCTCACCGGCTCGATCAACATCATCGTGACGGTCCTCAACATGCGAGCCCCCGGCATGACCCTCATGAAGATGCCGATCTTCACCTGGATGGTCCTGGTGGTGCAGTTCCTCCTGGTGTTCGCGATCCCGGTCATCTCCGTCGCGCTGTTCCTGCTCATGTTCCAGCGGGTCTTCGGCGCCACGTTCTTCGACGCCGCCGCCGGGGCCGACCCGCTGCTGTGGCAACACCTGTTCTGGATCTTCGGCCACCCCGAGGTGTACATCCTGATCCTCCCCAGCTTCGGGATCGTCTCGGAGATCCTTCCGGTGTTCTCCCGCAAGCCGCTCTTCGGGTACCCGTTCGTGGTGTTCTCGGGCGCAGCCATCGGCTTCATGGGCTGGGGCGTGTGGGCGCACCACATGTTCGCCTCCGGCCTCGGTCCGGTGTCGGTTGCGGTCTTCTCGGCCACGACGATGTTCATCGCCGTGCCGACCGGCGTGAAGATCATCAACTGGATCGCCACGATGTGGGGCGGGAAGATCCGCTTCACGACGGCGATGTTGTTCTCGATCGGCCTGATCGTGGAGTTCACGATCGGTGGCCTCTCGGGTGTCACCCACGCGATCGCGCCGTCGGACTGGCAGCAGACCGACACGTACCACATCGTCGCCCACTTCCACTACGTGCTGTTCGGCGGCGCCGTGTTCGGCATCTTCGCCGGCTTCTACTACTGGTGGCCCAAGATGTTCGGCCGGTTGCTCGACGAGAAGCTGGGGAAGTGGAACTTCTGGCTGATGGTGCTCGGCGTGAACCTCACGTTCGCTCCGATGCACATCTCCGGCCTGGCCGGGCAGTCGCGCCGGAATTACATCATCGACGACGTACAGGGCCCGTGGGTCACGTCGATGAACCTGATCGCGACGATCGGCGCCTTCGTGCTCGCCGTCGGCGTGTTGATCTTCATCATCAACGTCGTCAAGACCGCGCGGGGACCACGCAACGCGCCGCTGGATCCTTGGGACGCCCGCACGTACGAGTGGATGACCACCAGCCCGCCGAAGGAACACAACTTCGACTCGATCCCGCCGGTGCACTCGATCGACGAGTTCTTCCACCGTAAGTACGCCGAGGATCACGACACCGGCGAGATCCGCAAGGTCGCCACCGCCGAGGAGATCATGGCGGAGCAGGAAGCCAACGCCGACAAGCACATCCACCTGCCGTCGCCGTCGTACTGGCCGATCGTGCTGGCCTCCGGCGTTCCGGTCATCGGCCTCGGCCTGATCTTCTCGGTGCCGCTGGCCATCGTCGGCGGTGTGATCGTCCTGCTGGGCGCCTATGGCTGGGCGCTCGAGCCGTCGGTGGCCGACGACACCGACTTCGATCCGCCCGCCGGCGGTCCGAGCAAGGAGCTGAGCACCGTTGGCTGACCTCGCCGTCTCCCCCGTGGCCACCGGCCACGACGCGCACGACGACCACGGCGCGCACCACACGTCGACGGGCCTGTCGAACAACAAGCTGGCGATGTGGCTGTTCCTCGGCTCGGACTGCCTGCTGTTCGGTGGCCTGATCTCCACCTACATGCTCTACCGGGGGCGTGTCGCCGAAGGCCCCCACCCCGAGGACGTCTACAACATCCCGTTCACCTCGGTGAGCTCGTTCGTGCTCCTCATGAGCTCGCTCACCATGGTGCTGGCGGTCACCTCGGCCCATCGCAGCGACGTCAAGCGCACCCGACTTTGGCTCATCGCCACGGCGCTCCTCGGCGCGACGTTCGTCGGCGGTCAGGTGTTCGAGTTCACCGAGATGTACTACAAGGGGCTCGGGTACACGACGAGTCTGTTCAGCTCGAGCTTCTACACGTTGACCGGGTTCCACGGCGTGCACGTCACCGTCGGGGTGATCATGCTGCTGTCGCTGGTGGCGATCACCCTGCGCGGTCGGATCCCCGGGAACCGGGCCGAGGTCGTCGAACTCGTCGGCCTCTACTGGCACTTCGTCGACATCGTGTGGATCGTCATCTTCACGCTCGTCTATCTGATCCCGTCCTGAGCATCGAGGCCGCCATGAGCACGTCGACCGCTACCGACCACGCCCACGAGGACGCCTCCCACGAGGCGCACGAGGCGCACGCCCACAACGGCCCGAGCGACGGCACGATGGTGAAGATCGCCGTGTTGCTCGCCGTCCTCACCGGCATCGAGATCGTGTTCGCCGAGGCCAAGCTCGGTCCGGCCAGCACGTGGGCGCTGATCGTGCTCATGATCGTGAAGTTCGTGGTGGTCGTCCTCTACTTCATGCACCTGAAGTTCGACGCCAAACTCTTCTCGTACCTGTTCTGGGCGGGTGCGATCCTGGCCGTGGCGGTGTACGCCGCGGCGATGGCGTGCTTCCAGATGTTCGCCAGCTGAGCACGTCGGTGCTGGCGACCGGCGGGCCGAGTCCGGACGTCTGGGCGTTCCGGCCGCACCCCGAGGTGTGGCTCCTCGTGGCCGGCCTCGTCGTCGGCTACGTCTATCTGGTCCGGGTGGTGGGCCCGGCCGCGCTCGGCAGGGGCGTGCCGGCGGTGAGCCGCCGGAACCTGGTCGCCTTCGTCGCTGCGCTCGCGCTGCTCTGGTTCGCTGCGGACTGGCCGCTGCACGACCTCGCCGAGCAGTACCTGTACAGCGCGCACATGGTGCAGCACATGGTGCTCTCCTACTTCGTGCCGCCGCTCGCACTGCTGGCGACGCCGGAGTGGCTCGTGCGGGTGCTCCTCGGTGATGGGCGGGTGTACCGAGTCGTGCGGTGGTTCGCTCGCCCGGTCGTCGCCGGCGTGCTCTTCAACGCCGTCGTCATGGTCACGCACGTCCCGGCGCTGGTGAATGCCTCGGCCCAGAACGGCGTTCTGCACTACTCGCTCCACGTCCTCATCGTCGGGAGCTCGCTGCTCATGTGGCTGCCGGTGTGCGGCCCGCTCCCCGAAGCCCGCCTGTCCGCGGCCGGCACGATGATCTACCTGTTCGCACAGTCGTTCGTGCCGACGGTGCCCGCCGGATGGCTCACCTTCGCGGAAGGGGTCGTCTACGACCAGTACGACCACGGGGTGCGGGTCTGGGGCATCGGGGTCACGGCGGATCAGCAGCTCGCCGGGGCGATCATGAAGATCGGCGGATCGATCTTCCTGTGGGCGATCGTCGTCTACCTGTTCTTCGGCCGTTTCATGAAGAACTGGGAGCAGCAGAACAACTTCCGCCGGATCCGGGTGCCCGACGCCGAGGTGACCGGGCACGACGAGGAGGTGCTCACCTTCGACGCGGTGACCGAGCGCTTCGAGCGGTCGCCGGCACCGAGCGAGGGGCGCTGATCAGGACCAGCGGAACGTACGCCCGGCCACGACCGGCGCGGCGACGGCCCAGACGGCGAGCACGGTCCACGCCCGCAGCCCGGCGTCGCTCCCGGTGAGGACGGCCCGCACGACCTCGCCGAGCGCGGCGGCCGGGAGCACCCCGGCGATCGAGCCCGCCACCCCGGGAAGACGGTCGAGGCTGAACACCAGCCCGCCCGTGAGAAGCAGCAGAAGGTAGAGGGCGTTCTGCGCAGCCAGGTTCAGCGGCCCGCGAAGGCTGCCGGCGAGGATGAGACCGATGCCGCCGAACGCTGCGGTCCCGAGCACGACGGCGGCGACAGCCAGTGGGACCCCCGACCATTCCGGGGACCAACCCAGCGCGAGCCCGACGGCGACGACGGCGACCAATTGGAGCACTTCGACGGCTGCGACCACCAGGATCTTCGCTGCGACCAGCGCCGGCCGCCCGAGCGGCGTGACCGCCAGCCGTTTCAAGACCAGGTACGAACGTTCGAATCCCGTGGCGATCCCCATCGCCACCATGGCCGACGACATCACCGCTAGCGCCACGATGCCTGGGACGAGGAACCCCAGCCGGTCGTCGCCGTCGACGGGGAGCACGTCGACCGTGCCGAAGAACACGAGCAGACCGATCGGGATCCCGAGCGTGACGAGCAGCTGCTCGCCGTTGCGGAGCTGCAGCCGGAGCTCGCTCAGTGCCTGGGCACGAAGGGCGCTCACGGCCCCTCGCTTCCCGTCAGGCGTTCGAACAGCTCCTCGAGCCCGCCACCCGTCGTGTCGAGCCCGTCGAGCGCGACGCCGTTCGCCGCGCACCAGCCGGTGAGCGCTGCGACGAGCGCCGGGTCTCCCCGGCCGGCGACGACGTAGCGGCCCGGCTCGATCGCGTGGACCGGCACCCCGAGGTGGGCGCCGAGAGACGTGACGTCGAGCCCCGGGGCGGCTCGGACGTACACCTCGTCCCGACCCGCCCGCTCCCGGAGGTCGGCCAGGGTGCCCGCGGCAGCCACGCGTCCACGATCGAGGATGACGACCCGGTCGGCGACCCGCTCGGCCTCGGCCAGTTCGTGGGTGGTGAGCAGCACGGCCACACCCCGCTGCGCGAGGTCGCGCACGACGTTCCGTACGACCCGGCGGCCGCCGACGTCGACGCCGGCGGTCGGCTCGTCCAGGAAGACGACCTCGGGTTCGCCGGCGAGCGCGAGCGCGAGCGAGAGCCGCTGACGCTCGCCGCCCGACAGCTGGCGCCAGGTGGACCGGGCTCGATCGGTGAGACCGACCCGGTCGAGCAGCGCATCGGCGTCGGCTCGACCCTGCCCGTGGTAGGCGCCGAACAGGCGCAGCACCTCGGCGGCCCGGATGGTCGGGTACACGCCGCCGTCCTGCAGCATGATCCCGGCCCGCCGGCCCAGCGCCGTCTGATCCGTCGGGTCGAGGCCGAGGACCCGGACACTGCCTCCGGACGGCCGGCGGTAGCCCTCGAGGGTCTCCACCGTCGTGGTCTTCCCGGCCCCGTTCGGGCCGAGCAGCACGACCACCTCGCCGGCGTCCACGGCGAAGCTCACCCCGTCGACGACCCGACGCTCGCCGAAGGCGACCACGAGATCCTCCACGACGATCGCAGCCACGGGTGCGCAGGGTACCCGGCACGTAGTCTCGGTCCATGGGGAACACCGAGCGCTTCGATCTGTCCGGCCACGTGGCCATCGTCACCGGGGGCGGTACGGGCATCGGAGGCGGCATCGCAACGAGCCTGGCCGCCGCCGGTGCAGCCGTCGTGGTCGCCGCCCGGCGCACCGACAAGCTCGACGCGGTCGTGGGCGAGATCACCGCCGCCGGCGGCCGGGCGCTCGCCGTCGCCACCGATGTCACCGACCCGGATGCCGTCGAGGCGCTCGGCCGGCGGACCGTCGACACGTTCGGGCCGTTGAGCGCGTGGGTCAACAACGCCGGCGGTTCGCCCGTGCGGACACCGCTGACCGAACTGGCCCCCGACGAGTGGCAGCGCAACCTGGCGCTCAACCTCACGGCGGTCTGGCAGTGCTCGGTCGTCGCGGCCCGGCTGCTGCGCGACGGCGGCACGATCATCAACATCTCCTCGCTCGCCGGGTCACGCGGCGTGCCGGGCAGCGGCCACTACGCCGCCGCCAAGGCCGGCGTGGAGTCGCTCACGAAGACCATGGCGCTCGAACTCGCACCCCGGGTGCGGGTCAACTGCATTGCGCCCGGGTGGGTCCCCACCGAGATCGCCATGACCGCCATGGGGTTCGACGACAGCGACGTCGCAAAGCTGGCGACCCGCATCCCCATGCGACGCGTCGGTACCCCGCAGGACTTCGGCGACCTCGCCACGTTTCTCGTCTCCGACGCTGCGTCGTGGCTGACCGGCCAGACCATCCACCTCTCCGGCGGTTCCTGAGCCCGTCGCGGAACTACCCTGCCGGGCCGTGATCGACGTCCGCCGGCTGCGCTCCGACTACGAGGCCGTCCGGGCCGCCATGGCCCGCCGAGGCAAGCCGGACCTCCTCGACCAGCTCGCCACCGCCGCGGCGCTCGACGAACGGCTCCGGGTCCTGACCGGCCGTCGCGACGACCTGCGCCGGCAGGTCAACGAGCGCTCCAAGGAGGTCGGACGACTGCGGCGCGCCGGCGACGTCGCCGCCGCCGAGGCCGCCCAGGCCGAGAGCCGGCGCCTCGGTGAGGAGGAGGCTGCGCTCGACGTGGAGGCGGCCGCCGTCGAGGCCGACCTGCGCGACGTGCTCCTGCGCCTCCCCAACGTGCCCAGCGACCTGGCGCCCGACGGGGCATCCGACGCGGACAACCCGGTCGTGCGGGTGTCGCCCGGTTTCGATCCCGACGCCTATGCCGAGTACCAGCGCGTCCCCCACTGGGAGACGGGTCACGCGCTCGGGATCCTCGACAACGAGCGCGCCGTCAAGCTGTCCGGCTCGATGTTCACCATGCTGCGCGGCCTGGGCGCCACGATGGCCCGGGCGTTGTGCCAGCTGGCCCTCGACCGCAACGCCGACGCCTTCGAGGAGATCCGGCCGCCGTCGCTGGTCACCACGGCCACGCTCACCGCCACCGGGCAGCTCCCGAAGTTCGCCGAGGACGCGTACGCCATCGAGCGCGACGACCTGTGGTGCGTTCCGACGGCGGAGGCGCCGCTCACCTCGCTCGCCCGTGACGAGATCCTCGACGAGGCCACGCTCCCGCACCGCTACATGGCCTACACGCCGTGCTACCGGCGAGAGGCCGGATCGGCGGGGCGCGACACCCGCGGCCTGTTGCGGACCCACGAGTTCGACAAGGTCGAGATCCTCGCCTACGCGACTGCCGCACAGGCCCCGGCGATGCTCGACGAGCTCGTGGTCCGGGCCGAGGCCACGATCGCCGCGCTGGGTCTCGCCTACCGGATCATCGAGATCTGCACCGGCGATCTCGGCCAGAGCCACCACCGCAGCTTCGACCTCGAGGTGTACGCGCCCGGTGTCGGGACGTGGCTCGAGGTGTCGTCGGTGTCGTGGTTCAGCGATTACCAGGCCCGACGGGGCAACATGCGGTACCGACCGGCCGGCGCCAAGGGCACCGAGCTGCTCCACACCCTCAACGGCTCGGCGCTCGCCGTACCACGCGTGCTCGCAGCCCTGCTGGAGACGTACCGCAACGCCGACGGTTCGGTGACCGTCCCCGACGTGTTACGGCCCTACCTGCGCGGCGCAACGGAGATCCGGCCCAAATGAGCCTGGCCGATCGTCGGATCGAGTACGAGACCGCCGGGCTCGACGTCGTCGACGTGGTGGACGACCCGATCGCGCAGTGGTGGCGCTGGTACGAGCAGGCCGTCGAAGCCGGGTGTACCGAACCGAACGCCATGACCGTGGCGACCATCGGCGGCGACGGGATGCCCGACGCCCGGGTGGTGCTCGTGCGTGGTGTCGACGATCGGGGCTTCACGTTCTTCACCAACTACGAGTCGGCCAAGGGCACGCAGCTCGACGAACGTCCGGTGGCGTCGCTGGTGTTCGCCTGGCTCGAACTGCACCGTCAGGTGCGGGTGCGGGGAACCGTCGAGCACGTCGAGTCGGCCGAGTCCGACGCCTACTTCGCCAGCCGGCCCCGGGGCAGCCAGGTCGGGGCGTGGGCGTCGCCCCAGTCCCAGGTGTTGCGGGACCGGGCCGAACTCGAAGCTCGGGTGGCCGCGGTCGACGCTCGCTATGCCGGCCTGGCCGTACCGCGCCCCCCGCACTGGGGCGGCTACCGGGTTCGCCCCAGCGCACTCGAGCTGTGGCAGGGCCGGCCGAGCCGGCTCCACGACCGGCTGCGCTACCGGCGGACCGACGCCGGCTGGGAGCTCGAACGTCTCAGCCCGTGACGATGCCGTCCCAGCTGCGGGCGGCCTCGGCGAGTGCGTCGATCAGGGCTTGGGTGTGCGGGGTGGGCCCCGGGCCTTCCCAGTCCCACCACAGCGGGCTCGACCCGCGCACGCGCGGCGGCAACTCGATCTGCACCCCTTGCTGGCGGGCCCGGTTGACCGGGTTGCGAGGGTGCTGACCTCGCAGTTCGGTCGGGATCGCCTCGAGGTCGGTGAGCACCCGGTAGGCGGGGAGGCGGCGGCGAAGGTGGTCGCCGACGTGGTGGGCCAGGGCGCGGTTGCCGCCGCCGAGCAGCAGCGAGGTGAAGAATCCTTGGCGGCCGAATCCGTGGATCGTGATGACGACGTCCACGTGTTCGAGGAAGCCGGTGAGGCGGTCGGAGTGTGCGGGGTCGACGTGGGTGGAGGGCAGGTGGTCGACGCCGTCGGGGAAGAGCACCCCGTAGTACGAGGCGTCGGCAGCCTCGGCGGCGGCCGACGCGATGACGTCGGTCATCTGCTCGAGCCGGCCGCCGTGGAACGCCATGAACCCGAACCGGCTGCGCAACTCGACGTGCTCGGTGACGTCGGG
>JBILVB010000002.1:0-61129 GCA_044370695.1 Acidimicrobiales bacterium | reverse complement strand
CCGCGCAGTACGAGTGTGGCGCTCGGTGCCCGTCCCACGAAGCTGAACCGGCTCCAGCGCTCGCCGTGCTCGACCGACTCGAACAGGAACCCGGCGCCGTCCCCGACGAGCTTCGCGTAGGCCGAGACGGGGGTCTCCAAGTCCGCGAGCACCTCGGTCCACACCGGCACGACGGTGTGCTGCGCGGCGAGCGAACGGAACTCCTCGCGGCTGGGTCGGATCCTCACGCCGGGCTCCCGAACGATCGGTGGAAGCAGCTTCGGGCCCCGGTGTGACAGGCGCCGGCGCCGTCCTGCCGGACCCGGAACAGCAGGGTGTCACCGTCGCAGTCGTAGTGGGCGGACTGCACCCACTGACGTTCACCGGACGTGTCGCCCTTGCGCCAGATCTCCTGGCGGCTGCGTGACCAGAACACCGTGCGGCCCTCGGCGAGGGTGAGGCGCAACGTCTCGGCGTTCATCCACGCCACCATCAGCACCGTGCCGTCCTCGTCGTCTTGGACCACGGCGGGTACCAGGCCGTGGGCGTCGTAACGGACGGCGGCGAGCTGCTCGTCGGTGGCCGGGATCGGGATCGGCATGCGCCCCAGGGTAGGCGAGGCGGCCCGGCCGGGACCGTCCCGATCGGTTCAGGCGGCGAGGTCCTCGCCGAGCTGCGACGCCCAGCGGGCGGCCTCCACCTGCATCTGCAACAGGCGATCCGGTGTCAGCCACTGTTCACCGCCGAGGCGGCCGGCGACGGCCAGGTGGTCGGATCGCTCCACCTCCTCGATGAGGGCGAGGAGCCCGCCGAGCACACCGG
Organism: Acidimicrobiales bacterium; assembly: GCA_044370695.1. Classification (GTDB taxonomy): domain Bacteria; phylum Actinomycetota; class Acidimicrobiia; order Acidimicrobiales; family Ilumatobacteraceae; genus JBEIFW01. The sequence continues at coordinate 60,328 of JBILVB010000002.1, read as the reverse complement.
CGCGCCGCAGCAGCGCGGCGTAGATCGCCGGGGCGAGATTGAGTTCCTCGAGCAATTCGGTCAGCGGCCGCCCGAGCACGACGTCGAGCAGCGACAGCATGCCGACGAGAAAGGCCTGGTCGGCGATCGCCCGGTCGAGCCCTTTGACGTACCGGCACCGCTCCTCGACGAGAAGCTCGAGCAGTCGGCCCCGCGTCGCCGCCATGGCCAGCAGCGGTGAATCCCCCACCCGGCTGTTGTCCGAGCCGACGAACAGCAGGAGCTGGACCCAGCGCTGGAGTTGGCGTCGGCCGAGCACCATGATCGCCTGGCGCACCGAGCTGATCCGGTTGCGCAGGCCGAGCGCAACGGAGTTCACGAGCCGCAGCAGCGAGTGCGTGAGGGCCGGGTCGTGCTTGAACACCGCCTCGATCTCGTCGACGTCGATGTCCCGGGTCAGCTTGCCGACGAGGCGCACCAAGTTGAGTCGGGAGGGTTCGGCGACACGACCTTCGAGCACGGTCGGGCGGGCGAAGAAATAGCCCTGGAACAGGTTCATGCCGAGGTCGCGGCACCGCTCGACCTGCTCGCGGTCCTCCACCTTCTCGGCGAGCAGGCGAACGGGATACGGGCGGAGCCGCTCGACGAGATCGCCGAGGCCGTCGCCGACCTCGAGGATGTCGAGCTTCACGATGTCGATCGACGGCAGCAGCGCCTCGTGGGCCGAGTCGAGCGCGGCGACGTCGTCGAGCGCGATCTTGAACCCGGCCTTGCGTAGCTCGCTGCAGCGATCGACGACCCGGTCGTCGATCTCGACGGTCTCGAGGAGCTCGATCACGATCCGTTCGGGCGGCAGCATCTCCATCGTGCGCGAGCACAGGGTCTCGCCATCGACGTTCAGGAATCCGAGGTGCGGGCCGAGGACGTTGTCGAGTCCGAGCGAGAGGAAGGCGTTCGCGATCACGGTCGCCGTCGCCGTCCCGTGGTCGGCGATTCGCGCCGGGCCGCTGTGGCCGTGGCGGAACAGCAGCTCGTACGCGACGAGTCGCTCGTTGCGATCGAGAATCGGCTGGCGGCCGAGGAAGATCGCCTGACCCGTCACCCTGATCCGATCGGACGCCGACAGCCCAGCTTGAGTCTGATCGAGGTTCAGTATCCCGCAGCGGTACCTCTGTGCGGGGCCGGCGGCTCAGAGGTAGAGCCCGGTGCTGCCCTCGACCCGGGACGCAGCGACCGCGTGGATGTCGCGCTCTCGCAGGATCAGGTAGTCGGTGCCGGCGACCTCGACCTCGTAGCGGTCTTCCGGGCTGAACAGCACCCGGTCGCCGATCTCGACGGTGCGCACGTTCTGACCGATGCCGATGATCTCGCCCCACACGAGCCGCTTCGCGACCTGCGCCGTGGCGGGGATCAGGATGCCCCCCGACGACCGCCGCTCGCCCTCCTCCCGCGGGAGGCGGACCAGCAAGCGATCGTTCAGCATCTTGATGGCGAGCTTGCCGTCCTGGGCCACGGCCGAGACGGTACCGCCCTGGTCCTGTCGGTACTCAACTACGGTCGGCGGGATGCGTACCCGACCGCTCGAGGTCACCACCGCCGATGGGGAGCGTCTCGATGCCGACGTGCTGCTGCCGGACCGGGTGCGCGGCACGGCGGTCGTCTGTCATCCCCATCCGCGCTACGGCGGCGATCGCTCCAACCCGGTGGTGACCGCGCTGTGCGGTGCCTTCGTCGATGCCGGGCTGGTCACCGTGCGGTTCGACTTCCGCGGCACCGGGCGCAGCACTGGCGTGCACGGGGGTGGGGTCGCTGAGCACGCGGACGTGCTGGCCGCCCTCGACGCTGCGCTCGAGCTCACTCGCGACGCGACCGAGGCGGGCGACCCGGACGGGCCGGTGATCGTCGCCGGGTACTCGTTCGGTTCGGCGGTGGCCCTGTCGCTCGTCGATCCACGGATCACCGGCTGGGTCGCGGTCGCGCTCCCCCTCGCCCTTACCGAGTCGGTCCCCGGCCGTGCGCTCGTCGACGGCCGGCCGGTGCTGCTGGTCTCGCCCGAGCACGACCAGTTCAGCCCGGCGGCAGCCGTGACGGCGGCGGCGGTTGCCTGGCCGGCGGCCACGGTGGTGTCCGTCCCGATGGCCGACCACTTCCTCGCCGGCGGCCTGCGGACCGTTGCCGAGGCGGCCGGCGCCTTCGCCGCTCAGGCCGTCGGCTGACCGGCTGGCCGTACGGCGATCCCGGCGGCGGCCAGCGCCGCCTTGGCATCCGCGATGCGGTACTCGCCGAAATGGAAGATCGACGCCGCCAACACCCCGTCGGCATCCCCGTCGAGGACGCCCGCGACCAGGTGCCCGAGCGTGCCGACCCCGCCGCTCGCGATCACGGGCACACCGACCGCTCCCGTGATGGCCCGGGTGAGGGGCAGGTCGAACCCGTCGCGGGTCCCGTCGCGGTCCATCGATGTCACGAGCAGCTCCCCGGCACCGGCAGCCACCGCCTGCTCGGCCCACGCCAGCGCGTCGAGACCGGTGGGGGTGCGGCCCCCGTGGACGACCACCTGCCATCCGGGCCGGTCGCCCCAGGCCCGGGCGTCGATCGCGCACACCACGCACTGTGACCCGAACTCGTCGGCGAGCTCGGCGATGAGACCGGGTCGCTCGACGGCGGAGGTGTTGACGCTGACCTTGTCGGCGCCGGCGCGCAGCAGGCGCCGGGCGTCGTCCACCTGGCGGATGCCGCCGCCGACCGTGAACGGGATGAAGACCTGCTCGGCGGTCCGGCGTGCGACCTCGACCATGGTGTCGCGCCGGTCCGACGACGCGGTGATGTCGAGGAAGACGAGCTCGTCGGCGCCCTCGGCGTCGTACCGGGCGGCGAGCTCGACCGGGTCGCCGGCGTCGCGCAGCCCGACGAAGTTGATCCCTTTGACCACTCGGCCCCGGTCGACGTCCAGGCAGGGGATCACCCGTGCGGTGCGCATCGGCGCCGACGCTACCGGAGGCCGTGTCGGTGCCGGCCGGCGAAGTACATGCCGCCGGCGGCCCCGGTCGTGACGAGCGCACCGAGCGACGGGGCGGTCATCCCCCACCGGTCGTAGCCGGCGGTCGCCGCCAGGGTCGCCAGACCCCGGCCGAGCGTGCCCATCCCGATCGTCACCCCGAGGCTCGCCCCCCGGGCCTCGGGTCGCACCTCGGTGACCATGGGGAGGGTCGAGACCAGGGCGAACTCGAACCCGACGATGAACACGGCCAGGGCCACCACCCCGAGTCCCAGGTGACCCGACCCGAGCGTGAGGGCGAGCGCGCCCGGCACCATGCATGCCATCCCGAGTGCGGCGGACACCTGCTTGCCGATCCGGTCGGTCAGCACCATGGTCGCGCTCGACGCGACCAACTCGACGCCGCCGATCAGGAACGACACGGCGCTCACCCCGGCCGCGGCGAACCCGTGGTCGTCCTCGAGCCACGAGGAGAACGTGACGAACAGGAACTGGCTCGAGGTCATCAGCAACGCGACCCCGGCGAACAGCGGCCACGCCCCGAGCACGGACCGGACCTGGCCGCGCACGCGCACGGCCCCGGGGGCGGTGGCGGTGCCGGCGAGGAGCGAGCGGACCAGGAGCGCCGCGGTCACGTTGACGACGGCGACCCCGACGACGGCCCAACGCCACGACGATGCGGCCCCGATCAGCAGGAGCAGCGGGACGATCACGAGCAGTGAGAGCGCCCAGGAGGTCTCGGTGAGGCCGACGACCCGGGCCCGGCGTTCGTAGCGGACCTGGGCGGCGATCCACGAGCCCATCGCGGTGTCGTAGAGGACCTTCGACGACGAGACCAGCACCAGCGCGGCCCCGACGACGACGACGGTCGGCGCCGCCGCGATCACGAGCGCGCCGACGCTGAGCAGAGCCAACGCGCCGACCATCACCTGCGACGGGCGAGACCGGTCGACGCGCACGCCGATCACCGGGGCGAGGAGCCCGGCGAACTCCCCGGCGCTGAGCGCGGCGCCGATGGCCGCGGTCGAGGTCCCGAACCCTGCGGCGAGCTGTGGCACGAGCGGGCCCCACAGGCGCACGCCGACGTTGCTGGCCAGGCGGCCGGCGGTCACGACCTGGACGTCGCGTGACGCCAACGGCTCGTCGGTCACCGGTGCCCGGCCACGGCGGCCAGGGCGTCCGCGACGGCGAACCGACCTTCGTAGATCGCCTTGCCGGTGATCGCCCCGGCGAGGCGTCGGCCCGAGCGCTCCAGCACGGCCAGGGCCCGGAGGTCCTCGAGCGTGCCGACCCCACCGCTCGCGATGACGGGGATCTCCGTGCGGGCCAGCACCTCGGCCAGGCCGGTGAGGTCCGGTCCGGCGAGGGTGCCGTCGACGCCGATCTCGGTGACCACGAGGGCGGCCACGCCGACGTCGGCGAAGCGGGGCAGCACGTCGAACACGTTGGTGCCCGAGCCCTGCAGCCACCCGCGGACCGCGACCTCGCCGCTGCGAGCGTCGAGGCCGACCGCGACGGGTTGCCGCCCGGCGATCGCCGTGACGACGGCGGGCTGCTCCATCGCCGCGGTGCCGACCACCACGCGGGCCGCGCCGGCGTCGGCGAGGGCTGCGGCGGCGGCCTCGTCGCGGACCCCGCCACCGGCCTGGACCCGTGCCCGCCCCGCGACGGCGGCGCAGATGGCGGCGACCACCGGGCGGTTCACCGGCTCGCCACGGCGCGCGGCGTCGAGATCGACGACGTGGATCCAGCGGGCACCGGCGGCGGCGAAGGATTCGGCGATCGCGACCGGGTCGTCGCCGTAGACCGTCTCACGGTCGTAGTCCCCCTGGACCAGGCGAACCGCGCGCCCGGCTCGTAGATCGATCGCCGGATACAGCTCCATCACGCCTCCGCAGCCTGACGAACGACGTTGGCCAGCAGCGCGAGGCCGTGTGCGCCGGACTTCTCCGGGTGGAACTGGGTCGCCTGCACCGAGCCCGACCAGAACGCCGCGTTGACGGTGACCCCGTACTCGCAGGTGGCAGCGACCACCGCCGGGTCCGCCGGCACCGGGTACAGCGAATGGACGAAGTACATCCAAGCGGGTTCGGGCAATCCGGCGAGGAACGGAGCCGGCCGTCGCACCTGCAGTGTGTTCCATTGCATCTGGGGGCGTTTCACCGTGCCGGGCAACCAGCGCACCGTGCCGGGGATCACCCCGAGCCCGGCGGTCCCGGGCGACTCCTCGGAATCGTCGAACAGCAGCTGGCAACCCACGCAGATCCCGAGGAACGGGCGCCCGGAGGCAACGGCGTCGAGCGTCGGGCCGACGAGCCCCGAGCGTTCGAGCGCTTCCATGCACGCCCCGAATGCGCCCACCCCGGGCAGGACGACGGCCGCCGCATCGGCGACGAGCGCAGGGTCCGCCGTCAGCCGGGCGTCGGCACCGACACGCTCGAAGGCCTTCTGGGCGGATCGCAGATTGCCGATGCCGTAGTCGAGGACGGCCACCAGCGGCCGGGCCGGCGTCATCGAACCCCCGGGCTCACAGCGCGCCCTTGGTGCTCGGCACCCCGACGCCGTCGATGCGCACGGCGTCGCGCAGGCAACGGGCCAGACCCTTGAAGGTGGCTTCGATCAGGTGGTGCGTGTTGCGGGCGCGCACGCCGGTCACGTGCAGCGTGATGCCCGCCGCGGTGGCGAAGCTCTGGACGGCGTGTTCGGCCATCGTCGGGTTGAACGGCGGCTCGCCGAGGGGCACCGTGTCGGGCAGCGCCAGCTCCCACACCACGAAGGGTCGGCCGCTCAGATCGAGCGCGACGTCGACGAGCGCCTCGTCGAGAGGGAACCGCCCACTGGCGAAGCGCCGGATGCCGGCCTTGTCCCCCAGAGCGTCCCGGAACGCCTCGCCGAGCACGATGGCCACGTCCTCGACGGTGTGGTGCCCGTCGACGTGCAGGTCGCCTCGGGCCTCGACGACGAGGTCGAAGCCGCCGTGGCGGCCGAGTTGGTCGAGCATGTGGTCGTAGAACGGGATCCCGGTGGACGCCGACACGGTTCCGCCGCCGTCGAGGTTGACGACGACCCGTACCGAGGTCTCCTTCGTGGTTCGAGTGCGCTCGGCCCGCCTCATGCCAGAACCTCCGCGAGTGCCGTCAGGAACGCGTCGTCCTCGTCCCGGGTGCCGATCGTGACGCGCAGGCAGTCGGTGAGCCGGGGCCACGACGAGCAGTTGCGCACCAGCACGTCGCGGTCGAGCAAGCCCTGCCAGACCTCGGCTCCCCGGCGGCCCTCCGGCCGGAACAGCACGAAGTTGGCGCCGCTCGGCCACACCCGCACCGGGAGCCCGGTGAGCGCGGCGACGAGGCGGTCCCGCTCGGCGACGAGCTCGGCGACCCGCTCGTTCATCTCGTCGACGAAACGGAGCGCGAGCACCCCGGCGATCTGCTTCGCGGCATCGAGGTGGTAGGGCAGCACGACCTTGTCGAGCTCCGCCACGAGCCACGACGGCCCGATCAGGTAGCCGAGCCGAGCCGCGGCCATCGACCAGGTCTTCGAGAACGTGCGGGTGACGACGAGCGGCCGATCCGGCGTGACCATGCCCAGCGCGGACCACGGGGCGAACTGCCCGTACGCCTCGTCCACCACCAACAGCCCCGGGGCGAGGTCGGCCACTTCCCGCACGGCCGCCTCCGGTTCGACCATCCCGGTCGGGTTGTTCGGCGAACACAGGAAGGTGACGACGGGCCGGTGGGCGGCGAGCACCCGGCGCACCTCGGCGAGATCGAGGCCGAAGTCGGCGTCTCGTTCACCTTCCACGACGGTGGCTCCGGTCAGGCGGGCGATGTGTGCGTGGAGCTGGTAGGTCGGCTCGAAGGTGGCGACGGTGCGACCGGGACCGGCGTAGGTCAGCAGCAGCGTCTGGAGCACCTCGTTCGAGCCGTTGGCGACGAAGACCTGGTTGGCCTCGACGCCGTGGTGGGCGGCGATCGCGTCGCGCAGCGCGCCGGCGGTGCGGTCCGGGTACCGGTGCCACTCGATGCGGGACGCCTCGGCCGCCCAGGCATCCCGCCAGGCGGCGGGAGGTGGGACCGGCGACTCGTTGGTGTTGAGCCGCACCGATACCGACACCTGCGGCGAGTGGTACCCCTCGAGCGCCTGCAGGTCGTCGCGCACGGGGATCATCGGGCGTCTCCGGTGCGCAGGACGACCGAATCGACGTGGGCGGCGAGACCCTCCACGGCGGCGAGCGCCGCCACGTGCGGCGCCGCGCGCCGCAGGGACGCTTCGTCGGCGGACACGACGTGGACGTGCTTGGTGAAGTCCCGCACGGTCAACGCCGAGCCGAACCGTGCCGAGCCGAACGTGGGCAGGACGTGGGAGGGCCCGGCCAGGTAGTCGCCGAGCGACGCCGGCGACCACGGCCCGGTGAACACCGCCCCGGCGTGGCGCACCTGTGCGAGCAACGCTTCGGGGTCGGCGACGATCAACTCGAGGTGCTCGGGCGCGATGGCGTTGGCCACGGCCATCGCCTGCTCCGGCCCGTCGACCACGACGGCGTACCCGCTGCGGGCGAAGGTCGCCTCGAGCTCGGCCCGGCGCGGCGATGCCTGTGTGAGGCGTCGCACGGCATCGGTGACGGCGTCGGCGACCTCGGGGTGCCAGGTGACGAACCAGGCGAGCCCGTCGGGGCCGTGTTCGGCCTGTACGAGCACGTCGATCGCTGCGAACTCGACCGGCGCAGTGTCGTCGCCGATCACGACCACCTCGCTCGGGCCGGCGAACGAGGCCGGGATCCCGACGCGACCCTCGGCCGCCACCTGCCGCTGGGCGAGTGCGACGTACGCGTTGCCCGGTCCGACGATCACGTCGACCGGCCGGATCGACGCGGTGCCGTAGGCCAGTGCGCCGATCGCCTGCGCGCCGCCGATGCGGAACACCTCGTCGACCCCCGCGAGCGCAGCGGCGGCCAGCGCCGCTTCGGCCGGCCAGCCCGTGGTGCGGTCGGGCGGGATGCACAGCACCACCTCGCGGACACCGGCCACCCGGGCGACGGTGGCGGTCATGAGCACCGTCGACGGGTACGCCGCCCGTCCGCCCGGCACGTAGCAGCCGGCCCGGTCGACGGGGACCTCGATCGCTCGCAGGCGGATGCCGTTGTGCCACGACTCGTGGAGCGCCGCCACCTGGTGCCGGTGGTAGGCGATGACGGCGTCGTGGGCCTCCTCGAGCGCAGAGCGCACCGGTCCCGGCAGCGAGGCGAGGGCTGCGTTGCAGCGTTCCGGGGGGACGCGCAGCGGACCGCGGTCCAGACCGTCGAACCGGGCGCTGAACTCGAACACCGCCTCGTCACCGCGGTCGCGCACCGCGTCGAGGATGGCTCGCACCGCGTCCGCCGGACCGGCCCCCGGGGCCGCCGGCCGAGGAAGGTGATCGCGTACGTCGCCGCGGACGCCGCGCAGGTCGAGTCGGGTCAGCATCCGGTGCGCTCCATGCCGACGGGCGAGGCTACCGGTCCGGCACACTTCGGCCCATGACGATCAACGCGGGAGCGGCGTCGGAACTGTCGTCGCTCGCGTCGAGCCTCGAGGAGATCCAGCAGCGGGTGGGCGTGCTCGCCCAGGCACACGCCGATGGCGACCACGACGATCTCGTCGCCGCCCTCCTCGACACCGAGCGCCTGGTGCGCCAAGCGGTCCGTCAGCTCCGCCGGGCCCGGACGCTCGCGAGCTGACCCCTCGGCGCGTGGTCGGAGGTGCCGCGCCCCGTCGGACGACGGGACGAAACGGCCCCCACGCGCAACGAGGGCCCATCGGGCCCTCGTGCACGGCGCTACCAGGCGGCGGATCCCGGCCGCACCATGAGATCAGGTGGCGGGAACCTGATCGCGATCCGAAACTACTGCTGACCGGAGCGCCGCGCAACCGGCTGACGACCCAGGGTGCCGGCGCTCGGACAGAGCTCGGCGAGCGCGCACTCGACACACCGCGGTGCGCGCGCGACGCACACCCGGCGGCCGTGCAGGATCAGACGCAGTCCGAACGGACCTCGGGCGCGGGGTGACAGCAGCTCGCTCAGGTCCCGCTCGATCTCGCTCGGGTCGGTCGCCGTGGTGAGCCCGAGCCGTCCGGCGAGGCGCTGGACATGGGTGTCGACCGGTAGGCCGGGCAGCCCGAATGCCACCGTGCGCACGACGTTCGCCGTCTTGCGCCCGACGCCGGGCAGGGTGACGAGGTCCTCGAGGCGCCGGGGTACCTCCCCGCCGAATCGGTCGACCACGCCGGCGGCCATGCCGATCAGGCTCCGGGCCTTGGCGGCGTAGAAGCCGGTCGGGCGCACGATCGCTTCGAGCTCGGCCGGATCTGCGCCGGCGAGTGCAACCGGCGTCGGGTAGCGGGCGAACAGCGCCGGCGTGACCTGGTTGACCCGGGCATCGGTGCACTGGGCCGAGAGGATCGTCGCCGCCAGCAGCTCGAACGGGGAGGAATGGTCGAGCTCGCAGCGGGCTTCCGGGTACTCCTCGGCCAGCCGGGCGGCGATCGCCCGGGCCCGGCCGACGACGGTGCGCGGTCCGGCCACGCCGGCACCCTACGGGATTCTTCCGTCGACCCCGCCGCTCAGAACGCTGCCTCGATGACGGTGACCTCGGTGCCCAGCACCGAGGCGACGTCGAACCGCACCTCGACGCGACCGACGCTGCGACCGGGTCCGGCCAGCCACTGCGCCCCGAGCCGGCGGACCCGCCGCTGTTTGGCGGGGCCCACCGCTTCGGCCGGCAGGCCGTAGGCCGCCGACGCGCGCGCCTTCACCTCGACGACGACCACCAGACCGGGCCGATGCACGACGAGGTCGAGCTCGCCGCCCTCCCCCCGCCAGTTGCGCTCGAGCACCGTGAACCCTCGCTGGGTGTACCAGCGCGACGCGAGGTCCTCGCCGAACCGGCCCCGGGCCTGCCGGGAACGGTCGACCATCTCACAGCTCCCGTCGGGGGAGCTCCTCGACGTTCACGTCCTTGAAGGTCAGCACTCGGACGCGCGGCACGAACCGGCTGCGCCGGTACATGTCCCACACCCACGCGTCGACGAGTTCGACCTCGAGCAGCGGCCGGACCCCGTTGCCGACCACCTCGAGTCGGACCTCGTTGGCCAGGTAGAAGCGCCGTTCGGTCTCGACCGCGTACCGGAACATCGCCGAGACGTCCTGGTACTCGTGCGCGAGTTGGAGTTCCCGATCGGCCTCGAAATCGTCGAGGTCCTCGGCGCCCACGTCGGCGTCGACCGTCAGTTGTCGCGCTTTTCGCGCACGCGGGCCGCCCGGCCGGTGCGCTCGCGCAGGTAGTAGAGCTTGGCCCGGCGCACGTCGCCGCGCGACACGACCTCGAGCTTGTCGATGATCGGCGAGTGCAGCGGGAAGGTGCGCTCGACGCCGACTTGGAAGCTGAGCTTGCGGACGGTGAACGTCTCCTGCAGACCGCTGCCCTGGCGGCCGATCACGTTGCCCTGGAACACCTGGACGCGCTCACGGTTGCCTTCGACGATCTTGACGTGGACCTTGACCATGTCGCCGGGGCCGAACGCCGGAACGTCGGTTCGCAGGCGGGGGGCGTCGACGAGATCGGTGGGCTTCATGGCGCGCACAGCTCCTGGCGGTTCACGGGAACGTCGAAGGATACTCCACGGCCGGGGTCGACTCCAAGGCATGCTCCTCGTCGTGTCGCAGCCCGCCGCGCGCTGCGAGCAGGTCCGGCCGGTCCCGCAGGGTGCGGTGCAGCGCCTGCGCGTGTCGCCACGCCTCGATTCGGCCGTGGTCGCCCGAGCGCAGCACCTCGGGCACGTCCCAGCCCCGGAACGAGCCCGGACGGGTGTACTGCGGGCCTTCGAGCAGACCATCGGCCCCGAAGGACTCCCCGACGCCGGACGCGTCGTTCCCCATCACGCCGGGCACGAGGCGTACGACGGCCTCGATGACCACGATCGCGGCCGACTCGCCGCCGGCGAGCACGACGTCGCCGACGGACAGTTCGCCGTCGACGAGGTGTTCCCGCACCCGGTGGTCGACCGCCTCGTACCGCCCGCACAGCAGGCTGAACCCGTCGAGGCCGGCGAGCCGTTCGGCGATCCGCTGGTCGAAGCGGCGCCCACCCGGACCGAGCAGGAGCAACGGGCGGGGCGGATCGACGGACTCGACCGAGCGGAACACCGGATCGCACCGCAGCACCATCCCCGGTCCGCCGCCGAAGGGCGTGTCGTCGACGGAGCGGTGCTTGTCGGTCGTCGCGTCGCGCAGGTCGTGGCACCGGAGGTCCAGCAGGCCGGTGGCGCGCGCCTTGCCGAGCAGCGACTCGGCGCAGAACCCGTCGACGAGGCCGGGGAAGATCGAGAACACGTCGATGCGCATCAGCGGACCCGGTCACGCACCGAGGTCGAACAGGCCGTCGGGCGGGTCGATCGTGGTGCGGCCGCCGACGCAGGAACGGACGAACACCACGGGCACCAGCGCGCCCGAGTCGAGCTCCAGCAGGTCATGCGCCGGGTTCTCCAGAACGGCGACCACCCGACCGCGCGCCGTGCCGTCGAGCTCGACCACCTCCGAGCCGACGAGGTCGTGCACCCACAGTTCGGCCGGGTCCTCGATCGGTGCGGCCGACAGGGTCTCCCCGGCGATCGCCTCGGCGCCGGCCCGGTCGTCGACCCCGGCGAACCGAACGATCCACCGCGTGTGACCCGGACGGCTCAGGTGTCGCGTCGCCCGCTCCACCACGAGGGTGCGCCCGCCCGCAGTGAGCAATGCCGCGCCGGGGCGAGTGCGCTCGGGACGGTCGGTCACGAGATCGACCATCACCTCGCCGCGCACGCCGTGCGGCCGGGCGATCCGGCCGACCTCCAGCAGGTGCGGTCCCGCCGATGGCTCAGTCGACGAAATCGACGTCGACCTCTACGCCGTCACGGGTGGCGGCCGCCCGCACGACCGACCGGATCGCCTGGGCGGTCTTGCCCGCCTTGCCGATCACCCGTCCCATGTCGCCCGGCCCGGTGCGCACCTCGATGAGCACCCCTCGGCCCCGGCGGCGCCGATCGCTCTGGCTGACCACCACCGCATCGGGGTCGTCGACGAGCGAACGAACCAGGTAATCCACGACCGCAACGGCCGTGGGTGCAGACGGCGTGCGGCCCTCGGTCACTTGGCCTTGCCCGCCTGGAACTCGGCCCACGCCCCCGAGGTCTCGAGCAGCTTCTGCACCCGCTCGGTGGGCTGGGCGCCGTGGCGCAACCAGCGCAGCGCCTTGGCGTTGTCGATCGCGACGACGGACGGCTCCGAGCGCGGGTTGTACTGACCGACGATCTCGATGAACCGGCCGTCGCGTGGCGACCGGCCGTCCGTGGCGACGACCCGGTAGGTGGGCTGCTTGGTCTTCCCGACCCGCATCAAGCGGAGCTTCACGGCCACTGCTGTTTCTCCTCGCGATTGAGAACCCGGGAATGCTAGCCGCGTTCGTGGCCAGGACGCCGGACTAGCGCAGCCCGGGGATCCCGGCTCCGGGGAACCCGGCCGGGATCGCAGGCATGCCCTTGGACTTCTTCGTCTTCTTCGACGCCTTCGACCCGCCGAACCCGCCCATGCGCTTCATCATCTTCTGCATCTCGCGGAACTGCGTGACGAGGCGGTTGACCTCGCCGACCGAGGTGCCCGACCCGTTGGCGATCCGGGTGCGGCGGCTGCCGTTGATCACCTCGGGCCTCCGACGCTCCTCGGCGGTCATGGAGCGGATGATCGCCTCCACCCGCTTCAGCTCGGCGTCGTCGATCTTGGCCTGCTTGAGCTCCTTGGGTACCCCCGGGAGCATCCCGATCAGGCTCTGCAGCGAGCCCATCTTCTTGAGCTGCTGCATCTGCTCGAGGAAGTCGTCGAGCGTGAACTCGCCCTCCATGAGCTTCGTGGCGGCCTGCTCGGCCTCCTCGCGCTCGTAGACCTGCTCGGCTTTCTCGATGAGCGTCAACACGTCGCCCATCCCGAGGATCCGGTCGGCCATCCGGTCCGGGTGGAACTGCTCGAACGCGTCGAGCTTCTCCCCCGTCGATGCGAAGGCGATCGGGCGACCGATCACCTCTTTCACGCTGAGCGCCGCACCGCCCCGGGCGTCGCCGTCGAGCTTGGACAGGATCACCCCGTCGATGGCGAGCGTCTCGTGGAACGCCTCGGCCACCGTGACGGCGTCCTGACCGAGCATCGCGTCGATCACGAGGAACGTGTAGTGCGGGCCCGTCGCTTCGGAGATCCGCCGGACCTGGTCCATCATCTCGGCGTCGATCGCCAAGCGCCCGGCGGTGTCGACGATGACGACGTCCTTGCCGAGCCGGCGGGCCTCGTCGAGACCCCGGCGGGCCGTGCTGACGGGATCGCCCGGTTCGGAGAACACCGGGACGTTGACCTGACGTCCGAGGGTGCGCAGCTGCTCGACCGCGGCGGGCCGCTGCAGGTCGGCACCGACGAGCAGCGGGTTGCGACCCTGGGCCTTGAACCAGCGGGCGAGCTTGCCGGCGTTGGTGGTCTTGCCCGAGCCCTGCAGGCCGGCGAGCAGCACGACCGTCGGCGGCTTGGGCGCGTAGGTGATCTTGAGGACCTCACCGCCGAGCATCGTGCGCAGCTCGTCGCGGACCGCCTTGACCACCTGCTGGCCGGGCGAGAGCGCCTTGGAGAGCTGGAGCCCGACGAGCGTCTCGCGCAGGCGGTTGACGAAGGTACGGGCGACGCGGACGTTGACGTCGGCCTCGAGGAGGGCGACACGGATCTCCGCCAGCGCCTCGTCGACGTCGGCCTCCTTCAGCGTCCCCTTGCCGCGCAGGCGCTTGAGGATCCCGTCGAACCGGTCGGACAGTGCGTCGAACATGCGGCCCGGGACCCTATCGGAGGGCTCGGCCCACCCGGAGGCACCGGGGGGTCATGCGAGTTTCTCGACGAACCCTTCGAGCTGGCGCAGGTTGCGGCACTCGTACACGCCGTCGCAATGGGCGCCGTAGTCGCCGACGATCGAGTCGCCCGTGTTCCAGTAGGAGCGGGGCTCGGGGTTCAGCCAGAACACGTGACGGGCCCGCTTGCGAATCTCCTTCACCACCCAGGCCTGGGAGGCGTGGTAGTTGTTCCGGGCGTCGCCGAGCAGCAGCACGGTGGTCTTGGGGCCCACTTCCTTGCCCCACTTCTCCCAGAACACCTCGAAGGCGTGGCCGTAGTCGGAATGGCCGTCCACCCACACGACGTCGGCCTCGGTGTTGACCCGGTGGATCGCCTCGGTGATGTCCTCGCAACCCTTGAAGTACTCGGTGACTTCGTCGATGCCGTCGATGAAGACGAACGACCGGACCTTCGAGAACTGGTTCTGGATGGCGTACACCAGCATGAGCGTGAACCGGGCGAACGCCGCGACCGAGCCGGAGATGTCGGCGACCACCATCAGCTCGGGCTTGGACGGCCGAGGGAACTTGAACTTCGGCTCGGCCGGCACGCCGCCGTAGGACAACGAGTGGCGTACCGTGTTGCGGAAATCGAGCGGCCCCTTGCGCCCGTGGCGGCGCTTGCGGGCCAGCCGGGCGGCGAGCTTGCGGGTGAGTGGCTGCAGCGCCTTGCGCAGCGAGGCCATCTCGTCGCGCGAGGCGTGCATGAAGTCGACGTCCTCGGGCAGCGGCTTGCGGAGCGTCTTGGCCATGGCCTCGACGCCGCGGTCCGCGACCAGGCGGCGCCGGATCTCGGCTTCGACCTCGCGCTTGAACTGCTCGATGCGGTTGTCGTACTCGTCGCGCTCGAGGCGCTCCTCGAGCGGTGTCATCTGCCCGTCCGGCATCATCTGACGGGTGTTCTCCATCAGCTTCTCGAGCATGCCCTCGAGGTCGAGGTTCCGCAGCGTGCGGTAGAGGTAGTAGGTGCCTCCGACGGGACGGCCGGGCTCCATGCCCGCGAAGCGGGTGACCGACTGCTGCGCGAGGGCCCGCATGAGCGCCTCGTCGCCCTCCATGAGCGCGCGCATCAGCAACTGCATCAGCTCCTCGGGCGTGAGCTGATCCATCGCGCCGCCCGCGCCCTTGCCCTCGCCTTGGCGCTCCATCGCCTCCTGGAGCGCCTGCATGATCTCGTCGGGATCCGCATCGGGCTTCAGCTTGTACTGCGGCCCGCGCAGGCTGAAGTACACCTCGAACACCGTCTCGAACACCCGCCAGTGCGAGTTGTTCTTGACCAGTGTGGCGCCGAGTGCGTACTTCAGTGCCTCGCGGTCCTCCAGGGGGATGTGCTGCACCGCTTCCATCGCATCCAGGTTCTCGGTGAGGCTCACCGGAAGCCCGGCGGTCCTCAGCTCCTGGATGAAGCCACTCATCAGGTCGAGCACGACCCGCTCCTCACTTGGCGTCGACCGCCAGCTCCTTGGCCGCCTTGGCGATGTCGGTCTGGTACTTCAGCAGGATGTGCAGGGTCTCCTTGGCCTGCGCGGCGTCGATGTGCTGGATGCCGAGGAGCACGAGCGTGCGGGCCCAATCGAGCGTCTCGGACACCGACGGCGCCTTCTTCAGCTCGAGCTGGCGGATCGAGCGCACGATGCGGGCGATCTGGTCGGCCAGGCTCTCGGTGATCCCGGGGACCTTGGCCAGCACGATCTCCTTCTCCCGGTCCATCGTCGGGTAGTCGATGTGCAGGAACAGGCAGCGCCGCTTGAGCGCCTCGGACAGCTCTCGGGTGTTGTTCGACGTGAGGAACACGAGCGGCACCTGGTTCGCCGTGACCGTGCCGAGTTCGGGGATCGACACCTGGTATTCGGAGAGCACCTCGAGCAGCAGCGCCTCGGTCTCGATCTCGACGCGGTCGACCTCGTCGATGAGCAGCACGACGGGATCCGACGCCCGGATCGCCTCGAGCAGCGGGCGGGTGAGCAGGAACTCCTCACTGAAGATGTCGTCGTGGAGTTCGGTCCAGCCCTCCGAGTTCCGGTCGGCTTGGATGCGCAGGAGCTGCTTCTTGTAGTTCCACTCGTACAGCGCCTTGGACTCGTCGAGGCCTTCGTAGCACTGCAGGCGGATGAGCCGCGCCCCGATCATGTCGGCGACCGACTTGGCGAGCTGGGTCTTGCCCGTGCCGGCCGGGCCCTCCACGAGGATCGGCTTGGCCAGCCGGTCGGCGAGGTACACGACGCCGGAGATGCCGTCGTCTGCGAGGTAGTTGACGTCGCGGAGTCCCTGGCGGACCGCCGGGACGTTCTCGAAGCGGTACGGCTGTCCGGTCACTGAACTCATGGCCGGACCCTACCGGTCGGGTTCGGCCGCAGTTCAAACGCCTAGTCTCGCCGTCGGTGCCCGGCCCACTCGAACCCGACGTCGTCGCCTTCGTGGAGGGCCTGCGCACCGAGCTCGCCGCCCTCGGCGGCCGCTCGTTCACCGACGCGGATCTCGCCCTGGAGGCCGCCGACCTCGTCGCCTGCGTGCTCGGCTCCGACGGCCGTCTCACCGACGACGAGCTCCGGTCGTACCTCGGTGCGTTCGCCGGCCGGCTCGGTGGGTCGCTCGAACGGGCGACGCCGGCCGACCTTCGGGCCGGTTCCTACTTCGAGGGGCGCCGGGAATGGGCCGCCGAACCCTCGTCGCTGCTGACGGTGCTGGCCGCGGCCGACCGCAACCGCCGGACCGGCGCGAGTGCGACCTACCGGCGCTTGGGGCTCGCGCTCGCCTATCGCACCGCGGCACTCGACCGGGTGCCGTCGCCCGCCGAGCTCGCCGCGATCGAGCGGATGCGTCACACCTGGGAACGCGTCGCGCCGCCGCGACCCGAGGCGGCCGCCCCGGCGGACGGGCCCGCCGGTCCAGCGCCGGCCAACCCCTCCCCCGCCGATCCGGTCCGCCCGCTCGAGGAGGTCCTCGCCGAGCTCGACGCGCTCGTCGGCCTCGCGCCCGTGAAACGCGAGGTCCGGTTGCTCGTCGACCTGCTTCGCATCGGGCGCCTGCGCGCCGAGCGAGGCCTGCCGGTCGTCGAGACCAGCCACCACCTCGTGTTCACCGGGAACCCGGGTACGGGCAAGACCACCGTGGCCCGGCTGCTCGGCCAGATGTACCGCTCGCTGGAGGTCGTCTCGCGCGGCCAGCTCGTCGAGGTGGACCGGTCGCGTCTGGTCGCGGGCTACATCGGTCAGACCGCGATCCGCACCCGTGAGGCGATCGAATCGGCCGTGGGCGGGGTGCTGCTCATCGACGAGGCCTACGCGCTCGCCCGCGGCGGCGAAAGCGACTTCGGCCGAGAGGCGATCGACACGCTGGTCAAGCTGATGGAGGACCATCGCGCCGACCTCGCCGTGATCGCCGCCGGGTACCCGGAGGAGATGACGACCTTCGTCGAGGCCAACCCCGGACTGCGCAGCCGCTTCGACCGCACCGTCCACTTCCCCGACTACTCCGACGACGAGTTGGTGGTCATCTTCGAGCGGCTCGGGACCAAGCAGCGTTACCGTCCGACCGCCGACGCCCTCGACGCCGTGCGCACGCTGCTCGCCGCCGCCGAGCGGGGCCGGGGCTTCGGCAACGCCCGGTTCGTGCGCAACCTGTTCGAGCGGACCATCGCCGCCCACGCCTCCCGGCTCGTGGCCCTCGACGCGCCGACCGACGAGCAACTGACCACGCTCGAGGCCGACGACGTGCGCGCCGCGGCGGAACGGTGAGCGTCGGCGCGTAACCTGCCGCCGTGGTCGCCAAGCGCATCGCCGCCGTGCTGGCTGCCGTGGCCATGATCGCCGGCGCCGTGTGGTGGCGGGGCCGGGACGGCGCCGGCGCCTCGTCGGAGGGCACGCTGCCGGCGTCGAGCCCGGTCGTGTGCGCCCTCGAGGTGATGGCTGCGTGCGACACCCTGCGCAGCGAGGGCGCAACGGTGCTCGTCGAGCCGGCGGGCGCCACCGCCGACCGGCTCGTCACCGACGACGGGGCCACCCCGGTCGTCTGGGTGACGATCGAGCCGTGGCCTGCTGTCGTCGAGGCCCGCCGGCGCGCCGCCGATCGCCTGGCGCGACTGTCGGTGTCGAACGTCGTCGCCGGACTCGACGTCGCGTTGTTCGGCGACCTGCAGACGTGCGGTGCGACGCCGACGTGGACCTGCGTGGCGGGGCTCCCCGGCCTCGGGATCGACGACCCCGTCACCACCGGCACGGGCCCGGCCGTGCTGATCGCCCTCGCCACCGGCGTCGCAGGCGCCGACATCGCGACGGTCGGCGCCACGGATCCCGTGGTGCGCGACGGGATCGCCGGGATCAAGTTGCGCAAGCCGTCGCCGCCGAACCAGGACGCCGCAGCCGTCGACATCCTCACGTTGTTCCCGGGCGTCTACCGCACGGTCGCCGGTCTCGCCGGGCGGACCTCACCCGCGCCGGTCGCCGTCCCGACGCCGGCGGTGCGCGCCGGCGTCGTCGTCGCCTCGAGCGGCCCGGCACCCGCCCGGGTGCTGCGCGCGGCCGCTGCGGCAGGGACGCCCCCGAACGTCTCCGCCGGCATGCCCTCGGGCGACGTCGCTTACGGACTCCAACTGGCCTGGACCAAGGGATGAACCAATGACCGCATCACGCCGCCGCCGCTGGACGTTCCTGGCCGTGCTCGCGACCGTCATGGCCACCGCCGGCGCCTGCAGCGGCGACTCGGAGACCGCGTCGGTGCAGGGCTCCGGTGACCTGTCGAAGCTCGACGCCGGCAAGTGCACCGCGCTCGACGTCGTCGTGAGCCCCGAGAAGTTCACGCTCATGACCGAGCTCGCACGGGCCTTCAACGCGAGCAAGGACGCGAAGCCCTCGTCGGGCTGCATCGTCGCCCGACCGCAACGCAAGTCCTCGGGCGCAGCGGCCCAGTTGCTGGTCGACGGCTGGCCCGACCCGGCCAACAACGGCAACCAGCCGGTCGTGTGGTCGCCGGCGGCGTCGGGCTGGGGAGCGATCGTCAACCAACGCACGGGCCGAACCGTTGCGCCCCCGGCCCGTCCGTTCATGATCACGCCGCTCGTGATCGCGATGCCCAAGCCGATGGCGGACGCGCTGGGCTATCCCGCGACACCGGTGGGTTTCGCCGACATCGTCGAACTCGCGAAGGACCCGCAGGGCTGGGCCCGCTTCGGCCACCCCGAGTGGGGCCCGTTCCGCCTCGGCAAGACGAATCCGAACTTCTCGACCAGCGGCCTCAACTTCACCGTCGCCCAGTACTACGCCGCCACCGGCAAGACGCGTGACCTCACCGCCGAAGACCTCGACCGCCCCGAGGTCGACTCGTTCGCGCGCGGTGTCGAGTCGGCGGTCGTCCACTACGGCGACACCACCCTCACGTTCCTCAACAACTGGTACCGCGCCGACGCCCGGGGCACGGCGTTGACCTACGCGTCGGCCGTGGCCGTCGAGGAGAAGTCGATCCTCGACTACAACTCGGGCAATCCCGACGGCATCCTCGATCCCGGTGAGGTGGCGAAGCCGCCGAAGGTGCCCCTCGTCGCGGTCTATCCGAAAGAAGGCACGCTCTACAGCGACAACCCGTTCTTCATCCTCGACGCACCGTGGGTCACGCCTGCGGCCAAGCAGGCCGCCGGTGTGTTCCAGGAGTTCGTGCTGCGACCCGAGAACCAGACCAAGGTGCTCGCCGGCGGGTTCCGGCCGGGCAACCCGTCGGTTGCGGTCGGCGCGCCGATCGTGGCGGCCAACGGCGTCGACCCGAGCCGGCCCGGTTCGGTGCTCGAGGTGCCCCAACCGGCGGTGCTGGCCAAAGTGCTCGACCGGTGGGCCCTGCAGCGCAAGGCGGCCCGTGTCCTGCTGGTGCTCGACGTGTCGGGTTCCATGGGTGAACCGGCGGTGCCGGGTGGGTCGGAATCGAAGCTCGACCTCGCCAAGCGCGCCGCCGTCGCTTCGCTCCAGCAGTTCAAGGACGAAGACGAGGTCGGCCTGCGGATCTTCTCGACGGGCCTGACCCGCAATCCCCAGGAGCAATGGTTGGACCTGGTGCCCGTCGCCCCCGTCGGCGCGAACCGGGAGACGCTGCGCACCCGGATCCGGACCCTGGTGCCGGTGCAGGGGACCCCCCTGTACGACGTCACCGCATCGGCGTACACGAAGATGGTGGACGCCTACGACGCCGCGAAGATCAACGCCGTGGTGCTGCTCACCGACGGCCGCAACGAGGACGGCAACCGCAACGACGACGTCGCGCAGATCACCGGCCTCGTGCAGGAGTTGCAGGTCGGCGCCGAGGGGGCCCGCACCACTCCGGTGCGCGTGTTCACGATCGCGTACGGCAAGGACGCCGACCTCACGATCCTGCGCCGGATCGCCGAGGCGTCGAACGCGGCGGCCTACGACGCGTCCAACCCGGCGACGATCGAGCAGGTGTTCACCGCCGTGGTCTCGAACTTCTGACACGATCGGCGTCCGTGGCCACGCGCATCGGACTGAAGGACCGGCTGCTGAGCCGCGCCGGCGCCGAGGCGATGATGGCGCCCTCGGGGATCCTCGTAGCGGGCGCAGCCGCGGCGGTCCCGCTCGCGCTCGGGGTCCCGGTCCTGCTCGCCGTGGTCGCCGCCCTCGGCGCCTGGTCCCTGCGGGTGCTCGCCGGCCTGCCCCGGGGGCCGCGCCGGCCCCGCCTACCCGGGCCGGGGGCGCTGTCGGAGCCCTGGCGGGGCTTCGTGGTGGAGGCCGCCGCAGCCGCGGCCCGCTACCGCTCGACGGTGGAGGCGGTCGTTCCCGGTCCGCTGCAGGACCGCTTGCGAGCGCTCGGCGACGGCATCGACGCGAGCGTCGAGGAGTGCCGTCGCGTCGCGACGCACGGTCACAGCATCGACGTCGCCCTCGGTCGCCTCGACCCCGCACGGGTTCGCCGCGAGCTCGCCGCCGCTCGGGCGTTGCCGCCGGGCGAGTCCACGGCCCGGACCCTCGAAGCCCTCGAATCGCAATTGGCCACCGCAGCCCGGCTCGCCGCGGCTTCCGACGACGGTCGCTCACGTTTGCGGCTGCTGGACGCCCGGCTCGACGAGCTGGTCGCGCGCGCCGTCGAACTCTCGCTCGGGCAGGGCGAGGATCCGAGTCTCACCGGCCTGGGTACCGACGTGGACCATCTGGTCGGCGAGCTCGAATCGCTCCGGCAGGCCCTCGAGGAAGCGAGCGGCCGGCCGGCGACGGGTGGGGCGTGACGGCCCGCAGCGGTCTGGCGCGCGCCAACCTCGTCGTCGCCACCGGCACCCTGCTCAGCCGGCTGAGTGGCCTGGTCCGCTTCGGGCTGCTGGTCCAGATCGTCGCCAACGATCTCGCCGACGCGTTCACCACGGCGAACAACCTGCCCAACGTGCTGTACGAACTCGTGCTCGGTGGCGTGCTCGCGGCCACGCTCGTGCCGCTGTTCACCCGGCATGCCACCGACGGGGACACCGAAGCGACCAGCGCCGTGTTCTCCGTCGCCGCCGTTGCGTCCGCCGCGCTCACCGTCGCCGCGATGGTCGCCTCGCCGCTGCTCGTCCGGCTCTACACGGTGACCGCCCCCGAGACCGTCGACCGGGACCGCCTCGTGGGCACGATGACGTTCCTCGCCGTGGTGTTCCTGCCGCAGGTCTCGTTCTACGCACTGACCTTCCTGGCCTCGGCGTTGCTGAACGCGCACGGCCGGTTCTTCGCCGCCGCGTGGGCGCCGGTGGCGAACAACCTCGTCGGCATCGCCGGGCTGGGGGCGCTCGCTGTCGCGGTGGGCACCACACCACGAGACCTCGCCCTCGCCGCCGAGGACCCGACGCTGCGCTGGTTGCTTGCTGCGCCGACGACGGCCGGCATCGTCGTGATGGCCGCCGTGCTGGTGGTGTCCCTGCGCCGCAACGGCATCGTGGTCCGATTCCGTCCCGATCGTCACCATCCGGCCGTGCGCGAGGTCGTGCGGCTGTCCGGCTGGACGCTCGGATACGTCGCCGCCAACCAGCTCGCCCTGTTCGCGATGACCGTGCTCGCCCGGCCGGGCAGCTTCGGGGTGACGGCGTACCAGGTGGCGTTCCTGCTGGCGCAGGTGCCGATCGGGCTGCTCGCGATGTCCGTCATCACGACCTTCACGCCCGAGTTGGCCCGCGCCCGCGCCGCTCGCGACAAGGCCCGCTTCCTCGCCCGCTTCGAGCAGGGTCTGCGGTTGCTGCTCGCGGTCATGCTCCCGGCCGGCTTCGGACTCGCCGTGCTCGCCCGACCGCTCGTGTCGACCCTGCTCCAAGCCGGCGCCTTCGACGCCGCGGATGCCGAGATCACCGGCGCGACGCTCACGGGTTTCGCATGGGGCATCGCCGCCGTTGCGGCCTACCTGTTCGTCCTGCGTGGCTTCACCACCCACGCCGATACCCGGACACCGTTCGTGATCAACGCGTTCGAGAACGCACTGAACATCGCGCTCGGCTTCGCCCTGGTCGGCACCTTCGGGGTGCCCGGACTCGCCTGGTCCTTCACCGTCGCGTACGGGCTCAGCTCCGTCGGCGCGCTCGCGATCCTCGCCCGCAAGCTTCCCGGCGTGCCGGTGCGGCGCCTGCTCGCCAGCGCCGCCCGCCTCGGCCTGGCAGCGCTCGTCATGGCCGAGGTCGTGTGGCTCGCGACGTCGAGCTTCGGCGGCCCGACCGGTGGCGGCGCGCTGGCCCGACTCGTGGTCGGCGTCCCGCTCGGCGTGGTGGTCTACCTGGCTTGCCTGGTGCTGCTGCGGGCCCCTGAGCTTCGTGAAGCTGCGATCCGGTTGCGCCTGCACGCTCGGTAGGCTCGCCGCCCATGTTCAAGGTGATCGCCAAGTGGTGGAAGTACATGACCGCCAAGCTGAGCGGGAAGTTCGAGGAATCGGCCGATCCCAAGGTGCAGCTCGAGCAGGCCATCACCGAGGCCCAGGAGCAGCACCGGCGCCTCAAGGAGCAGGCCGCCAACGTGATCGCCAATCAGAAGCAGGCGGAGCTGGCGCTCAACCGGTCGATGGAGGAACTCACCAAGGTGAACGGCAACGCTCGCCAGGCGTTGCTCATGGCCGCCGACGCCGAAAAGTCGGGGGACGCGAAGAAGTCGAAGGAGCTCACCGTCGCCGCCGAGGCCCTGGCGAACCGGATGATCGAACTCGAGCGCACCGTCGAGTCGCAGAAGCAGATGGTCCTCCAGTCGACCCAGGCGGCCGACCAGGCCAAAGCCGCGGTCCAGAACAACTCGGCGCAGTTGCAGCGCAAGCTCGCCGAGCGCCAGAAGCTCCTGTCGCAGCTCGACCAGGCCAAGATGCAGGAGCAGATGAACACGGCGATGGCCTCGCTCTCCGAAACCGTGGGCCAGGACGTGCCGACGATGGAGGAAGTGCGCCAGAAGATCGAGGCGCGCTACGCGAAGGCGACCGCCACCGCTGAGCTGCAGGAGACCACGGTCGAGAACCGCATGCTCGAGATCGAGCAGGCGACGCTCAACGTCGAGGCGCAGAGCCGGCTGTCGCAGTTGAAGGCCGAGCTCGGTCTGACCCCGGCGCCCGCCGTCGAGCCGGGTTCGGCCACGCCGCCGGCGTCCTGATCGGACGCTGCGGATCAGTCGGCGCCGGCCGCCCGATCAGCAGCATCGCGCTGCGATTCGATCCGGGCCTGGAGTTGCTCCATCGTGAACTGCTCGACCGGCTCGATCTCGAAGTCGTCCGGACTGGTCGCGGTGTCCGGCAACGGCAGGTAGTACGCGTTCCCCTTGGCCGCCCAGTCCGCCACCATCTGGAAGAACGCCGGCCCCGCCGGGTCGATCCCCCGGATCGGCATCGACCCCCGCCGGATCGTGAAGTCGTGCGGCGCCAACTCGCCGGCCCGCACGAACCACCGCTCGGCCGCCTCGGCCCGATCGTGCTGGTGGAGCCACCAGGCCACGGCGAACGCCGCCCGTGCTTCCTGATCGGTCTCGGACGGCACCTTGGTGTCCGCCGCAACCGACCGCTCGTAGGCCGGCGCCTCGCCGCGCACCCACGCTCGCAGGGCAGCGATCGGCTTGCGGGGATGGAACCGGGTGACGCTCGCGTACTCCGTCGACACGTAGTGGACGTCCTGGGGCCGCACGATGCGGCCCTCCTCGTCCACCCAGACGACCGTCGGCACGTTCACGCAGTGGTACAGGTCGGCGAAGCGGTGCTCGGTGTCGACGAGGCTCGGATGCGTTGCCCCGGCCAGGCGCACCCAGGGCCGGGCGGCCTCGAGCGAATCGTCGATCGCGACGGTGATGACCGTCAGGCCCTCGGCGGCCAGTTCGGTGTGCAGTGCCTGCCACACGGGCAGGTCGGCGCGGCAGCCTCACCAACTGGCGTAGGCGTACAGCACCACTTTCCGCCCGCGGTAGTCGCTCAGGCGATGCACGACCCCGTCGACGTCGGGAAGCGCGAAATCGGGTGCCAGGCCGGATCGCAAGGCATCCGCGCGCTCGGTCGCCGAGGCGCCGAACGCCGCCACCCGCTCGTCCGCGTCGACCACGAGCGGCCGTCCGAGCAGTCGGGCCAGCAGCGAGGCGTCCATCGGGCCGGCGGCGACACCGGCCGGCACCGGGATGCACACCTCGTCTCGGCACAGTCCTTCGGGCTTGCGCTCCCAGCCGAGCAACGCCGGGTCGACCCTGAGGGTCTCGCCAGCCTCGACCGGGTGCACCGTCTGTTCGTCGATCACCGTCCAGCTCGTCACGGATCGGACCGTACCGGTGCGCACCGGTGCCGCCCCCTACCGGAGCATCAGGCGGGCAACACCACGAGATCGTCGCGGTGCACCGCCTCCGGCGGCGCGCCCGCCGGCAGGTCCCCGGATCGGCGACCGGCGGCCGCCCGCAGGGTGTCGGCGGCGACGGTCACCATGCCGCGAGCGAACACGCGACCGTCGAGCCCGGCGATGTCGACCACGTCACCTTCGTCGAACTCCCCCTCGACGCCGCGGATCCCGGCCGGGAGCAGCGACCGGCCGCCGTCGAGCAGGGCGTGCCGGGCCCCGTCGTCGACCCGGAGCACCCCGGCAGTCGCCGACGCGAATCCGAGCCACAGCTTGCGAGCCGGGAGGCGGCGGTCGTGGGCCCGGAAGATCGTGCCCACGCCGAGCCGACCGGCGACGGCCTCGCCGAGCACGTCGGGCCGCGACGCCCGGGCGATGACGGTCTGTACCCCCGACCACGAGGCGATCCGTGCCGCCGCCAGTTTCGAGGCCATGCCCCCCGAGCCGCGGGCGGTGCCCGACCCACCGGCGTCGACGTCGAGCACCGGGTCGTCGGCCCGGACCTCCTCGACGAGCACCGCAGTCGGGTCCAGCCGCGGATCGGCGGTGTAGAGACCAGGGGTGTCGGTGAGCAGCACGAGCGTGTCGGCCCCGACCAGGTGGGCCACGAGCGCTGCGATGCGATCGTTGTCCCCGAAGCGCAGTTCGTCGACGGCGACGGCGTCGTTCTCGTTGACGATCGGGATGCAGCCGAGCTCGAGCAGGCGCAGGAGCGTCTGGCGGGCGTGGAGGTACTGCCGGCGCACGAAGAAATCCTGCGGAACGACGAGCACCTGCGCGCCGACCGCGCCGTGGCGGCCGAGCGTGTCGGTGTACACCTGCATGAGCCGGCTCTGCCCGACGGCGGATAGCGCCTGCAGGGTCGGCATGTCGGTCGGTCGTCGCTCGAGGCCGAGGGCTGCGACACCGGCGGCGACCGCTCCCGAGGTGACCACCAGAACCCGGTGTCCGGTGCGTCGAAGTCCGACCACCTCGTCGCACAGCTTCACCACGGCGCCGGCGTCGATCGCGCCCCCGTCGAGGGTGAGCGAGGACGAGCCGATCTTGACGACGACCGTGGACACCGTTGCGCTCATTCGTCGGGTTCGTAGTCGAAGCTGAACGCCCCGATCCAGACGACGTCGCCCGCAGCCGCGCCGGCTCGAGCCAGGGACTTCCCGACACCGAGCCGCCGCAGTCGGGCGTCGACGAATGCGAGCGCCGCCGGGTTGGTGAGGTCGTTGAGGGCGACGGCCCGCTCGGCCTCCCGGCCGGTGATGCGCCATTGGTGCTCGGCCTCCCGCACGACCCGGACGCCTTCGGGCACCGGGCGCAGGATCACGAACGCGTCCGGCTCGGGCTCGCTCTGGCGAGCGGCGGCGACCAGGTCGAACAGGCGGCCCACCACGGTGGGCACCCCCTCGCCGGTCACGGCGGACAGACGCAATCCGTCGAAGTCGTGGAGCGCGACGTCGGCCTTCGAGCCCACGACGAGCCGCTCCCGCTCGAGCAGCTCGGGCCGGTAGGACCCCAACTCGTGCAGCAGGATGCGCTCCTGCGTCGCAGGGTCGTGCTCGGTCGAGGCCAGGTCGATGAGCACGCACAGCACCCGGGCCCGTTCGACGTGCCGCAGGAAGGTGTGCCCCAGTCCCCGACCTTCGGCGGCGCCCTCGATCAACCCCGGGATGTCGGCGACCACCATCTCGCGGCGGTCGTCGGCGTCACGCACGACGCCGAGATGCGGTTCGAGGGTGGTGAACGGGTAGTCGGCGATCTTCGGCTTGGCCGCCGAGATCCGGCTGATGAACGTCGATTTCCCCGCATTCGGGAATCCGACCAGGGCAACGTCGGCCATGAGCTTGATCTCGAGCCGGAGCCAGCGCTCCTCGCCGTGTTCACCCTGCTCGGCGAAGTCGGGTGCCCGGCGCCGGTTCGACAGGAACTTGGCGTTGCCCCGCCCGCCGCGTCCACCGGCCGCCGCCATCCATCGGTCACCGTGGCGGACGAGATCGGCGAGCACCTCGCCGGTGTAGAGGTCGCGCACCACGGTGCCCTCCGGGACGGTGACGATCTCGTCGGTCCCCGCCCGGCCGTGCATGTCCTTGCCCTTGCCGTGGACGCCGTTCGACGCCCGTCGGTGCGGATGGTCCCGGTACGCCAGCAGCGACGCGACGTTGCGATCGGCGACGACCCACACGTCGCCCCCCTTGCCCCCGTCACCTCCGTTCGGGCCTCCCTTGGTGACCGGTCCCTCGCGCCGGAACGCGACGCAGCCCGCACCGCCGTCACCGCCCCGCACGTTGAGACCGCATTCGTCGACGAACCCGCTCATGGGACCGTGGACGCTACCGGTTCGTTGCCCTACCCCGCCGGTAGCGTGCGCAGCGTGGTGGATCGGATCGCGCGCTGGGCTTCGACGATGACGGGTCACGAGCATGCCCGCTTCCGGCTTGCCCACGCCGACAGCCCCGTCGGCGGCCCGCCGAGCGACACCGTCCGACGCGAGGAGCGCGAGGCGCGCCTCGGGGCGTGGGCCACGCCGGCTGCGGGCGCAGGCACGCGCGCGGTCGAGGAGGAACCCTGCCCTTACCGAACGTGTTTCGAGCGCGATCGGGATCGCATCCTCCATGCCACGGCCTTCCGCCGCCTCGCCGGGAAGACGCAGGTCTTCGTGTTCCCCGACGACCACCAGCGCACCCGGCTCACGCATGCGCTCGAGGTGATGCAGATCGCGTCCGCGATCGCCCGGGGCCTCGGGTTGAACGTCGCGCTCGCCGAGGCGATCGCCCTCGGGCACGACTGCGGCCACGGCCCGGGCGGCCACGCCAGCGAGGATGCCCTGTCCCCCTACGTCGAGGGCGGTTACGACCACGCGGTCTGGGGCGCCGATGTCGTGCTGCCCCCGCTGAACCTGTGCGCCGAGACGCTCGACGGCATCCGGAACCACTCCTGGTCACGTCCGGCCCCGGCCACCCCGGAGGGTGAAGTCGTGTCCTGGGCCGATCGCATCGCCTACGTCTGTCACGATTTCGAGGACGCAGTCGCCGCCGGGATCGTCACGCTCGACCAACTGCCGGCCGACGTGGCCGAACGGTGCGGCCGGCGCCGGAGCCAGCAGATCGGCGCGTTCGTCGACTCCCTCGTCGACACCTCGGCATCGATCGGCACGATCGCCATGGATGCCGAGCTCGCCGACGCCCTTGCCGCCTTCCGCCGCTTCGACTACGAGCACATCTACCTGCGGCCGGCCTCCGCGGCCCAGGCCCGGGCGGTCATCGCCGTGCTCCAGGCACTCGTCGAGGCCTTCGCCGATCGCCCGAACCTGCTCCCCCCGAGCCGGGGTGCCTTCGCGGCCGGCACCCCGGAGGCGTATCGGGCTGCGGTGACCTACGTCGGCGGGATGACCGACCGCTTCGCCTGCCAGGAGGCGGTGCGCCTGCTCGACTGGCCGCGCGCGCAGCTGCCACGGGGGATCGGCACGCCCTGATCGATCGGGCACATCGGCATCCGGACGCGACGACGGCCCCGGCCGGTGGCCGGGGCCGTCGTCGGTCGATCTCGATCAGGCCGACGCGACCACGTCGACGATCCGGCGGCCCTTGCGCTCGCCGAACTGCACGACGCCGTCCGCCGTGGCGAACAACGTGTCGTCGCCGCCGATACCCACGTTGTGACCCGGGTGGAAGCGGGTGCCGCGCTGACGCACGATGATCCCGCCGGCGGCGATCTCCTGCCCGGAGAACACCTTCACTCCCAGGCGCTGCGCATTGGAATCGCGCCCGTTGCGGGTGGAGCCCCCGCCCTTGGTCTTCGACATGACGCCCTCCTCAGCCCCGGGCGATCCGGGTGATCTCGACGACGGTGTAGTGCTGGCGGTGCCCGAAGCGGCGCCGCTGGTTGGTGCGCCGCTTGTAGGTGAAGCCGTTGATCTTCGGCCCCTTGGCCGCGCCGACCACCCGACCGGCGACCGAGGCACCGGCTAGCTCGGCCGGCGTGGCGAGGACGACGTCGCCGTCCACCACGAGCACCGGGGTGAAGCTGACCTCCTCACCCTCGGCAGCCGAAAGCTTCTCGACGTTCAGTCGCTGACCTTCGGCGACTCGTTCCTGCTTGCCACCCGTGGCGATCACTGCGTACATAGCGAGGGGCGAGCTTATCAGGAACCAGCGATCAGGGAGTGATCGACGACTACTCCCCGGCCCTCGCAGTGCGGACAGGGGTCGGCGAACTCGGTGAGCAGGCCCTCCCCGATCCGTTTCCGGGTCATCTCGACCAGACCGAGCTCGGAGATGTCGAACACCTGCGTTCGGGTCTTGTCGCGAGCGAGCTCCTGGCGAAACCGGGCCACGACGGCGTGACGGTTCTCCTTCAGCTCCATGTCGATGAAATCGATCACGATGATCCCGCCGATGTCGCGCAGGCGGAGCTGCTTGGCGATCTCCTCGGCAGCCTCGAGGTTGTTGCGGAAGACGGTCTCTTCGAGGTTCGTCGAGCCCACGTTCTTGCCGGTGTTCACGTCGACGACGGTCAGCGCCTCGGTGTGCTCGATGATCAGCGAGCCACCCGAGGGCAGCCACACCTTGCGGTCGAGCGCCTTGTGCAGCTGCTCGTGGACGTGGTGGCGCTCGAACAGGGGCAGCCCCTCGGCGTCGGCGTCGTAGAACTCCACCCGGTCGGCCAGGCTGGGGCTGATCGACGCCACGTACCCGTGGACCTCCTCGTAGAGGGCCCGATCGTCGATGATCACCCCGCGGTACTCGTCGTTGAACTCCTCACGGATCACGCGCACGGCCATGTCGGGTTCCTTGTAGAGCAGTGTGGGCCCGCTCGCCCGGCGTGCGGCGGCCTCGATGCGGTTCCACTGCTCCAGCAACCGTTCGACGTCCCGTCGCAACTCGTCCTCGGGGGCAGCCTGCGCGGCGGTGCGCACGATCACCCCGTGTTCGGCAGGTTTGACCTTGTCGAGCAGCGAGCGGAGCCGCCGACGCTCCTCGTCGGGGAGCCGCTTGGAGATGCCGTAGGTGCGGGAGTTCGGGATCAGGACCACGAACCGTCCGGGAAGGGACACCTCCTGGGTGAGGCGCGCGCCCTTGGCGCCGATCGGGTTCTTGGTCACCTGGCAGGTGATCAGTTGCCGGGACTTGAGGACCTGCTCGATGCGGACGTTCTTCGCCCCGCCCTTGCCGCCCTCGACGATGTCCTCGGCGTCGTATTGCACGTCGCCGCGGTACAACACGGCGTTCTTGGGGGTTCCGATGTCGATGAACGCCGCCTCCATGCCCGGCAACACGTTCTGCACCCGCCCGACGTAGATGTTGCCGTGGATCTGCGAGACGTCGTCGGCCGCTCGGCTCACGTAGTGCTCGATCAGGCTGCGCCCCTCGAGCACGGCGATCTGGGTGAGTTCGGTCCGGCTGTGCACACACATCAGATACCGCCCGACCGGGCGGCCGTTGCGCTCCTTGGGTCTCGGCGGCTCCACGGCTGCACGTCGGGGGTTGCGGCCCGATCGGTCGGCAGGCTCGGCCGAGCTCGAACCGGCGCCCGGCGGGGCCGCACCCCTCCGGCGTGACGCCTTCCCCCCGCTCGAGCGGTCCTTGGTCCGCGCCGCGGGAGCCGCCGGAGCGGCCACGGGAGCTGGGGCCGGGCGGGCGACGACGGGCGCAGGGCGGGAATCCCCGATGCGCGGGCGACGCACCAGGACCTGTTCGGCCACGGCGGCGTCGCGGACCTTGCCCTCGAGGGGCGGGTCGGGTAGCTCGGGTTGCACCGAGACCTCGGGCGCTGCCGACCGCTTCGGGCGGGCCGCTCGGGCCGGACGCGGGGTCCGGGTCGAAGCGTCGGACTCGACGGCGGTGTCCGGTCCGACGTCGTCGCCCTCCGGCGCATGGTCGTCGTCCGGCTCGTCGTCGCGGGACGCGACGGCACCGCCGTTGCGACGTTGCGAGCGGCCCCGCCCACCCCGTGAGCCGCGCCGGCGCCGCTTGGCGGCCGAGGACGTACCTCCGCCGGACGCGGCCTCCCCGGGTCCTGACGCATCCTGATCGGCGCCGGGACCACCGGCCGCCGGGGCGAGCGCCGAGTCGTCGGGCAGGTCCGTCATGGCGTTCCTCCTGCGGTCGCACCGCACCCGGCACCGACCGGCGTCGTCGCGAGCGGGATCGGTTCGCGCCGCACGCCGGCGGCATCGATCCATTGATGCGTGCGAAGCACCCGCACGTCGAGATCGTGGGGCATGAGCGCGCCGACGAGTTCGGCGGGCCGCAACGACCGACCGACCGTCGCCAACTCCACGTTCAGACGGACGCCCGGCCGCCCGTCGGGCAGGTCGATCTCGCCGTCGACCACCGCGGCGAGCACGGCCGGACGGATGTCGTCGGTCGAGCGCTCACCCTTGCGCTCCCGCTCGATCAGGACGACCTGCGCTCCGAGGAACGACTCGAGCGACGACGCGACCGTGTCGGCCGCGGCGTCGGCGACGTCGATGCGCCACGTGCAGGCCGTGACCGCTTCCTGCAGCGACGGCGTCCCGGGTGGGATCACCATCGCTCGCTGGGCGACCATGCCCTCGGGAAGCATCGCGCTCAGTGCAGCGGGCAGGTCGTCGACGTGGATCGCAGCCGCCCGCGCATCGTCGAGATCGACGTCGAGGTACTCGGCCAGGCTCTCGTGCCCGGTGGACAGCGCGAGCCCGAAATGCAGCCGGGGGCGGGGCGAGAACCCCACGCTGTAGGCCACGGGCAGTTCGGCCCGGCGGCAGGCCCGCTCCCAGATCCGTGCGGCGTCACGGTGGCTGGTGAAGCGCACCTTGCCGAGTTTCGTGAATCGGATCCGAACCCGCACCTCAGCCTGCGCCGACCGGGTCGGGACGTCGGACCTGCAACCGCACCGGCACCTCGTTACCCCGGCCGAGGTCCTGACCGGTGCCCTGGCTCCCACCAGCGGGCGGCGTGGGGGACGCGACGACGTGTTCGATGCCGTACCCGGTGCAGACGCCGCAGTCGTAGCACGGGATCCACCGGCAGTCCTCGAGTCCGGACCCGGCGAGCGCCGCCTGCCAGTCCTGCCACAGGAAGTCCTTGTGCAGCCCGGCCGACACGTGCTCCCAGGGCAGCACCTCGTCCTCGGTACGGTGCCGGTGGACGTACCAGTCCACCGAGAGACCCTCGGCCGCCATGGCGTCGGTCCACCGTTCGAGGCGGAAACACTCGCTCCATTCCTGGAACGTGCCGCCGTCCCGCCACACCCGTTCGATGACCCGACCGATCCTGCGGTCCCCTCGTGAGGCGATCCCCTCGGCGAGCGACGCCCGCGGGTCGTGCCATTTCAGCTCGACCCCTCGGGCCTTGCGGGCCGTGTCGCGCAGCACGCCGATCTTGCGTTGCAACTCGCCGACCGTGTTCTGCCCGAACCACTGGAACGGCGTGTGGGACTTGGGCACGAATCCGCCGACGGAGACCGTCACCGACGCCCGCTTCGTGTAGCGCCGGCCGATCTCGACGCAGTTGCGACCCAGCTCGACGATGCCGCGGGTGTCGTCGTCGGTCTCGGTGGGCAGGCCCGTGAGGAAGTAGAGCTTCATCCGGTACCAGCCCTGCGAGTACGCCGACTCGACCGCGCTGTACAGGTCCTCCTCGGTGATGAGCTTGTTGATCACCGTACGAAGCCGCCAGGAGCCGGCCTCGGGCGCGAAGGTGAGCCCCGTGCGGCGGGCCTTGGAGACCTGCGCAGCGACCCCCACCGTGAATGCGTCCACCCGCAGCGAGGGCAGACTGACCGACACCTGGCCGCACGCCGTCGGGTCCGAGACCGTGTCGGCGACGACCCGCTCGACACCGGAGAAATCGGCGGTCGACAGCGAGGTGAGCGCCACCTCGTCGTACCCGCTGCGCCGCAACCCGTCGCGCACCATCGTGCGCACCTGGTCCGCCGGTCGTTCGCGTACGGGGCGGGTGATCATGCCGGCTTGACAGAAGCGACAACCCCGGGTGCAACCCCGGAACACCTCGACGTTGAGTCGATCGTGTACGACCTCCGTGAGCGGCACCAGTTGCTGCTTCGGATACGGCCAGTCGCCGAGGTCGGCGACGGCCCGCTTCTCCACCCGGGCCGGCACGTCGGCGTACCGGGGGGTGACCGAGACGAGGCGGGGACCGTCGTAGACGACGTCGTACATCGACGGCACGTAGACACCGGGGACCGCCGCCAAGGCCCGCAGCACGTGTTCCCGGCTGCCCTCGGTTCGCCCGGCCGCCTTCCAGGCCCGCACGACCTCGGTGATCTCGGCGACCACCTCCTCACCCTCGCCGATCACGAAGACGTCGACGTAGTCGGCGAGCGGCTCGGGGTTGAAGGTGGCATGACCGCCCGCGCACACGATCGGATGCTCGGGCCGGCGATCCTCGGACCGGACCGGAACCCCGGCGAGGTCGACGCAGTTCAACAGGTTGGTGAAGACGAGTTCGGCCGACAGGTTGAACGCGAGCAGGTCGAACGAGCTCGCCGGCCGATGCGTGTCGACCGAGAACAACGGCAGACCGGCGCGACGCAGCTCGGCTTCGAGGTCGAGCCACGGGGCGTAGGAGCGCTCGGCGACGGCGTCGTCACGCTCGTTGAGGATCTCGTAGAGGATCTGCAGGCCCTGGTTGGGGAGGCCGATCTCGTAGGTGTCGGGGTACACCAGGAGCCAGGACACCTTGGCCGGGTCGTGACGGGGAGTGGTGGCGCCGACCTCGCACCCGATGTACCGGGCCGGCTTGGCGACACGAGCGAGCAACGGTTCGAGACGGGGCCACAGCGAGGGTGAAGCGGCGGTCGTCATGGGGGCGAGAGGTTACCCGCTGCCGGGTTCCGGTACCGGGACGGAGTCATGCGACCCGCCGCATGTGGACGCTCTGGACCAGGCCGAGCAGGAGCAGGAACGCGATCGTCGACGAGCCGCCGTAGGACACCATCGGCAGCGGGATACCCGTCACCGGCATGATGCCCATGTTCATCGCCACGTTCTGGAACACGTGCCACGACACGAGCGCCACGGCGCCTCCGGCGATCAACGCCCCCATGGGGTCTTCGGCGAGCTGTGCGATCCGCAGGATGCGAAGCACGAGCAACAAGAACAGCCCGAGCACCGCTGACGCGCCGACGAGGCCGAACTGCTCGGCGATGGCGGAGAAGATGAAGTCGGTGCGCTGCTCGGGGACGTCACCGCGATTGGTGAGTACCCCCTCGCCGAATCCCGAACCCGTCACCCGGCCGAGGGTGATCGCCTGCTTGGAGAACTTCACCTGCCGGATGAGGTCCGCGTTGGCCTTCGTCTCCTCCTGGTCGAGGAAGTAGGTGAGTCGGTCCTGCTGGTAGCTCGCCAGGGTGTCGGTCGTGACCACGGCGACGGCCGACGCGACGGCCAAGGCCGAGATCAGCACGATGTGGAACAGCTTGGCCCGTGCGACGAGGAGCAGGCCCATGACGCCCGCGATCATCGCCGCGGCCGTACCGAAGTCGGGTTGGGCGATGATGAGCACCAGCGGGAGACCCGCGAGCAGCAGGCTCTTGACGAACCGGTGGTACGGCAAGGGCTCGCCCCGCTCGCCGGCGGCGTACGCGGCCAGGGTCAGGATGAGCGCCACCTTCGCGAACTCCGAGGGCTGGAGCTGGAACCCCCCGGCCTCGAACCATGCCCGGGCCCCGTTGACGTCGGTACCGGCGACGAACAGCCCGGCGAGCAGGATCAGCGAGCCCACGAACACCAGCGGAGCGAGCCGGCGTAGCGACCGGTAGTCGATGGCCATCACCACCAGCATCCCGACGAGGCCGAGGCCGACCGAGATCACCTGACGCTCGACCCAGTACGTCGGCTCGAGGCCCAGGAGTTCACGACGGGGGCCGGTCGCCCCGTAGATCGACACGAGCCCCACACCGATGAGCCCGAGCGTCAAGGCGAGCAGCGTCCAGTCGACCCGCCGGAACGGGCTGAACATCGAGGTGCGACCCCCGAGCGTGTCGCTGCCGGGGCCGTAGTGCACGATCGCCATCAGTCTCGGCTCCCCGTGATGTCGCGGTAGTCGAGGCAGCCCGTGTCGTCGGTGAGACGCGGCAGGATGGCCGCCTGCAGCGTGCTGCGGTCGAGTTCACCCGCCGTCGGGCTGACGTCGGCGAGCCCGCCGAGCATCGCCGGCTTCTCCTTCTTGAACGACTCGACGGCGAGCTTCTCGAAAATGCACTTGGTCACCGGGGCGGCGGCCTGACCGCCGAAGCCCGCTTCTTCCATCACGGTGACCACGGTGAACTCCGGCTTGTCGAGGCTCTGGCCCCCGAAGGCGGCGAACAGCGAGCGGTCGTACTCGGAGAAGTCGGGTTCCTTCTCCTTGTTGGCGATCTGCTCGGCGGTGAGGGCGACGAACTTCGTCTGCGCCGTACCGGTCTTTCCGGCGACCGGGAACAGGTCCCGGTACGGATAGCTCTCCCACGCCCCGAGCGCGGTGCCCTGGAACCCGCCCTCGACACGGTCGAACAACGCTCCCTGCAGGCCGACCAACAATGGCTCGCGCATCGACGGCGGAATCTCCACCACGCCTTTCACCTCGGGCTTGTACTCGCGCACCACCTTGGCCGCCGCGCCGCTCAGGTCGAGCACCCCGCTCCCCTTCTTCGGCAGCCCCGGGGCGAGCACGGCCCGGGCGATCAAGGGCCGATACAGCGTCCCGCCGTTCGCGAACGTCGAGTACCCCGACACGAGTTGCAGCGGGGTCACCCCGACGAGACCCTGCCCGATCGCCAGGTTGACCGCATCGCCGCGGAAGAAGTCCCGGCCCTGCGATTTCGGGATGGCACCTTTGTCGGCCAGCGACCGCTTGATCGCCGCCGTCGGGATCAGGCCCTCCTGCTCGAAGGGCAGGTCGATCCCGAGCGGACGGTTGGCCATCCCGAATTCGGCCAGCACCGTCTGCTGGGGCTGGGTGCCCTTCACGGTCTCGTCGTACATGCGGGACGCCAACTCGTAGAAGAAGGTGTCGACGGAGACGATCATCGCCTCTTCGAGGTTGCGCTCCCCGTACACGGTTCCGCCGGCGTTCCGACGGGTACAGCCGCCCGGCTCGTCGGGGGCGCAGCCCGGCAGGAGCCAGCGGCCGACGTCGAGGTAGGTGTCCTCGGCGCTGAACCCCGGCGTCCCGGGCACTTTGCCCGGACTCCCCGACGGCAGGTACTTCAGCGCCGCCATGCTCGTGAACAGCTTCATGGTCGAGCCGATCTGGTACGTGCCCTGGATCGCGTAGTTGAGCAGCGCCGGGTACTTGTTGCGGATCGCCTCTTTGTCCTTCGGGTCGCGAGCCTTGAAGACCGCGTCGAACAGCTTCGTGGGCAAGGGCGCCGTGAACCAGCGGTTGTCGAACGGTGGGTTCGAGGCCATCGCGAGGATCTCCCCGGTCTGCGGGTCCTGGACGACGCTGGTGCCCGCTGGAGCCCGGAAGGCGTTCTTCGGGACGGTGCACTCCTCGTCGAAGCGGTTCTCCTTCACGCACGGCCGCACGAGACGCCGCCGTTCGAGGCCGACCTGGAGGATCTGCTCGGCGTACTGCTGCAAGCGGAGATCGATCGTGAGCATCACGTCGTTGCCGGGCACGGGATCTTGCTGCGCAACCAGGCGCAGCGGCCGGCCCGTCGCGTCGATCTCGTACTCGACCCAACCCGGCTTGCCCCGCAGGTCCTCCTCGAAGGACCGCTCGATGCCGGCCTTGCCGACCGAGTCCGACAGCCGGTACCCCTTGACCCGCAGTTCCCGGAACTCGTCCGCGTCGAGCTTGCCCAGGTAGCCGACCACGTGACTGCCGATCGGGGCATACGGGTACCGGCGTTGGAAACCCTCCTCGACCTCGACCCCGGGATAGTCCTCGGCGCGCTCCTTCAACCAGATCGCCGTCGGCTCGTCCACGCCTTCGGCGACGGGCACCGGCAGGAGCGGATCGATGTTCACGTCCTTCCAGCGCTCCTCGAGCTCCTCCACCGTTGCGCCGACCAGTGGCGACAGCCGCTCGAACAAGGCTGCACGGTCAGCGCTTCGGCGGTAGACCTCGCGGTCCACCGACACGTTGATCGACGGGCGGTTGTCCGCCAGGATCCGACCGTCACGGTCGAGGATCCGGCCCCGCGTGGCCGGGAGGATGACACGGCGGGTCTTGACCTCCGAGAGCCGTTGCTCCAAGGTCGGATCGGCCGCGACCTGCAGGAACCACAACCGGGTGAACAGCGCCCCGAACAACACGACGACGACCAGACCGAGCACGCTCAACCGCCAGGCGCTGGTCTCCGCTCGCACGGGCCCATTCTTCCCCACCACGCACCCGCACCGCCGTCATCGGATCGTCATCTCCCGTGCGGCGGTCCCGTCGTCGTCGGCCGGCGGACTGCGGTTCAGTGCCGGTCGATCAGGTCCGGCAGCAGCACGAAGCGTCCGAGCGCACGGAGCGGGAGCGCGACGATGGCGTGCAACAAGGCCATGACCAGGGTGATCCGAACCAGCCCGATCCCTGCGAGGTCGTCTCGCCCGAACAGGATCGCGAGGACCGACGCGAACGCGGCTGCTGCCGCCGTCGCGACCGCCACCACGGTGACGTAGGCCCGCCGGGTGGACTGCGCCCCGACGGGCACCAGGCCGACGAGATAGGCGACGAGCGCACCCGTGAGGGCGCCCATCCCGAACGGGAGCCGGGTGACGAGATCGGTGAGCAACCCGAGGCCGAACCCGTACCGGGCCCCGCGCACCGGCCCGCCGACCAGGCCGGCGGTGATGGCGCAGGCGAGGAAAAGGTCACCGGCGACGCCGAACGGGCGGATCTCCGCCGCGATCGACACCTGCAACCCGAACAGGATCGGAAGGACCACCGCGGCCCGGACCAGGGGCCGCTCGACGACGGCCATCGCCGTCAGCCGCCTGCGGTGGGCGAGTACTTGATCACTCGTACGAAGCTGAGGCGTTTGAGATCGGCCACCGGTTCGACCAACACGTCGAGATACGTCGAGCCGGGCCTGGGCCGCACCGTGCGGACCCGGCCGATCGGGATGTCCTCGGGGAACAGCGAGCCCGACGATGCGTAGGTGGTCACGGCATCGCCCACGGCGACGCTCTCCCCTGCCCCGACGAGGTCGACCGCCAGGGGCCGGTCGTAGCCCTGGCCCTTCAGCAATCCGGTGTCGAGCACGCTCTTGGGTGGCAGGGTCGTCGTTGTCGTCGTCGGGACGGTCGAGTCGGCCGCCGGATCCGCGGTGGTCGCGATCGTCGACGTCTGGCCGCCGGGCGGACCCGGAGCGGTCGTGGTCGCAGTCGGCGGGCTGGTGACGGTCGGCGGGCTCGCCGTGGTCGTGGCGCCCGGCGCCGGCCGGCGGGTGCCGATGATCTTCACGGGCACGCCGATCTGCGGGTCGTACAGCATGCGGATGTAGCTGTGTGTCGGGGTCACCTGCGACAACCGGCCGACCAGGCCGCCGGCGGTCACCACCGGCATCCCGGGGGCCAGCCCGTCGCGCGCGCCCTTGTCGATCTCCACGGCGAGCTGCAGGTTCGACGCCGGCTCGCCGACCACCTGGGCCGTCACGTAGGGGTAGTTGCCGAGCAGGTCGAGCCCGGCCACCGCCTTCAGCTCGTCGTACAGCTGCGACTTCGCCTCGGCCGCGATCGCTGCACCCTCCTGGGCCTCGACCTTGTCGCGCAGCCGCGCGTTCTCGAGCTCGAGCTCTTCGTAGGAGCGCATCCCGTTCCAGGCGTTGACCGCCGGCCGGGCGAGGAACCGGAAGAAGCCCGCCAACGGCGACGTGAGCTCGGTGGTCGCCGCCCGCGATCCGTCGATCAGCT
This sequence comes from Acidimicrobiales bacterium, assembly GCA_044370695.1. GTDB lineage: Bacteria > Actinomycetota > Acidimicrobiia > Acidimicrobiales > Ilumatobacteraceae > JBEIFW01. The sequence continues at coordinate 21,800 of JBILVB010000002.1, read as the reverse complement.
CGCTCCCCCGCAGGTCGACGGTGATGAGCGTGATCGACAGCAGGGCGAGCACGATGATCGTGCGCCGGCTCGGGCCGGGGGTGGGCAGCGCCACGACCTGCGGCTACCCGTCCTGGCCGCGGTAGAGCACGCGGCTCAACGCCTCGAAGTGCTCGAGCGTCTGACCCGACCCGATGGCGACGGAATGCAGGGGGTTGCGGGCGATGTGGATCGACATCCCCGTCTCGTGGGCCAGACGCACGTCGAGACCCGTGAGCAGCGCGCCGCCCCCCGTGATGGTGATGCCCTGCTCCATGATGTCGGCGGCGAGCTCCGGCGGCGTGCGGTCGAGGGTGGCCTTCACGGCGTCGACGATCGTCGTGACCGGCTCGGTGAGCGCGTCACGGATCTCCTGGGAGGAGACCACGACGGTCTTGGGAAGACCGCTCAACAGATCTCGACCGCGGATCTCCGCGGTGAGCTCCTCCTGCAGTGGCCAGGCCGAACCCATGGCCATCTTGATCTCCTCGGCGGTCTGCTCGCCGAGTGCGAGGGAGTGCTCCTTCTTGACGTAGTTGATGATCGCCTCGTCGAGTTCGTCCCCGGCGACGCGCACGGACTGGCTGGCGACGATGCCTCCGAGGGAGATCACCGCGACCTCGGTGGTGCCGCCGCCGATGTCGACGATCATGTTGCCGGCCGGATCCTGCACGGGCAGCCCGGCGCCGATCGCCGCGGCCATCGGTTCTTCGATGATGTACGCCGGCTTGCGGGCGCCGGCGTACTCGGCGGCGTCCTTCACGGCGCGCTGTTCGACCGGGGTGATCCCCGACGGAACGCAGATCACCATGCGGGGCTTCGCGAAGCGGCTGCGGTGCACCTTTTGGATGAAGTAGCGGAGCATCTTCTCGCAGATGTCGAAATCGGCGATGACCCCGTCCTTCAGCGGCCGGATGGCCTGGATGTGGCTCGGGGTACGGCCCATCATCCGCTTGGCTTCGAGGCCGACCGCCAAGGGCCGGCCGTCGCGCACGTTGACGGCGACGACCGAGGGCTCGTCGAGCACGATGCCCTGGCCCCGCACGTAGATGAGCGTGTTCGCCGTGCCCAGGTCGACCGCCATGTCGCGGCCGAGACTGAGTGGGTTGCTACCGGCCATGGGTCTCCCTCCGAACGGCCGCCCGGGTGGATCAGAGAACCCTACCCGACTCCTCGCACGGGGCATCAGAGCCCGGGGAAGAAGATCCCCATCTCTCGTTGTGCGGATTCGGGCCCGTCCGAACCGTGCACGAGGTTCTCGGTGAACAGGATGCCCAGGTCGCCCCGGATGGTGCCCGGCGCCGCCTTGCGCGGGTTGGTGGCCCCCATCATCGATCGCACGACCTCCCAGGTGTCCTCCGGACCCTCGAGCACGAGGGCCACGACCGGCCCGCGCGACATGAACGCGACGAGGTCCGCGTAGAACCCCTTGCCGACGTGCTCGGCGTAGTGACGATCGAGCGTGTCGGCGTCGAGGCTGCGCAGGTCGAGGGCCACGAGCCGTAGGCCCTTGCGCTCGAAGCGGGACAGGATCTCGCCGACGAGGCCGCGTTCGACGGCGTCGGGCTTCAACAGTACGAGGGTTCGATCGGCCATAGCGGGTCGGCAGGCTAGGCGACCCGACGGGTCGCGTAGCGGTCAGGGCAGCACGAGGCGAAGGTGTTGGCGTGCCGCCGCAACGACGTACAGCGAGCCGGCGACGAGCACGGCGTCGTCGGGGCCGGCCCGGCGCAACGCGACGTCGCAGGCCGCCGCCACATCGTCGAGCACCACCACCGACTCCAGGCCGAGGCGCCGAGCCACCGCGGCGAGCTCCGCGGCCGGCAGCGCGCGCGGCGACGGCGGGGTGCAGCAGACGACCGTCGCGAACTCCTCGGCCCGCAACGCTTCGAGCATCTCGACGGGGTCGCGGCTGCGCAGCATCCCGACCACGAGGTGCTTGTCGCCTGCCGGATCGAAATCCTCGGCGAGCACCGACGCGCAGACATCGGCACCCGCAGGATTGTGCGCGCCGTCGACGATCACCAGCGGCTGGTGACCCAGCACCTCGAATCGGCCGGGCATCCGAGCCGCAGCGAAGGCCTCCTGGACCACGTCGAGGGCGAGGGGTGCGTCGAAGAAGGCCTCGACGGCGCACAGCGCAGCGGCGGCGTTGTCGCCCTGGTGCGCCCCGTGCAGGGGAAGGTAGAGCTCCCGGTAGAGCGCCTGGGGCGTGCGCACGTCGAGCAGACGGCCTCCGAGCGCAAGCTGATTGCCGAGGACCTCGAAATGCTCCCCCGCCCAGGCGATCGCCGCGGGGCGCTCCCGGGCGAACACGTCGAACAGCTCCGCGTCACGCTCGCCGAGGACGAGTGTCGAACCGGGTTTGATGATGCCCGCCTTCTCCGCGGCGATGTGCGCCCGGGTCGGCCCGGCGTACTCGGTGTGATCGAGCGCGATGTTGGTCACGACGGCGACCGTCCCGTCGGCGACGTTGGTGGCGTCCCAACGGCCGAGCATGCCGACCTCGATCACGGCGACGTCGACGGCCACGTCGGCGAACCAGCGGAACGCCGAGGCGGCGAGCAGTTCGAACCAGCTTGGCCGCACACCGGTGATGCCTTCGAGGTCGGCGAGCGCCGCCACCTGTTCCGCGAATTCCTCGTCGCTGATCGGCTCGCCGTTGCGGCACAGGCGCTCGTTGACACGATCGAGGTGCGGGCTGGTGAAGGTGCCGACGCTCAGCCCCTGGGCGAGCAGGAGCTGCGTCACCAGCTGCGTGGTCGAACCCTTGCCGTTCGTGCCGGTGAGGTGGATCACCGGCTGGGCGTGCTGGGGGTCCCCCATCGCGGAGCACAACCGGCGCATGCGGTCGAGCGACGGCACCTCCGGGCGCGCGCCAGCCGTCAGCCGCTCGAGGTTGATGTGCTCGTCCAGGTAGGCGAGCGCTGCGGTGTAGTCCACTCCTCGGGAACCTCAGACCGTCGGTCGCAACGCTCGGGCGATCACGACGCCGCGCGGCGCGGCCGGTTCACCCGCTGTGCCTCGCGAGGAAGAAGAGTGGGGTTCACCTTCTCCCGCACCGTCTTCGCGTCGATCACGACCCGACCGATGTCGTTGCGGCCCGGCAGGTCGTACATCGTGTTGAGCAGGACCTCTTCGAGGATCGCGCGCAGCCCGCGGGCGCCGGTGCCACGCAGCAGGGCCTGTTCGGCCACCGCGTCGAGCGCGTCGTCGGTGAGATCGAGCTCCACGTCTTCGAATTCGAAGAACTTCCGATACTGCTTGATCAGCGCGTTCTTGGGCTCCACGAGGATCCGCACCAGCGCCTCGCGGTCGAGGTTCTGCACGACCGCGACCACGGGCAAGCGGCCGACGAACTCGGGGATGAGGCCGAACTTCAGCAGATCCTCCGGCAGCACCTGCTGGAACAGCGCGCCGTTGTCGCGCTCGTGCATCGAGCGGATCTGGGCCGCGAACCCGACGCCTTTGTGCCCGATGCGGTTCTCGATGATCTTCTCGAGCCCCGCGAACGCGCCGCCGCAAATGAACAGGATGTTCGTCGTGTCGATCTGGATGAATTCCTGGTGCGGGTGCTTGCGTCCACCCTGCGGCGGGACCGAGGCCACCGTGCCCTCGAGGATCTTGAGCAGTGCCTGCTGCACGCCTTCGCCCGACACGTCCCGCGTGATCGACGGGTTCTCGCTCTTGCGGGCGATCTTGTCGATCTCGTCGATGTAGATGATGCCGGTCTCGGCCTTCTTGACGTCGTAGTCGGCCGCCTGGATCAGTTTGAGCAGGATGTTCTCGACGTCCTCGCCGACGTATCCGGCTTCGGTCAGCGCAGTGGCGTCGGCGATCGCGAACGGCACGTTCAGCATCCGAGCGAGCGTCTGCGCCAGGTAGGTCTTCCCGCAGCCGGTGGGGCCGAGCATCAGGATGTTGGACTTCGAAAGCTCGACCTCGTTGTGTCCCGGTCCGTGGGAGGCCTGGAACTGGACCCGCTTGTAATGGTTGTACACGGCCACCGAGAGCCGCTTCTTCGCGCCGTCCTGCCCGATCACGTACTCGTTCAGGAATTGGTAGATCTCACGCGGCTTGGGCAGTTCGTCGAAGCGGAGTTCGTTGGTCTCGGCCAACTCCTCCTCGATGATCTCGTTGCACAGGTCGATGCATTCGTCGCAGATGTAGACGCCGGGACCGGCGATCAGCTTCTTGACCTGCTTCTGGGACTTCCCGCAGAACGAGCACTTCAACAGCTCGCCCGAGTCACCGAACTTCGCCATCGCCGGACGCCCCCTGGCCTATTTGATCGGGCCGCTGGTGTCGACGACGTTGCGGGCCGAGATCACCTGGTCGATGATGCCATAGTCCCGGGCCTCCTCCGCGGACATCACGAAGTCGCGGTCGGTGTCCTTGTGGATCCGCTCGATCGGCTGTCCGGTGTGGTCGGCCAGGATCTTCTCGAGCAGATCGCGCATCCGCAGGATCTCGCGGGCCGCGATCTCGATGTCCGACGCCTGGGCGTACCCCGTCTGCGCATACGGCTGGTGGAGCAGCACGCGGGCGTGCGGGAGCGCCAGCCGCTTGCCCTTCGTGCCTGCGGCGAGCAGCACCGCCGCCGCGGAGGCCGCCTGACCGAAGCAGATCGTGGCGATGTCGTTGCGGATGTACTGCATGGTGTCGTAGATCGCGAACAGCGCCGTGATGTCGCCACCCGGGCTGTTGATGTAGATGTTGATGTCTCGGTCGGGGTTCTCCGACTCGAGATGCAGGAGCTGGGCCGACACCAGGTTCGCGATCGTGTCGTCGATCGGGGTGCCCAGGAAGATGATGTTCTCCTTGAGCAGGCGCGAGTAGAGGTCGTAGGCGCGCTCGCCCCGGTTCGTCTGCTCGACGACGGTGGGCACGAGATAGTTACGGACGGGTGCGAGCAGCGGGGAGCGATCCACGCCGGAACCTCCGGGGGTGAGGGGTCGGGGCGTCACTCGGCGTCACCGCCGTCGACGGGGACAGTCGTATCGGGCTCGTCGTCGGCCGCGAGCTGGGCGGCCGAACCGTTCGGCAGGATCCGGGACCGCTCGATCACCGCGCCGGATGCATCGACGATCTCGACGTGCTCGATCAGCCATTCGAGGGCCTTGCGCTTGCGCAGCTCGGCGCGCAGGCCGTCGACCGCGTCCTGACGCTCGTATGCCTTGCGGACCTGACCGGGCTTCTGTCCGACCTGCCGGGCGATCCGCTCGTACTCGGCCTCGACGTCGTCGTCGTCGGCCTCGATTCCCTCGGCCACGGCGACGGCCCGCAGCCCGAGGTCCGCCTTCACGGCGCGGGTGGCTTCGTCGGTGAGCCCGGCGGTGAACAGGCCCGGATCCTGGCCGGTGAACTGGAAGTACTGCTCGACGCTGAGGCCCTGGCGCTGGATCCGCTCGAAGGTGTCCTGGGCGCGGGCCCGGACCTCGGCGTTGACGAGCGTCGCAGGGGGCTCGTCGTCGACGAGATCTGCGAGCGCGGCGACGGCCCGCTCGACGAGCTCCTGGCGGGCCCGGAACACCTTGGCCGCCTCGACCCGCTGGCGGGTGGCCGCCCGCCACGCCTCGACGGTGTCGGCGGAGGCGACGTGCTCGGACACCCATTCGTCGGTGAGCTCGGGGAGCGACAGCGCCTGCACCTGCTGCACCACCACGGTGAGCTCGGCCGGATCGGTGGTGCCGCTCGGGATGGTGGAGAACACCAGCGTCTCGCCGGCCGACGCCCCGGTGAGACGCTCGTCGAAGTCGACGGCGATCCACCCGCGGCCGAGTTCGTAGGACCAGTCCTCGACGTTGAGGCCCGGCACGGGCTCTCCGTCGCGCGTCCCGGCGATGTCGAGCGTGAGGAAGTCCCCGATCGCAGCCGGCCGATCGACCGGCTCGAGGGACCCGTGCCGACGGCGCTCGGCGGTGATCGGAGCCTCGGCCTCGTCGTCGCTGGCCTCGATGCCCTCGATCTCCACGCGCAGGCCGCCGTAGCCCGGCACGGTCACCTCCGGCCGGACCTCGACGGTGGCGGCGAAGCGGACCGGGCCGTCGTCGTGCCCGTCGGTGATGTCGATCTCCGGCGGGGCGATCACGTCGACCCCGTGCTCGCGCACCGCACGGGCGAGGAACTGCGGGATGCCGTCGCGCAAGGCCTGCTCACGCGCGGGCGCCCGGCCGATCCGCGCTTCGAGGATCCGCCGGGGTGCCTTGCCGGGCCGGAAGCCGGGGATGCGCACCTCCCGGGCGATCGCACGGAACGCCGCGTCGATCTCGTGCTCGAACTCGACCTCGTCGACCTCGACGGACAGCTTGACGAGGGACTTCCCTTCGGTGCCCTCAACCGGTTCGAGCGTGCTTCTCATCAGGGGTCGGAGTGTACCGGCCCGACGACGCGCGGCGGCGAGGCAGCGCCGGGCGCGACGAGCCGGCGCCGGCGTACGCGTGGTGACGGGTCGGTGTGCCAGGATGCGAACGTATGCCGACCTGGACCGCACACGCGCTCGCCCGCCCGCACCAGGACCAACTCGAGCTCCGCAAGGGCGATCGGGTGCTCGCCCGGATCGATCTGGACGGGGTCCCGGCGGGCTCCGCCGGCCGGGTGCTGCTGGCCAACGGCTTCAACTGGCTCCGCTACCGCGTGCTGTTCGAGAACGGGATCGAACTCGCCGACCTCGACGGCCGGCACCTCGAGCCAACCGGCCGCACGGCCAAGCGGCTCGCCAAGCGAGCCCGCTGAAGCGGACCGGCGGCCGCGGCATGGCACCCCCGGCCGCACCGTCGCCGTGGGACGCCGTCCTGAAGCTCGCCACGGAGTCGTATCGAGCCTTCCAGGTGCGATCCCCGACGGGCCGGCTCCATCTGCTCGAGATCGCCGTGGGCCAGATGATGCACGGCGTGGTGGTCCTCGACGGGCAGGTGCGAGGGCGGGTCGAGCGCAACGCCCGCCCGAACGGCTCCGTGGCGATCCACTTCGACGGTCCCGACGGGCCGGTGCCGGCCGAGATCCGGTACCGCTCGCTGCTCGTGACGGGCGGGGTGACCGGCGTGTCCCTCGTCGTCGGCGACGTGGTGCTCTACCGGGAGTGAGCCCATCCGGGAGCGGCCGGACGGGCGCGTAACGGCTGTTACGATCGCCGTCGTCGAAAGGAGCCGTGATGACCGACGTCGCGAGCGAGCCGCGTGACCAGCGCGGCATCACCAGGGACAAGGCGCCCGAGCCGGCACTGGGCGGCGCGCCGATCACCGGTGAGCGCTACCACACCCACGAGTTCATGCGGGCCGAGTGGGACGGCATCTGGACGAAGGTCTGGCTGATCGCCGGCCTCGTGAACCAGGTCCCGTCGCCGGGCGACTACTTCACCTACGAGATCGGGCGCGAGTCGATCCTCGTCGTCCGCGGCACCGACACCCGGATCCGAGCCTTCTACAACGTGTGCCAGCACCGCGGGAACCGGCTCGTGCACGCCGAACTCGGCCGGCTCGCGGGCGGGCAGTTCGCGTGCGCTTACCACGGCTGGCGCTTCGACGACGGCGGCATCCTTCGCTGGGTCTACGACGAGGACGACTTCCCGCAGGGCAGCCCCTGCGGGGTGCGCAATCTCGTCGAGGTGCCCTGCGACACCTGGGGCGGGTTCGTGTGGATCAACATGGACCCGGGTTGCGTGTCGCTCGCCGAGTACCTGAGCCCCATCGCCGAGCAGCTCGACGGCTACCGGATGGAGCGCATGAAGCGCACCCACTGGGTGACGCTCGAGGGCGATTTCAACTGGAAGTGCATCCAGGACAACTTCAACGAGAGCTACCACCTCCCCTTCGTCCACCCGCAGACGCTGCCGGTGATGAACGAGCACCACACCGGTTGCCAGTTCGATCTCTACGACACCGGCCACTGCCGCATGCTGATGCCCGGCGGCGGCCCCGGCCCGCAGTACACCGGCAAGCCCGACCGCACCTTCCAGGGTCTGGCGATGGAACTGCAGTACTGGGATCTCGACCCCGAGCCGTACCGCGACGACCTGCCCGGGCTGCGCCTGGCGCTGCAGCGCCGCAAGCGCGAACTCGGCGCGTCGAAGGGGTACGACTTCTCGCAGTACTCCGACGAGCAGCTGACGGACCACTACCACTACACGGTGTTCCCGAACGTCTCGTTCTCGATGAAGCCCGACGGGTGCATCTTCCTGATGGGTCGGCCCCACCCGACCGACCCGGAGCGCTGCCTGTTCGACATGTGGTACCTCACGCTGTTCCCCGAAGGCTCGACCGAGTACTTCTCGAACTCGATGCGCGAGTGGGTGGCGATCGATCACCAGTGCGAGCACCAGACCGGCAAGGTCGGCGAGGTGTCCTGCGGGCCGGGCATCGACCAGGACGTCGCCATCTGGTCCACCCAGCAGGCCGGCCTGCGCTCGCGCGGCTACCGGGGCGAGTACCTGCCGTGGCAGGAACGCCGCATCCGGTTCTTCCACGACAACATCGACCGCCGTATCGCCGAGGCGCGGCGTGAGCGCTGACGCGGTCCCGATCGGGGACTGCTCCGACCTGCGCGACGGCGACATGCGGGCCTGCACGGCCGGCGGTGTCGAGGTCGTGGTGTGCCGGGTCGGCGGTGCGCTGTACGCGCTCGAGGACCTGTGCAGCCATGCCGACACGACGCTGTCCGACGGGCTGCTCTCGGGCTACGTCGTCACCTGCCCGCTGCACGGCGCACAGTTCGACGTGCGTGACGGCACGCACCTCGGTCCACCGGCGTGGACCGGAGTGAAGTGCTTCACCGTGACCGAAGGTCCTGAGGGGGCAGCCGTCACCCCGGCCGTACGGGCGCCCAAACCGCCCTCCGCCGGCCCACCGGGCGGGTACTTCCAGACGCGCTGACGTCGCTGCGGATCGGGGCGGGCCGCCAAGCCGGGACTCGGCGGCCCGCTCAGTCGTGGGCGACGGTGAGCAGTGGGGCCAGGAATTCCGGCTGGTCCGTCCAGCCCGATCCGACGGGCAGGCCGGTTGCGAACGAGGCGTCGAGCACGACCTCGTCGCAGCCGGCCTGTTTCGCGTCGGCGACGTGGGCTGCGAGATCGTCGATGTCGCCCCGCCAGGTCGGCCGCATCCCCCCGTCGCCCGGGGGTGCGGTCGCCCCGGGCAGCGCGGGGGCGACGAACACCCGAAGGCTCAGCTCGAGGGGGCCACGCCCGTAGTCCTCCCGTGCCCGTTCGTTGATCAGCCCGAGCCGCTCGACGGCCGTCGCAGCCGGCACACCGGCCGGTTGCCAGACGTCGAACAGCCGGGCCGTACGGCGCAGGCCGGCCTCGGACCAGAACCCGGACACCAACGGGACCCTGCCGCGCACGGGCTTGGGGGAGGCGAGCATCGGCGCGAGGTCGAACAGGCGCCCCCGGTACTGCACCGGATCGGGACCCCAGCAGGCCAGCAGCGCCTCGGTGAGCTCCTCGGCCCACCGGCCCCGGTGCTCGAACGGGGTGCCGACCAGGTCGTACTCGTCCCGGGACCAACCGGCCCCGAGGCCGAGTGCGACCCGACCGCCCGACAGCACGTCGAGCGTCGCCACCTGCTTGGCCAGCGGCACCGGCCGGTGGTAGCCGGCGACGAGGATCGAGGTTCCGATCGTGCAGCGTTCGGTGACCGCCGCGACGAAGGCCAGCTCCTCGAGCGGGGCGAGCACCGACTCGTACGGGGTCGGCCACGGCCGCCCCGGGATCCCGGCGTAGCCCGAGCGGGGCTCGAGCGGGAACATCAGGTGCTCCTGCACCCAGAGCGAATCGAACCCGAGCCGGTCGGCCTCGACGGCGAAGTGGCGCACCACCCCGGCATCGATCCCCGGTCCGAGCTGCGGAAGGCACAACCCGAGGCGCATCGCAGGATCATGCCGCGCCCGGACCCGGCACGGGAACGATCCGCTGGCGCCGTCACCATCGCTCGACCTAGACCGACGGGCCATGGACCTGCAGCACCTCGTCGACCGGGCCGCCATCAGCGACGTCGTCATCGCCTACGCCACCGGGATCGATCGGCGGGACTGGGCGCTGTACCGCTCGATCTTCACCGACCCGGTGCACATCGACTTCTCGTCGTTCAGCGGCGGCACGGGCGCCGAGATGACCCGCGAGGACTGGGTGCAGCGCGTCCGCAGCCTCCAGGACGGTTTCGACGCCACGCAGCACCTGTCCACCAACCACGTCGTCACGTTCGAGGCGTTCGGGTCCGACGGCCGCGCAACCGCCGCCACGTGCGTGTCCGAGATGCATGCACAGCACTACGTCGCCGACCAGCCCGTGACGTTCTGCACGCTCGGTGGCCACTACACGAACCGGCTCGTGCGGACCCCCGACGGCTGGCGGATCCGATCGTGCACACTCACCGTTCGCTGGGAGACCGGCACCCGCTCGATCTTCCCGGTTGCGCTCGAGCGGGCTCCGGGCCGGCGGCACCTCGCCGTGTCCGACTGATTGCAGACATCCCGAACGCTCCCTGCCGCGAAACAGATGGAGGTGCCGGCGCGCCCGCCGATCGGTGCACCATCACCGACCACTTGCGACCTCGCAGCGCCGCCCTGAACCACGACCTCCGGCTCGAATGCCTCGAGCGGGACTGGAACCGCGCCGCACATCTGACCTTCGTGCTTCCGCTGACGATGGTCGTCCTGGCCGCCGTCATTCGACCGCCGATCGAGCCGGCGCTCGTGTGGGTCGTGTGGAGCGGGATCGGCGGAATCGTGGCATTCGGTCTCACCCGCCGGGTCCAGGACCTCCACCGGTCCGGCGTACCCGCCGCACGAACCTTGGGGGCACGCCTGGTGAGCGTGCTCGCAGGCAGCTCGTCGGTCGCGGCCGCACCCTGGCTGCTGCTGCCCGGCCCCATCGGGCTCGTCGAGGCGTTCCTGCTCTGCAGCGCAGTCACCGCCACCACTGCGGCCTATTCGACGATCTCGGTCGGGACGCCGGTCCACTTCTACGCCGCCATCGTGCCGCCGACGCTGTCGGCACTGGCCCGGCTCATCCACGAGACACCCGGCGAGACGCTGGTCCTCGTGGTGGGGACCGTCGTCTACCAGGTGAACGTGGCGCTCGCCCACCACCGCGCCCATCGCAGCGTGGTCGACGGCATCCGCACGGAACTCGAACTGGCGCACAACCGGGAGTTGCTCTTGGCAGCGAACGCCGAAATGGAGCATCTCGCGTCACACGACGCGCTCACCGGCCTTGCGAACCGCCGGCGCTTCACCCGACAGGCCGAACAGGCGCTGCAGCGTGCCGAGGACGGGCGCCTTGCCCTGCTGCTCGCTGATCTCGACCACTTCAAGGCCGTCAACGACACCTACGGCCATGCCGTCGGCGATGCGGTGCTGCAGCGAACGGCCCAGCGGATGCGCGAACGCGTCCGCTCGAGCGACGTGCTCGCTCGCCTCGGCGGTGAGGAGTTCGCCGTGCTCGCGCCCGGCTGCGATGCCGCCGACGCCGCAGGCCTGGCCGAGATGCTCGTCGAGACCGTACGCACGACGCGCTTCGACCACGGGGGCGCCGTCACCGTGTCGATCGGCGTGGCAGTGTTCCGCACCGGAACCGGCCTCGGCGAGCTCCTGCGTGAGGCCGACGACGCGTTGTACGCCGCCAAGACGGCCGGCCGGAACCGGTTCGTCACGGCAGGCGCCTGAAGCGCTCCGGACGAATCAGGAGACGTCTCGGCCCAGGAACGCCATCAGCCGGGTCCCCTCGTCGGCACCCTCCGGTGCTTCGCGCTTGGCCCCGAAGGTCCCGGGGCGCCGAAGCATCTCGTCCATCGGGCGCACCCGGGCGAAGCAGATCGAGACCAGCTCAGGATCGAGCGTCACGGACAGGCCGGTCGCCCGGGCCAGGTCCCACGTGTGGGTCAGGGCGTCCAGGACCAGGACCCCGACGAACTGACCGGCCGGCATCTGACCGAACGGCGTCGCGACCACCCGTGCGAGGTTCTCGGGCGCAGCGAGTGCCGCGACCACCTCGGCCTTGGCTGCGACGAATGCCCCGGCCGGGTCGACCCCGGCGCTCTCGCGCGGCGACGGCCGCGATGCGGGCATCGCTGCGCCGGTGACCACGCTGCGCACGTAGTGCTGCACACCGACGACGTGCCCGACGACCTCGATCGCCTTCCAGTCCTCGCACGGAGACTGCGCCTCCCACCGGCCGGCGGGGACCCGGGCCACCACGGCCGAGAACCCGTCGAGGGCCCGCCGGTACAGCGCCACGTCGTCCTGCAAGGGATCACTCATCGCATCGCTCCCGTTCCCGTCCCGGGCGCTGCCCGGGACCGCTCGTGGACGCACACCGTAGGCAACCGTCAGGATGCCGGGGTGCAGCGCCTACGGCCGGGACCGGCGAACGACCTGACCGATGTGCGCGGCCTCGCCGTGGGGCACCACCAGCGTCGCGGCCGGGGCTGGCTCACCGGTACGACCGTCGTGGTCTGCCCGCCCGGCACCACCGGCGGGGTCGACGTGCGTGGATCGGCACCGGGCACCCGTGAGACCGACCTGCTCGATCCGTCCAACCTCGTCCCGCACGTCGACGCGATCTGCCTGACCGGCGGCAGCGCCTACGGCCTTGCCGCAGCCCACGGGGTGCTCGGTTGGCTCGAAGCCCGCGGACGCGGGTTCCGCGTCGGGACCGACGAGCGCGCCGTCGTGCCGATCGTGCCGGGCGCGGTGATCTTCGACCTCGGTCGCGGCGGCGCGTTCGCCCACCGGCCCGACGCATCGTTCGGGGCCGCAGCGGCCGCCGCCGCCCGTACCCGCCCGTTCGCACAGGGCGCCGTCGGCGCCGGAACCGGCGCGGTCGCCGGCGGCCTCAAGGGCGGCGTCGGATCGGCGAGCCTCGTGCTGGCCGACGGCAGCACCGTCGCCGCGCTCGTCGTGTGCAACGCCGTCGGCTCTCCGATCGATCCGGGGTCGGGCCGGCCCTGGGGCGCCGATCGGCTCCTGCCCGAGGACGGTCCCCGCATCGGCCGGCCCCGGGCCGCGGAGCGTGCCGCACTGCTCGCCGCCGCCGCCGCACCGCCGGCGCTCAACACCACGATCGGAGTGGTCGCCACCGATCTCGCGCTCGATCGCGCCGAGTGCCGCAAGCTGGCCGCCGTCGGTCACGACGGCCTCGCTCGCGCCGTTCGGCCGGCGCACGCGCTCACCGACGGCGACACGTTGTTCGGGCTCTCGACCGGGACGTGCCCGGCGCCCGATCACCGGCCCGAGCGGGTGCGGGCCCTCAACGTCGTGCTCGCGGCAGCAGCCGACGTGGTCGAGCGCGCCATCGTGCGCGCCGTCGTCGCGGCCACCGGCGCCGGTTCGTGGCGGGCCTGGCGGGAGCTGTGTCCGAGCGCGATCGGCCCGACGTGACGTTCGACCGCGCCCGCACGATGCCGAGCCGGATCGTGCATGTGTGTTCCGGAGGTGTCGGTCAGTAGCGTTCGGCTCCATCGGAGGGAGGGTGCCGTGGACCGCAAGAAGATGACCGTGCCGGACCTCGTCCTGCGCAAGGCGGCGGGCGAGCCGCTCGTGATGGTCACCGCCTACGACGCCACGTTCGCCCGACTGGTGGACGACGCCGGCGTCGAGCTGATCCTGGTGGGCGATTCCGTCGCGACGGTCGTACAGGGTGAGCGCACCACCTTGCCCGTCACGCTCGACGAGATGGCGTACCACACCCGGCTGGTGGCCCGGGCCCGGCCGCGGGCGCTCGTCGTCGGCGACCTGCCCTTCGGCTCGTACCAGACCTCGCCGCACCAGGCCGTCGACTCGGCGGTTCGGCTGGTCAAGGAAGGGGCCGAGATCGTGAAGCTCGAGGGCGGCCTGCCGATGGCCGACGCGATCGACGCCATCGCCCGCGTCGACATCCCCGTGATGGCGCACCTGGGCCTCACGCCGCAGAGCTATCACCGCATGGGCGGCCACCGGGTGCAGGGCCGTGCCGAGGGCACCCAGGCCGGTGGGCGCGACCGGCTGCTCGCCGACGCGAAGGCCGTCGAAGCGGCCGGGGCGTGCGCGGTCGTGCTCGAGGGCATCCCGAGCGCGCTCGCCGGCGAGATCACGGCGCTGCTGACCATCCCGACCATCGGGATCGGCGCCGGCCCGGCGTGCGACGGTCAGGTGCTCGTCCTGCACGACGTGCTCGGACTCTCGGACCGCACCTTCCGCTTCGCGAAGGCCTACGCCGAGTTGCGTACCACCGTGGTCGACGCGGTCGGGCGCTACGCCGCCGAGGTGCGCTCCGGGGCGTTCCCCACCGACGCCCACAGCTTCCACTGAGCCCGTGGAGCAGTTGGCCACCCCGGCGGCCATGCGCGCCTGGTCGCACGAGCAGCGCCGGGCCGGCCGCCGCATCGCGGTCGTGCCGACGATGGGGGCGCTCCACGAAGGCCACCTCCACCTGGTCGAGGTGGCCCGTCGCCACGCCGATCGGGTGATCGTCACGATCTTCGTGAACCCGTTGCAGTTCAACCGGTCCGACGATCTTGCGGCCTACCCGCGCACCCTCGACGACGACCTCGCAGGCTGTGCGGCAGCCGGCGCCCACGCCGTGTACCTCCCGACCGCTGCGGTCATGTACCCGCCCGGGTTCGAGACCCGGGTCGTCCCCGGGTCGCTCGCCGATCCGATGGAAGGCGCGGGCCGGCCGGGTCATTTCGAGGGCGTCACCACGGTGGTCACGAAACTGTTCAGCGCGACCGCGCCCGATGTCGCGATCTTCGGACAGAAGGACGCGCAGCAACTCGCCATCGTGCGCCGCATGGCGCTCGATCTCGACACCGGTATCGAGATCGTCGGGGTGCCCACCGTGCGCGAGGCCGACGGGCTCGCATGCTCGAGCCGGAACCGGCGGCTGACCCCGGCGGACCGGGCGGCCGCGGTGAGCGTGCCCCGCGCGCTGGCCGCTGCGGCCACGGCCGTCGCGGCCGGGGAGCGGTCGGCGGCGGCGGTCGTCGCCGCCGCCACCGCCGTGCTGGCCGCCGAACCCCGGGCCCGGGCCGAGTACGTGACGCTGTCGGACCCGGCCACGCTGCAGCCGGCGGAACGTACCGACGGCGAGACCCTGCTGTGTGTCGCCGTGTGGTTCGGCGAGGTTCGCCTCATCGACAACGCCGTGCTGGCCGCCGCCCGGTAGGGCGGCGTCAACCCGGCTGCGTTCCGGGGGACGGCACCCGGGGCCACCCGTGGCCGTCCCATCGCCGGACCGGTCGTGCCGGAGCGCCGGCGGCGACACAGTGGTCCGGCAGCTCACCGGTGACCACCGACCCGGCGGCGACCGCGACGTGCCGGCCGATCCGGGCCCCCGGCAACACGACGGTGCCGTGACCGAGCCAGCTCCCCGCCCCGATCGTCACCGGCCGCTCGGGCTGGCTCTGGCGGGAGATCGGGACGTCGGGGTCCTCGTAGCCGTGGTTCTGGTCGGTGATGTAGACGAAATGGCCGGTCCACACGTCGTCGCCGATGTCGATCGCGAGGTGGCCGACGATCCCGGACCCCTTGCCGATCAGGCAGCGGTCGCCGATCCGCACCACCGGGTCGGTGACACACACCTGCCCGGGCACCATCCCGGCGGACAGGCTGACGTACGGCCCGATCATCGTGCCCGACCCGATGTGGATGTAGCGCTCGTTGAACAGCGTCGTGGCCGGGAAGCAGATCACCGATCCGGCGCCGAACCGACCGAAGCGCCGCCCGCGCCGGCTGTCCGGACCGATCGCACCGAGTTCCACCACCCCGTCCCAGGCCCAGTGCACCGCCTCGCCACCCGCCCGCTTGAGGCGGCCGCGGGTCCGGTCCCACCAGTTCGGCGGCGGCGTCGGCGGGCGGTGCATCGACGGTGACGATACGTTGCCGGCATGGGGACCAACATCCGTTACGAGGTGGCCGACCGGGTGGCCACCATCACCATCGACCGGCCCGAGCGCAAAGGGGCGATGACGTACGCCATCCTCGGCGACTTCATCGAGACGGTGGGCCACGCGAGCAGCGATCCCGATGCGCACGTGGTGATCCTCACCGGCACCCCCGGGTCGTTCTGCGCCGGCACCGACCTGTCCGACCTCGCCACCGTCCCCGGCGAGCAGCGCGGCCTGCGGGGCACGGCGGACCAGGGCCACCGGTGGTGGCCGTTGCTCGCGTGCAGCAAGCCGACGATCTGCGCGATCGACGGGGCCGCGGTCGGGATGGGCGCCGAGTTCACCTCGCAGTGCGACCTGCGCCTGGCCAGCACCCGGGCCCGGTTCGCCTGGAACTTCGTGCATCGTGGCCTCGTGCCCGACACCGGGGCCGGCACCTGGCTGCTGCCCCGGCTGATCGGCGTGCAGCACGCGTTCCGGCTGCTCTACAGCGGCGAGTTCCTCCCGGCCGACGAGGCCAAAGCGATCGGCTACGTCCTCGACGTCGTCGAGCCCGACCAACTGGCCGGCGCCGCGCAGGACCTGGCGCGACGGTTGCTCGCCGGGTCCCCGTTCAGCCAGACCCGCATCAAGACCCTCGTGTACCAGGCCCTCGCCGGCGAGGTGTCCGAGCACCTCGGCCGCCATACGACCGCGATGGCCGAGTGCTTCCGCTCCGACGACCACCGCGAGGGCGTCGCGTCGTTCCTCGAGCGGCGCCCGGCCAACTTCACCGGGCGCTGACGGGGCCCGTGACGATGGGACCCGTGGTCGCCACGCCCGCCGGTGCCGTGCGCGGTCGCGTCGGCGACGACGGGATAACCCGGTTCCTCGGCATCCCCTACGCCCGGGCCGGCCGGTTCGAGCCCCCGGGATCGGCGCTCGGCTGGACCGGCGAGCGCGATGCCACCGCCCCCGGGCCGCAGGCGCCGCAGCGACCCGGCATGCTCGACCAGGTGATCGGTACGGCCGCCTGGCCGATGCACGAGGACTGCCTGGTGCTCAACGTCCACACGCCGGCCTGCGACGGCGCCCGACGGCCCGTCGTCGTCTGGATCCACGGCGGGGCGTTCACCAACGGGTGCGGCTCGGCCCCGTGGTTCGACGGCGCCGCCTTCGCCCGCAACGGCGACGTGGTCGTCGTCGGCGTCCACTACCGCCTGGGACTCCTGGGGTTCTTCCATCTCGCCGACCTCGGTGGGGAACGGTTCGCCGGGACCGGCAACCTCGGCCTGCTCGACCAGATCGCCGCCCTGCGCTGGGTGCGGGAGACGATCGCCGGCTTCGGCGGCGATCCCGACAACGTGACGGTGTTCGGCGAGTCGGCGGGAGGGGCCAGCGTGCTGGCGCTGCTGGCGGCTCCCGCCGCCGACGGTCTGATCCACCGGGCCGTCGCCCAGAGCCCGTCGTTCGGCCAGCTGCGCAGCCGGGACCGGGGCGACCAGACCGCCCGGCTCGCTCTCGACCGACTCGGGGTCGGCGTGGACGAACTCCACCGGCTGCACGACCTGCCGCTCGACGCCCTGCTCGACACCACGGTCGCGCTGTGGACGGGCGCCGGGTTCGACGCCTTCGGCACCACCGTCGACGACCACGTGCTCACGGATCATCCGACCGCGTCGCTCGCCGGCGGGCGGGGCGGTCACGTGCCGCTCCTCGTCGGCGCGAACCGCGACGAGATGCATCTGTTCTTCATGCTCCAGGCCGACCTCGCCTCGATGGACCGCGCCGGCCTGCTGCGCCGAGCCGGTGAGCTCCTCGGCGCAGCGGCACCGACGGTCGTCGAGCGGTACGAGGCGGCCCGACCCGGTGCCAGCCCGGTCCAGCTCGCGTCGTGGATCGCCGGCGACCACACCTTCCGCCTACCCGGTCTGCGCCTCGCCGACGCCCGCCATGCGCTCGGCCACGCAAGCTGGGTGTACCTGCTGACGTGGCCCACCCCGGCCTTCGGCGGGATCTTCGGCGCCTGCCACGGGCTCGACCTGCCGTTCGTGTTCCACAACCTCGACCAGCCCGGCGTCTCGCTGTTCACCGGCGACGGTCCCGAACGGGCCCACCTCGCCGACGACATGCACGGCGCCTGGATCCGCTTCGCCCGGACGGGCGACCCGGGCTGGTCCCCCTACGATCCGGTGCGCCGGCCGACGATGGTGTTCGACGCCCCGTCGTACGAGCACGACGATCCCGACGGCGCCGTCCGGCGGGCCTGGGAGGGAGTCGCATGACCAGCGCACTGGTGCTCACCAAGGGCCACCCCTTCGACGGTCCGAGCTTCGCGGCGATGTGGGATTCGCTCGCCGAGCGCGGGATCACCTGGGAGCACGTCGAACACCCCGACGGCGAGGCCCGGCTGCACCCCGACCGCCTCGAGGCCGACGTACTGGTGCTCTACGACATGCCGGGGATCGGGTTCCGCCGGCCCGGCTTGCCCGAGTTCACCGAACCCCCCGCCGCGGTGGTCGACGGGTTCGGCGCGCTCACCGCCGCCGGGGTGCCGATCCTCGCCCTCCACCATGCGATCGCCGGTTGGCCCGCCTGGGCGGGCTACGCCGAGCTCATCGGCGGCCGTTTCCACTACGTGGCGTCCCGCCTGCGAGGAACCGACTGGCCCGATTCCGGCTACCGCCACGACGTGCACCAGACCCTCACCGTCGTCGACGCAGCGCATCCCGTCTGTGCCGGCCTGCCTGCGTCGTTCGAGCTCACCGACGAGACGTACCAGTGCCCGGTGTTCGACACCGAGGTGACGCCGCTGCTGCGCACCGATGCGCCGCGGGGCGATGACGAGCACTACTCGGCGACGCTCGCGATCACCGGCCGAATGTACGAGCGCGAAGGCTGGTCGCATCCGGCCGGGTCGAACCTCGCAGCGTGGGTCAAGCCGGCCGGACGTTCGACGCTGGTCTACGTCCAGCCGGGGGACGGCCCGGCCGCGTACGGCGACGCGAACTACCGGCACCTGCTCGCCAACGCCGTCACCTGGCTGGCGACGACCCGACCCTGAGCGCTCAGCGCCCCTTCCAGTCCGGCGGGCGCTTCTCGGCGAAGGCCCTCGGCCCCTCGACGAAGTCCTCCGAGCGAACCATCTCGGCGACCGCGGGGTAGCTCGCCGCCATCGCCGCCTGCACCCCGGCATGCTCGAGACCCTGGAGCACGGCCTGCTTGGAGGCCCGCACCGACATCGGGGACGCCTCGAGGATCTGTGCGGCCCACCGGCGGGCGCCCGCCACCGCGTCGCCCTGCGGCACCACCTCGTTCACGAACCCGAGCTGCAGGCCCTCGGCTGCGCTCACCCGGCGCCCGGTGAGGATCATGCCGAGCGCCTGCTTCTCGCCGATCACCCGAGGCAGCCGGTGGACGCCGCCGGCGAGGGCGGCGAGCCCGACGCGCACCTCCGGCAGCGCGAACACCGCGTTCTCGGCGGCGACGATGACGTCGCAGGCCAACGCGATCTCGAACCCACCGCCCATCGCGATGCCGTTGACCGCGGCGATCACCGGCTTGTTCAGATCGAACCGGCTCGTGATCCCGCCGAACCCGGCCGTCGGTTGCCCCCGGCGATCCCCGCCCGAGGCCTGGTACTTCAGGTCGTTCCCGGCGCTGAAGGCCCGGTCGCCGGCCCCGGTGATGATCGCCACCCAGAGCTCGGGGTCGGCTGCGAAGTCGTCGAACACCCCGGCCAGCTCGGCGTTCCCCGCCGGGTGGAGCGCGTTCATCACCTCGGGCCGGTCGATGGTGACGATCAGGAGGCGGCCGTCGGTCTCGGTCTGGCAGAACTGTCCCATGGTCCAGGACCGTATCGGGCCCGGACCGGCGATCGGGGTGGTTCGCTCAGCGGCCGAGCAGCCGGGCGACCGCGTCCACGGCGAGTTCGTAGCCGTGCATGCCGAGTCCGACGATCGAGCCCTTCGCCACTGGGGACACCACGCTCGTGTGGCGCCAGGCCTCCCGGGCGTTCGGGTTGGAGATGTGCACCTCGACCACCGGACCGCCGAAGGCGGCCAGCGCGTCGTGGAGCGCCCAGGAGTAATGGGTGAACGCGCCGGGATTGACGATGATCGCTGCGCACCGATGGCGCGCGGCGTGCACGGCCTCGACGGCGACCCCCTCGTGGTTGGTTTGGACCGCCTCGATCGCGAGCCCGTGACGGTCGGCGGCGGCGACGGTGGCGGCCACGTAGTCCTCGAGTGTGGCCGTGCCGTAGACGTGGGGCTCACGCTGACCGAGCAGGTTCAGGTTCGGCCCCTGGAGCAGCAGGATCACCGGCACCTCGGGCAGGAACCCGCCGAGGCCGACGTCGCCCTCGGCCCGACCGGCGCTCATCGGCTCCGCCCCATCCGCCCGAGCGCTTCGCGCACCGCAACCTCGGGCACGTCGCTGACCGGCTCCACGCCCGCCGGTCCGTCGAGGACGAAGGTGAGCCCGTCGATCGCCTTCTTGTCCCGGCGCATGAGCGTCACCAGTTCCTCGTGGTCGTAACCCGCCGGGAGGTGGGCGGCCAGGTCGTAGCTGCGCACCACCGCTTCGTGCTCGGCGACCCGCTCGCCGTCGATGCGGCCGAGCACGCACGCGAGGTGCGCTGCGTAGACGAGGCCGATGGCCACCGCCTCGCCGTGACGCAGGTCGTGGTGACCGGCGATCTCGAGGGCGTGCCCGAGCGTGTGCCCGTAGTTCAGGATGGCCCGGCGGCCACCCTCGCGCTCGTCGTCGGCGACCACCTCGGCCTTGATCTCGACGCACCGGGCGATCCGCTCGACGAGGGGCATGGCGAGCAGGTCGTCGCCGGTGAGGAAGTGGTACTTGGCCATCTCCCCCACCCCACACGCCCATTCGCGGGGCGGCAGGCTGGCGAGCACCTCGGTGTCGCACAGCACGGCGGCCGGCTGCCAGAACGCGCCGACGAGGTTCTTGCCCTCGGGCAGGTTGACCCCGGTCTTGCCTCCGATCGCGGCGTCCACCATGCCGAGCAGCGTCGTGGGCACGTGTACGACCGCGACGCCCCGGTGGTACGAGGCGGCGGCGAAGCCGGCGACGTCGGTGACGAGGCCGCCGCCGAGGCCGACGACGACGTCGCTGCGGGTGAGCCCGGCCCGGGCCATGGCCCGGCACACGGCCTCGATCGTGGACAGGGACTTGTGTTCCTCGCCGTCGCCGATCGTGATCACCGTCGCCGGCCGGCCGGCGTCGACGGCGACGGGGATGCCGGCCTGGGTGACGACGGCGATCCGCTTCGCCCCGGGTGGCACCACGGCGGCGAGCTCGTGGCGGGCGCCGGGCCCCACGAGCACCGGGTAGCTGCGCTCCTCGAGGGCGACGGTGACGGTGCGCAGGCCGCTCACGACAGGATCGCCTCCACGACCTCGTCGACCTCGAGGCCGTCGACGTCGACGACGGCATCGGCGACCGCGGCGTACCAGGCCTCTCGCGCCGCCGCGAGCCGCCCCAGGTTGCCGACGGGGTCGCCGTCGAGCAGCGGTCGGTCCGTGACGTCCCGCAACCGCTCGGCGAGCGTGTCGGGGCGGGCCCGCAGCCACACGACGACACCCCGGCCGTTGCGCAGCAAGGCGCGGTTGCCCTCGGTGACCACGATCCCGCCTCCGCAGCCGATCACCCCGGGAGCGAAGGTACGCAGCGCGGCGTCGAGTACGACGCCCTCGGCGTTGCGGAATTCGGTCTCGCCGTGCTGGCGGAAGAACTCCCGCACGCTGCACCGGGCCCCGATCTCGACCAGCTCGTCGGTGTCGGCGTAGTCCCGCCCGAGGCGGCCGGCGAGCGCCTGGCCGACGGTGGACTTGCCGGCGCCCATCATGCCGACGAGCACCACGTGGCGGTCCGGGTCGATCATGCCGGGCGGTGCTGGTCGGCCAGACCGGCGACGAACGC
>JBILVB010000205.1:0-6128 GCA_044370695.1 Acidimicrobiales bacterium | reverse complement strand
TGGTGGCGACGTCCGGGGGGAGCACCGCGACGCTCGTGGCGTCGGCGACGGCGACGGCGCCCGGTGCGCCGGGGCCGGCGGCGGGGTCCAGGGTGCGGATCGCCGGCGTCGGGCCCGACACGGCGGGAGTGCCGCGCACGCCGGGCTGCAGGGTGGCGACGAACGGGCCGTCGGCACCGACGTCTTCGATGGCGAGGCCGCCCCAGCGGGACAGCTCGGCCCCGTCGGGCCGCACCCGCAGCGCCCCGGCCAGCAGCGGCCGGCCGAGCGCGGCGGCGAGGCGCGGTGCGAGGTCCCGCCCGTCGGGCGAGGCCGGCAGCACCACCGCCCGGTAGGTCGCGAGTGCCGGTGCCAGCGCCGCGGCCCAGGCCCCGGGCGCGAAGCCGCCGGTCTCCCAGGCGGTCAGCTCCCGCGCCACGCCCGCCAGACCGTCCGCCGCGGTGGCGGTCTGCGTGCCGACCAGCAGCGCCACCCCGTCGCATTCGGCGACCGTTTCGGCGCCGCCCGAGGGCAGCACGCCGTCACGGACGCAGACGACGGCGAGCATCCCGGGCACGGCGGCGAGGCTACGGCGGAACTCAGGCGCTCGTGAAGGTGACGAGCAGGGCCCCGGAGGCGTCGTACAGCGACAGCCGCGTGCCTTCGGTCGACCAGCCGGCGGTCTTGCCCAACGCTGCGGTCAGGGCTGCGGCGCGCTGCATCACCGCCGGTTCGCACGCCATACGGGTGGAGGCGATGGGCCCGAACCGGAGGGGGGACCGGCCGGCCGGGGCGGTGCCGGTCGTGGTCACGGTGGCGGTGATGCGGTTGCAGCCGTCGGAGCCCGACACGGTGCCGTCGGCGCCGATCACCAGCTGGACCGCGGTGCCGGTGGCGCTGCTCGACACGGCGTCGCCCTCGACGAGGGTGTTCAGGGTCCAGGTGCCGGCCAGGGGGGCGTCGCGCTCGGGTGCGAACACCCGCAGGGCACGGCCGCCGGCGTCGACCAGGGTGAGCTTCCCGGCCTCGATGCGCCAGCCCGCGACGGCGTCGAGATCACGGCGCAGCGCGCCTTCGGCGTCCATCAGGCCCTCGCAGTACATCTGGGTGCTCATCCCGGGCTTCAGGGTGAGTGTCGGGCCTGCGAGGACGGCGTCGCCGCCGATCCCGTTGCAGCCGACGGTGGCCGAGTACCGGCCGTCCATCAGACGGAACCGGCCGGGGCCGTCGACCTGCACCCAGCGGGTGCCGTCCAACGTGGGATCGGTTCCGGTCATCGGAGGCTCCTTCGGGGGGAGGGCGGTGGTCGGGGGAACCGGGCGCGGCTCAGGGGTGTTCGAGGCGCTCGAGTCGGCGCCGCAGGCGGACAGGGCGATGGCGACGAAGACCACGAGGCCGGCGGCGAGGGGACGACGGTCGGTCTGGCTGACGGAGGAACGCAAGCTGGTCGGGCGGAACATGCCGGTGTGACGGTCCCAGGGTGCACTCCGGTTCCCGACCCGACGATCGTTTCGTCAGGTTTCGGCGCTGACGGCCCGCACGAGGTCGATGGCCCGGGCGAGGGTGTCGAGGCGTTCGGTGACCGTGGCGCCCTCCGGTTGCAGGCGCAACGTGGTCACCCCGGCCCGGCGGTAGGCCCGGATCCGCTCGCTGACCTGTGCGTCGTCACCGAGGAGTGTGGTGCGCACCACCATCTCGTCGGGCACCGCGGCGATGGCGGCGTCACGGTCGCCGCCGAGCCAGAGCTGCGCGATGCGCTCGCAGTCGTCGTCGTAGCCGGCCCGTTGGAACGCTGCCCGGTAGAAGTTCGCCTGGCGCGATCCCATGGCACCCACGGGGAACGCCACACCGGCCCGGTACTGCGGGAGCAACTGCTCGAGATCGCCGAACGCAACCGAACCGCCCGCCTGAATGTCGACGCTGCCGCCGGGCCGGCCGGCTGCGGCCTGCCCGGCCCGGATCGGTTCGAGCAGCACGTCGGCCGACTCGGGGATGAAGCTCGTACCGACCCATCCGTCGGACGCCTCGCCGGTGTAACGCAGCGCAGCCGGCCCGAGGGTGGCGAGGTAGATCGGGATCCGGTCGTTGCCGGGTTGGGGTACCGTGACGACCATGTCGAGCGCGCATCCAGCTGGCCGTCCCGTCTGGGTCGATCTCGCAACCCCGGATCCCGACGCGGCGGCCCGGTTCTACGGCGGGTTGCTCGGCTGGACCGTCGAGGTGTCGACCACCCCGATGGGCCGGTACGTGATCGGCTCGGTCGCCCAGGGCCCGGCGGCCGGGATGATGGCGCCGGACCGCCCGGGGACCCCACCGTCGTGGACCGTGCTGTTCGGGGTGGAGGACCTCGACGACGCCTGCGCCCGGGCCGCGGCGGCGGGCGCCACGGTGCTGCAGCCGCCGATGGCCATCCCCGGGGGCGACCGGATCGCGATCCTCGCCGACCCGGCCGGCGCGGTCGTCGGGCTGACGGACTCGGTGCAGGCGATGGCCTGGGGCGCCCGTGGCGCGGTCGGCTGGGTGGAGACGCAGAGCCGCGACGTCGCGGCCTCGCGGACGTTCTACGCAACCGTGCTGTCGTGGACGGCCCGCCCCGGGGAAGGGGGCTACGAGGTGTTCCACCTCGACGGCGCGCCGATCGCCGGACTGATGCCCACCCCGCCCGGGGTGCCGGCCGAGGTGCCCTCCGTGTGGCTCGTGTACTTCGCGGTGGCCGACGCAGATGCGACGACGGCCGAGGCTCGCCGAGCCGGCGGGGCGGTGCTGGTCCCGCCGATGACCGTGGCTGACATGCGCTTCGCGGTACTGGCCGATCCGGCCGGCGCCGTGTTCGGGGTGCTGCAGTCCTAACGACGGTTGAGCGTGAGGGTCCGGTACAGCTTGGCGAGCTCGCCGGGGAGTTGGTGCACCTCGTCGATCACCAGGTAGCGCTCGTCGGCGCACATGTGGCGGAGGTAGTCGTTGCCGGCGGGGTCGACGGTGATGCAAAACGTCTCGACCCCCATCCGGGCCGCTTCCTCGAGCGCCTTGGCGGTGTCGGCGATGCCGTAGTGCTTGTCGGTGCGGTCCGTGCCGTAGTCGCTGTCTTGCGGGTAGCCGTCGGAGACGACCACGAGCAGGCGCACGCGCGCGGGATGTCGTTGCAGGCGTTGGGTGGCGTGACGGATCGCCGGTCCCATACGGGTGTAGCGACGGGGCTGCATCGCGGCGAGCCGGGCCCAGGTGCGTGACGACACCGCTTCGTGGAGGTCCTTGGCCACGTAGAACTCGACGTCCTCACGGCCCGAGCCGCTGAAGCCGTAGAGCGCGTGCTCGTCGCCGAGGGCCGACAGTGCGTCGCACATCAGCGCGAGCGACTCCTTGGCCACGTCGAGCACCGTCCGGCTCGGTGCCGCCGGCGGTTCGGACAGGTCCCACGACAGCGCCGGATACCCCTCGTCGGGGTTGGCGGGCGGCGGCGTTGGTGGCGGCGCGTCGGGGTCGAGCACCGGGGTCGAGGTGGACGCGCTCATGTCGAGCAGGAACGCCGCCGCCACCTCCCGCGCGGCGCGCTCGCGCCGGATGTGGAGCCGCTCGTCGTCGACGATCCCCCGCCGCCGATCGACGAGCGAACCGATGACGGCGTCGAGGTCCAACTCGGCGCCGTCGGGCTCGCGGTGGCGGCGGCGGAACGAGTCGGCGGCGATCCGGCGGAACTGCCGTCGGACCTGGCGAGCGAGCACGGCGTGACGGCGGCGTACGTCGACCACGAAGTCGGGGTCGCCGCCCTCGAGGGGTCGCTCGCTCACCCGGCACCAGGCCGGCAGGTAGCGGCCGGTCCGGTAGTCCCACTCGTCGTACAACGTGCTGCGGCGCCCGGTGATCACGTCCCGGCTCGATCGTCCGGCGCGCGCCCGGGCGTCGATGCCGTCGGCGCGTTCGGTGGCTGCGCCGCGTCGGGGGGCGAAGGTGGGCAGCTCGAGCCCGGCGCCGGCGCCCTCGGCCTGCGTGCCCGAACCGATGTCGTCCACGTCGCCGGGCGCGCCGTCGAGGTCGTACAGCAGCGGATCGAGTGTGCCGGGCGGGTCGTCGCCGCCGCCGGAGGATTCGAGCTCGGCGCGCGCCGGCGCGCGGTCGGGGTCGCTCTCGAGTTCGAGTTCGGACGGATCGAGCGGCACCACGGTGGCGACGACCGGGCACAGGGCCAGTGCGACGTCGGCGACGTCGGCGACGCTCCAGCGGTGCAGGCCTCCCTGAGCCACCAGGTGGGCGACCGAAGCGGCGGTGGCCGCAGGCGGCCGGGGCAGGGAATCGGCCGCAGCGGCGACGTCGGCGCGGGCGCCGGGGAACCGGCGGGCCACGAGCACGTCGAGGCGGCATTCCTCGAGCGCAGCGAAGGTCTCGGCGAGACCGGGTCGGTCGGGGTGATCGCGCACGAACGCACCCGGGTCGAAGGCCCGGGTGCCGAACAGCTCGTAGGCGGTCTGGTGCAATACGGCGTGGCGGTAGGCCCGCCGATCGTCGGCGTGACCCCCGATCGTCGGCGGCAGCACGACGGTGGTCGTGCCCCCGAGTGCGCTCAGCGGCCGGCGTCCCGAGGCCGGCTGGGTCTCGTCGACGTCGAAGCGGGCCGGCTCCCCGAGCAGGGCCTCGGCGAACAGGGCGAGGGCCCGCTGGATCGATGCGAACGCAACGGTCACGGCAGCACGACGTCGACGATGTCGGCGACGGCCTGCTGGACGTCGACGTCATCGGTCACGGCACGCACGACGGCGGCGTCGCACGCGCGCCGGGCCTCGATCCCCCGGGCCGTGAGCTGCGCGGCGTACACGAGGAGTCGGGTGCTGACCCCCTCCTCGAAGCCGTGCTCTCGCAATGCCCGGACGCGAACCCCGATCTCGGCGAGGTGTTCGGCCATCGCCGCCCCTACACCACCTTCGTGGGCGATGATCGTCGCTTCGACCGTCGGGGCGGGATAGTCGAACTCGATGCTCACGAAGCGCTGGCGGGTCGAGGGCTTCAGGTCCTTGAGGACGCTCTGATAACCGGGGTTGTACGAGATGACGAGCAGGAATCCGGGATGGGCCTCGAGCACCTCGCCGGTCTTCTCGATCGGCAACTGCCGCCGGTGATCGGTGAGCGAGTGGATGACGACGGTGGTGTCCTTTCGGGCTTCGACCACCTCGTCGAGGTAACAGATCGATCCCCGCCGGGCAGCCCGGGTGAGCGGACCGTCGATCCAGACCGTGTCGTTCCCGACGAGCAGGTACCGCCCGACGAGATCGGTGGCGGTGAGGTCCTCGTGGCAGGCCACGGTGGTGAGCGCGGCAGCGCCGGTGTGGCCGCCGGGACGAAGCCGCCAGGCCATGTGTTCGACGAACCGGGTCTTGCCGCATCCCGTCGGACCCTTGAGCAGCACCGGGAGCCGGGCCGCATAGGCGGCCTCGAAGGTGGCCACCTCGTCGCCCACCGGGAGATACCAGGGAGCCTCCGGCTCCGGACCGTCGGCTCCGTCGTGCATCGGGCGGGATGGTAACGGCGCGTTGCGCCTTCGACGCGGCCGGACGCGGTGAATGCCGGCGGTACGGTCGGGGACAGCAGTGAGGGGGGCTTCCGATGGGTGCGCTCGACGGGTACCGCGTGGTCGATCTGACGCTGGCGCGCGGCTGGATGTGTGGCCGGGTGCTCGCCGACCTCGGCGCCGAGGTGATCAAGGTCGAGCCACCCGGCGGCGATCCGGGTCGGCGGGTCGGGCTGTTCGTCGATCCCGAAGCCCCGGATCCGGAGGGATCGCTGTCGTGGTGGCACGAGAACCGGGGCAAGCGTTCGGTCGTGCTCGACCTCGACGGCCCGGCCGACCGGGACCGGCTCCTCGGCCTGGTCGAGGGCGCGGATGCGGTGATCGAGTCGTTCCCCGTCGGCTGGCTGGAGGCTCGCGACCTCGGGCCCGAGATGCTCCACGCCCGCAATCCCCACCTGGTGATCACGTCGATCTCGGCGTTCGGACGCAACGGTCCCTATGCCCGGTGGTCGGCCACCGATCTCACCGTCGCTGCGACCACCGCGGAACTCTGGCTCACCGGCGACACCGACCGTGCGCCGGTCCGCCTGAGCAGCCCGCAACTGTTCCTGCACGCCGGGGTCGAGGCCGCCGTGCACACGCTGGTCGG
>JBILVB010000057.1:0-20278 GCA_044370695.1 Acidimicrobiales bacterium | reverse complement strand
GATCCATTCGCCGCACGGTGGGCAGCCGTCCGGGATGCGGCACGAGCCGCCGAGGATCTCGGCTTCGACGGAATCTGGACGTGGGACCATCTCGCCGGCACCGCGCACCGGGCGTCACACGTGCTGGAAGCATGGACGACGCTGTCGGCCCTCGCCGCGATCACGGACCGCGTCGAGCTCGGTCCATTGGTCCTCAATGTCGCGAACCGTGATCCCGGGACCTTGGCGGTTGCGGCCGCAACCATGCAGGAGATCTCGGGCGGGCGTCTCCAGCTCGGTCTAGGAGCGGGCGGAGGGCTGCGCACGCCGTACGCACGGGAACAGCAGGCTCTCGGACGGCCGGTCGGAGGGGACCGTGCGCGGCGGTCGGCGCTGGCCGACACGATCGATGAGCTCCGCCGGGTGTGGGCGGATCCGTCGGGAGTCGGCTTCCTGCAGCCACGGCCGAATCCCCCGATCGTGATCGGCGGATTCGGCCCGGCGATGGCGGCGCTCGCCGGCACCGTGGCCGATGGTTTCAACACGCAGGCGGCTCATCCGGCACTCGCCGATCTCGTCCATCAGGCCCGCAGTCGTGCCGCCGAGCGGCCGTTCTCGGTGTCGGTGTTCTGCGGGAATGAACCCCGGTGGTTCCGGATCGGGAGCGCCGGCCGACGCCGAGTCGAAGATCTCGGTGTCGACCGGCTCGTGGTCATCGTTGCGCCGCCGTACCCGGTGGCGACGCTACGGGAAATCGCTTCGGAGGCGGGTCTGGCGCAGCCGTGACGGCTGCTCACCCCGGATCCGGTTCGGCGTAGGCGACGATGTTGTCGAGGTAGCGACGGATCGAGGGATTGAAGCTCCCACCGCAGGTGATCAACACCAGCCGCTCGTCGCCGATCGTGGAGAAGATCCGGTCGGTCGGGAGCGCGCCTTTCGGGTATTGGGCAAGCTCGACGATCCGGTACCGGCGAACGCTGCCATCGGCGAGTGTGAGCTCGACGGGATCGCCGGGCTTGGCGACGGCGAGGCGGGCGAACGGTCCGAGCGAGCGGTTCCACGAGACGTGGGCGGCGAGGACCGTCGCCCCCGGGCGCCCGGGTGACGACCCGAGTCGATACCAGCCGATCTCGGTCTCGTCGGGGATCTCGAGTTCGCCCGAGGGCTCGATTCCGACCGGTCGGATCGGCCGGTCCCGGACGTCGGCCGTGTCCACCCGGAGCGATCGCGGTGCGATCGGTGCCACGGCGGGTTCGGGCAGCGCGGAGTAGCGGGGCCCGATCGGCAGGACGGGCCCCGGCATTGCCGGGGCGACGACCGGAGCCGGAGCGGGGAGGGGCGCCGGAGTGGGGAGCCCGGCGGGCGCTGCACTCGGGGCCGGCGGCCGCGTGACCACGGTCGGCGTGGCTGCGTTGGTCGATCCGGTCTCGACCGGGACCACCACCGCCGAGCCGGGGGGGCTCGACGCAGGCGGTGCCGTAACGGCGGTCGCCGCCGCCGCATCGGCGACGGCGACGACCGAGGTGACCGGAGTGGCGAGGCGCTGAGCCCCCCAGGCGGCAAGACCGAGCGTGCCGGAGCCGAGTAGGCAAGCGGCGACGATCAGGCGACGGGACATGTCCGGTCCTCGTTCCGACTCAGGCCGGTCGGCGCCGGATCGCGACCGCTCCGCCGAGCGTGGCAAGCCCGAGCGCGGCGAGCAGCGTCAGGGCGACGGTCGTCGGGACCCCGGCGAGGTCGCCGGTGTTCACCACGGTGGGGGCGCCGCCGAGTCCGCTGATGGCCTGCGTGTAGAAGGTGAAGGTGTTGCCCGACAGGCTCCCCACCGCGTAGACGACCAGGTTGGTGCCCGCCGCGAGCTGCACGGTCGGGACGTCGGCGATCGGCGCGCCGCCGGTCGGGGCGACCTTGGCGCCCGCGATCGGACCGGCCGGCAGGACGGCGGAGGCCTGCGCGCCGTTCACGAGGTTGGTGAAGGGCCGAGCGCTACCGAGCACGATGTCGACTGCCGGCGCAGCCGCGGTGTGCCGGACCGTGAGGCGGCCCTGACCGGCGGGCAGGGGGGTCGTGTCGTTCACGAACGGCGTCAGGCGCGGGGTGCCGCTGGCGTCGAGATGGGCGACGACCGTGGCGTTCCCGCTCGCCGGCACCGGCAAGGAAGCGATGGGCCCGATCAGCTTCGTCTGGCTCCCCGCGGCCCGGACCTCGACGTTCTTCAGGGTCTGACCGGCGAAGGAGCTCAGGTCCTGCATCTGACCTGGCTTGAACCCGGGGATCACCACGGTGCCGTCGACGACCACGTCGACCTCGGCACCGGGGATGCCGTGGAGCAGCATCACCGAGGCTGCCGACTGGGCCTGCGCAGCCGCGCCGAAACCGACGGTGGCCATCAGTGCAGCCGTCATCGCAGCCGCGACGCGTCGAATCCGCTTGGTCATGGGAATGCCTCTCTGTTCGGGGCCGGTCCGGCCCATCAGTCGTTGCGCCCGTAGCCGTTCTGCGGGCGTCGTCATCTCCGACCGACGCCTGGTGTACGGAGTTGTCGGTCGTCTGGATGCGCGTCCGGAGGATTTCCTGACGGATGGTCACCGCAGACGGGCTCGGTAGTGTCGGCGCCGTGCCCCGGTCCGCCGAACCCGGCCTGCCGATCGCGGCTGCGGGCCGGACGGTCACGATCACCAACCCGCAGAAGGTGTTCTTCCCTCCGAGCGGGGAGACGAAGGCGGATCTCGTCCGCTACTACCTCGCCGTCGAGGAGCCGCTGCTGCGGGCATTGGGCGATCGCCCGACGATGCTGGAGCGGTTCCCGGACGGGGCGGCGGGGAAGTCGTTCTTCCAGAAGCGGGTGCCGGTCGGTGCACCGCCGTGGCTTTGCACCACGATCGTGTCGACACCGAACGGCACGCTGTCGAACGCCCTGGTGCTCGCCGACCTCTCGCACGTCCTGTGGGCCGTGAACCTCGGCTGCATCGGGTTCCACCCCTGGGCGTTCCGGGTGGACGATCCCGAACACGTCGACGAGCTCCGCGTCGACCTCGATCCGCAACCGGGCGTCCGGTTCGCCGAGGTGCGCGCTGCGGCACGAGCGACGCGCGAACTCCTCGAGGAACTCGGGCTGGTCGGCCTTCCCAAGACGACCGGGAACCGAGGGCTCCACGTCCACGTCCGTCTGGAACGGCGTTGGGACGCAATCGCCGTGCGCGCCGCAGCGGTGGCGGTCGCGCGCGAGCTCGCCCGGCGCCACCCGACCCTCGTGACCGACGAGTGGTGGAAACAGGCGCGTGGGGCCCGGGTCTTCGTCGATTTCAACCAGAACGCCCCGCACAAGACGGTGTTCGGCGCGTGGTGCGTACGGCCGCGGGTGACCGGCCAGGTGTCGGCGCCGTTCCGGTGGGACGAACTCGACGCGCTCGACCCGGAGTCGCTCACGCTCACGACGGTGCCGGCCCGGCTGGCAGCGGAGGGCGACCCGTGGGCCGGGGCCGAACCGCAGTCGCTCGAACCGTTGCTGACGCTCGTCCGTCGGGACCAGGAGGCCGGACTGCCCGATGCGCCGTGGCCGCCGGTGTACCCCAAGCAACCGGGTGAGCCGCCGCGCGTTGCACCGAGCAGGGCCCGGTCGACGCCCCGGTCGACTTCCCGGGATGACGCCGGGCGAGGGTGACCGCGTAGCCCGCTAGCGCCGGGTGGGAGGCGTGGGGGTGCGGGGACGTGGGAACCGAAGCTGCGATGAGCGGAGCCGTTGCGTTCCTGCCCGCGCTGAGGACGCTGTGGGTGGTCGTTCCGGTCGTCTTGCTCGTGATCATCGTCGTGCTCGTGGTGGTGCAACCGGTGTTCGATCGTGCCCGCCGGCACTGGCCGGGAACGATCCCGCGAGAAGCGGTGCTGAGCCGAGACCTCGTCACGCTGGAGGTCAGTGCCTTCGTCTTGGCCATCATCGTCGATCCGATCCTTGCGGTCACCACGTCGGCGGACTGGACCGAGGCCCTGCACGAGATCACGGTGGGGGCGGTCCGCCGCAGCGCCGAGGCGGTCCCGTCGGATGCGGGTGCAGGTGCCATGACCGCCGGGGTCAGCCGGCGATACGGCGACCGAGTGCGCGCAGTTCGTCGAGCAACGGGGCCATCTCGACGGTCGTGAGACGGCCCTCGTCGACCACGATGCGGCCGTCCACCACGACGTGGCGCACGTCGCCCCGCCCGGCGGCGTAGACGACGGTCGCGAACGGGTCGTAGCTCGGGACCAGATGGGGGCGATCGGCGTGCAGGACGACGAGGTCGCCTCGCTTGCCGACCTCCAGCGTGCCGAGTTCGTCACCCACGCCGAGGATCTCGGCGCCCATCCGGGTCGCCATGGCGAGCGCTCGGCGGGCCGGCACCACCGTCGGGTCGTCCGCCGCCGGCTTGTGGATCAGCGCGGCGAGTCGGGTGGCGAGCAGCAGGTCCAGATCGTTGCTCGACGCAGTGCCGTCGGTGCCGAGACCCACCGGGACGCCGGCGGCGAGCAGGTCGGGGACTCGGCAGATCCCCGACGCGAGCTTGAGATTCGACGCTGGGCAGTGCGCGACGGCGGTGCCCGTCTGCGCGATCGCAGCGATCTCGTGGTCGTCGAGGTGGACGGCGTGGGCGAGCACCACGTCGGGGCCGAGTGCCCCGAGCTCGGCGAGCAGTTCGACCGGTCGCCGCCCGGTGGCGGCGACGACGTCGCGGACTTCGGCGGCGTTCTCGGCTGCGTGGATGTGGAACCGGGCGCCTCGGGATCGGGCGAGCGCGATGGTCTCGGCGACCTGCTCCGGCGTCAAGGTGTACGCCGAATGGGCGAACAGCCAGCGCCTGGTCCCGGGCGGCGGCTCGTCCGCCGTCGTCGCGCGGGCGATCCGATCGGAGAACGGGACGAGGTCGGGGCCGTCGAAGCCGATGAACACCGGACCGCCGTGCACCCGTAGGCCCACGGCGGCGCACGCGTCCCGGGTGGCCTCGGGGTACCAGAACATGTCGAGCGCGCTCGTGACCCCGGCGAGCAGCGATTCCGCAGCCGCCACGGCTGCGCCGAGGCCGACGGTGGACGGCGAGAGCACGGCCGCCTCCGCCGGGAACAACCGGCCCAGGAATGCCTGCAGATCGAGGTCGTCGGCGAAGCCTCGGAACATCGTCATCGCCAGGTGCGTGTGGGTGTTGACGAGGCCCGGCAGGACGATGCCACCACCGGCGTCGAGCCGAGGCAGCCCCGGGTGCTGCCGCACGACGTCGTCGTTCTCGCCGACCGCTGCGATCCTGCCGTCGACGATGGCGATGGCACCGCCGGCGACCACGGTCCCACCGAGGTCGCCGCGGCCGTCCAGGGTGAGGACCGTTGCGTTCCCGACGAGGAGGTCCTTCACGGGGCGTGCCCGTCGTCGGTGGCCAACGCGAGCAGGACGCCCCGGAGGAGATCGCCGACCGCCGGTGCAGCTGCCCGGCCGGCCTCGATGACCTCCTCGCCCGACAGGGGGCCGGCGGCGAGACCGGCGGCGAGGTTCGTGGCCAACGAGATCCCGAGGACGTCCATCCCGGCATGCCGAGCGGCGATGGCCTCGTTGACGGTCGACATACCGACGAGGTCGCCGCCGACGATGCCGATCATGCGGATCTCGGCCGGGGTTTCGAACTGGGGGCCTCGGAGGCCGTAGTAGACGCCTTCGTGGAGGTCGGGATCGACGCGCCGGGCGAGGTCGCGCAGCCGGGGCGAGTAGAGCGTGGTCATGTCGCAGAACCGCGGCCCCCAACCGGCCGGCGGGTGTGGGCCCGTGAGCGGCGAGACCCCGGTGGCGTTGATCTGGTCGACGACGAGGACCGCGGAGCCGAGGCGCCATTCCCGGCGGAGGTAGCCGGCGGCGTTGGTGAGCACGGCGACCCGGCAGCCGGCGCACGCGGCGGTGCGGACGCTGTGCACCACGGTGTCCACGTCGTGACCCTCGTACAGGTGGACCCGGCCGAGGAACACGAGCACGCCGAGTCCGCCGACGTCGACCGATCGGACCACGGCCCGATGACCACCCGCCGAGGTGGGCGTGAAGCCGGGCACGTCGGGCAGGGCCACCTCGACGCCGGTGCCGATCCGGTCGGCGGCGTCGGCCCATCCCGAACCGAGCCACACGGCGACGTCGTGCCGGGCTCGACCGGTCCGTTCGGCGAGCACCTCGGCGGCTCGGGCAGCCGTGCCGTACGGATCATCCCTCATCGTCGGGACCCTATCGTGGCGTCTCGTGAGCGATGCCGAGGTCCCCGCCGTCGCCGATCTGCTCGACCTCGGGGGCCGCGCAGTGATCGTCACGGGGGCCGCCGGCGGGATCGGTGCGGGCATCGCCCGGCGTTGCCACGAAGCCGGAGCGAGTGTGCTGCTGCACGCACGACGACCGTCGTCGACCCTGCAGGCGTTGGCCGACGCGCTCGGCGAGCGGGTCGCGGTCGTGACGGCCGACCTGCGCGAAGCCGACGCGCCCGAGGCGATCCTGACCGCTGCGGTCGAGGCCTTCGGCGCTGCGGACGCGCTGGTCAACAACGCTGCGATCCAACCGGTGCGGGCGCTGCTCGACATCGGCGACGATGAGTTGGCCGAGGTGCTCGACAGCAACGTCGCTTCGGTGTTCCGCCTGACGCGTGCGTTCGCCGCACAGTCGCTGCGCCGGTCGAGACCCGGCGCGGTGGTCACGATCGCGTCGATCGAGGGGGAGCACCCGCCGAGCCTGCATGCGCACTACGCCGCGTCGAAGGCCGCCGTCTTGATGCACACCCGGACGGCTGCGGCCGAACTCGGCCGGCACGGGATCCGGGTCAACGCCGTGGCCCCCGGGTTGATCGATCGCGACGGCCTGGCCCAGGCGTGGCCGGAGGGCATCGCCCGCTGGCATGCGGCCGCGCCGCTCGGCCGGGTCGGCCGACCCGAAGACGTGGCCGACGCCGTGCTGTTCCTGCTGTCGCCGGCCGCACGATGGGTCTCCGGAGCCACGTTGCGCGTCGACGGCGGGGTGTTGACTCACAACACGTGGTAGCGGACTCGGGAACACGACGGCACTCACCCCATCCGCTGCGACCGGCGGTATCGCGATGGCCGGTCGTAGCGTTCGCACTGGTGGCGATGGTGGCCGTTGCCGGTGTGGTGCCGCTGTTGGCAGGCGCGCGGGAGTCGGTCGGGCCGCCCTCGGAGCCGGGCGCGTCCGAGGTGCCGACGACGACTGCGGCGCAACGCTCCTCGACGAGCACCGTTGCGGAGGTGGCGGGCCCGGACTTCCGGCCGGGCGCCGAGGCGAACCGGTCACGGTGGGTCGAGGCGTTCCCCGTGCCCGTCCCGACGGGGCGGCGGATCGAGGTCGGGTCGGTGGCCGAACTGAATGCGGCGATGGGCGCCGTCGGGCCGGGCGACGAGGTCGTCCTGCGAGCCGGGACCTACGACGGCGAGGTGAACGTGTCGGCCCGCGGTCGGGCCGGATCGCCGATCACGGTCCGGGCGGCCGAGCCCTTGGCGGCCGTCGTGGTCGGCAACGGGTCCTGGAACCTCAGCGGTGAGCACCTCGTCCTGCGCGACCTCCGCTTCGACCGGACGCGGGGTGGGACGAAAGGTGTGGTCGTGGTGACGGGACGGCACGTCCGGGTGACGGGCAACCGGTTCGAATCGGTCGGGTACACCGCCGACGACACCGACACCCGAAGCGTGATCCGCATGGAGACCGACCGGGACAGTTTCAACCTGGTGGACGCCAACGAGGTGGACCGGCCCAACACCGTGTTCACCTACCTTTCCCACGGCACGGGTTACACCGTGTACAGCCACAACGTGATCACCGGACCGAACGGCATGGGGGGCCGCTACAACAGCTACCTGGTCAAGAGCGGCAGCGCGATGGATCCACGACCGTCGCGCACGGTGTTCCAGTACAACACCGTGCTCGACTGGGGCCTGTCGATCCCCGAGGCGATCGACGAAAAGACGCCCGGTGCCACCTACGTCGGCAACCTGATGCCCGACGTGGTGCTCTACCTGCGTCACGGGTCCGGGAGCACCGTGGTCGGCAACCACCTCTACACGCTGCACGTCGACGGCGCCGACCACCGGATCGAGGGCAACCTGCTGCTGGCCGACCAGCCGTGGGTCAACGAGGCCGTGCCGGTGCTGACGCTCACGGCCGCCGAGGCCGGTTCCACCCGCAACGAGGCCGCCCGGGGCAACCGGGTCGTCGGCAACGTCGTGGTCGCCGGAGGCCGCCCGGGTGTCAGCCAGTTCCAGGAACGCAACGTCGGTATCTGGGGCGATCTCGCAGCGATCGAGACGTTGCGGGACAACGAGTTCCGTCGGAACATCTTCGTGCGGGCTCGACCCCGGGCCGGGGCCGACGACGGGGTGGGGTTCCTGGGGTTCCTCGGCCAGCCCGAGGCGCAGCGGTCGCTGGTCGCCACGAACTCGTTCGTGGACAACCGCTTCGCGTGCGACGACTGCGGCACCGCCGTGAGCGCGTTCGTCGGGCGCGACGGCAATCGCCTCGACACGACGGTGTCCCTGCGAGCCTTGCCGGCCCCGGGGCCGGTCGAGGCCGATCCGCCCCGGTTCACCTCGGCGACGATCCGACGCAGCGCCCGGGGAGAGGTGTCTGCGTCGTGGTCCGCCGTCGACGCCTGGTACGTGGTGGTCGGCCCCGGTGGCCACCGTGGCGTGGCGGGCTCGGAGACGCTCGACGACGCCGCCCTGCCCGCCGGTAGCCCTGTCGCGCTGCGGGCGCTCGGGCCGGGCGGTTGGACGACGGTCCTCGTCGACGTCGCCGGACCCTGACACACCCCCTCCCTACGGTGACGCTCATGTCCCGAACGAAGACCGTCCACCGCTGCAGCGCCTGTGGTGCCGAACAGCCTCGATGGTCGGGTCGGTGCGGGTCGTGCGCGGCCTGGCACACCCTGGTGGAGGAGCCGCCGGCGGTCCGGGTGCCGGCCGTCGCCCCGCTGGGGCCGCTCGCCGTTGCGTTGGCCGAGGTCGACGACGGTGCCCTGCCCGTCGTGCCCACCGGGGTCGGCGAATTGGACCGGGTGCTCGGCGGTGGGCTGGTCGCAGGTTCGGTCACCCTCGTGGCGGGCGAGCCGGGCATCGGCAAGTCCACCCTGTTGCTGCAGGCCGCGATGGACCGCGCACGGACCGGTGCGTCCGTGCTGTACGTGAGCGCCGAGGAGCGCGCCGGCCAGGTCCGCGACCGGGCGGCGCGCCTCGGGCCGGTCCCGCCGACGTTGTGGCTCACGGCGCACACGAGCCTCGCGTCCATCCTGGCGGCGATCGAGGAGGTCGCCGCTCGGGTCGTGGTCGTCGATTCGATCCAGACGATCACCGATCCCGAACTCGGCTCGGGCGCGGGTTCGGTGGTGCAGGTGCGCGAATGCGCCGCCCGGCTCGTGCGGGCGGCCAAGGACGACGGGTTCAGTTGCCTGCTCGTCGGTCACGTCACGAAAGACGGCGCCATCGCCGGGCCGCGCACCCTCGAACACGTCGTGGACACCGTGGTGTCCGTCGAGGGCGACCGCCATCACGGGTTGCGCCTGTTGCGGGCCGTCAAGCATCGATTCGGCCCCACGGGGGAGGTCGGCATCGTCGAACTCACCGCGCACGGGGTGCGCACCGTGCCGGACGCCAGCGCCCTGTTGCTGGCCGATCGCTGCGTGCACGCACCCGGCAGCGTCGTGGTCCCGGTGCTCGAGGGTCGCCGGCCGATCCTCGTCGAGCTCCAGGCGCTCGTGGCGCCGGCCGCCGGGCCACCGTCGGTGCGAGCGCTCGGCTCCGACGCCGCTCGGCTCTCGATGCTGCTCGGCGTGCTGCGGCGCCGCGCCGGGTTGCCGCTCGGGCGCAACGACGTCGTCACCTCGGTCGCCGGGGGTGTGCGCCTCGGCGATCCGGGAGCCGATCTCGGCTTCTGTCTGGCGGTCGCGTCGGCTGCACTCGATCGGCCGGTTCGAGCGACGGCGGTTGCCGTCGCCGAGGTCGGCCTGGCCGGCGAACTGCGGTTGGCGGCCCACACCCCGCAACGGCTCGCAGAGGCGGCCCGTCTCGGGTTCGACACGGCGTTCGTACCGCCCTCGGCGCCACCGGTCGCCGGTATCGAGCTGCGGCGAGCGGCGACGTTGGCCGAGGTGCTCGCGCCGATCGGGCTCGGTCCGAGCGGCGAGTCGGCCGGCCGTCGCAGCCGCCGTCTGGCCGTCCTACCCGGTGCCCCCCGACGCGCAGGGTGACCGTACACTCACCCCGTGGTCGGTCGACGGAGTGCGCTGCTGCAGCGGGCGCTGTCTCAAGTGGCGCCCGGATCTGCCCTGCGTGAAGGCCTCGACCGCATCGTGAAGGCGAAGACCGGGGCACTGCTCGTGGTCGGCGACGGACCGGAGGTGCTGTCGATCTGTACCGGCGGCTTCCTCCTCGACGCCACCTTCACCCCGCAGCGACTCTCCGAGCTTGCGAAGATGGACGGCGCGATCATCCTGGCCCGGGACGCGTCACGTATCGCCAGGGCGAACGTGCACCTCGTGCCCGACGTCTCGGTGCCCACCTCGGAGACCGGCACCCGGCACCGCACGGCGGAGCGGGTCGCACGGTCGCTGGACGTGCCGGTCATCTCGGTGTCCGAGGAGATGGGCGTGATCACGATCTACGCCCAGGGCGACAAGCACGTCCTCGAAGACATCCCTCGCCTGCTGAATCGTGCGAACCAGGCGCTCCAGACCCTGGAGCGGTACAAGAGCCGGCTCGACGACGTCACCAACACCCTCGCCACGCTCGAAGCCGAGGATCTCGTGACCATCCGGGACGTGACCGCGGTCCTGCAGCGCACCGAGATGGTGCGGCGTATCGCGGACGAGATCGCGGGCTACGTCGTCGAACTCGGGGTCGACGCCCGCCTCATCGAGTTGCAGCTCGACGAGCTGATGGCCGACGTCGACGACGACCGCCAGGCGATGCTGCAGGACTACCTCGGGGAGGATTCGGGGCGGACGCCGGCCGAAGCACTCCTGGAGCTGTCGAGCCTCACCACCGACGACCTGCTCGACCCTCGCACCGTCGTGCGGGTCCTCGGGTTGCCCGAAGGCAGCGAGCTCGATCGGTCGCTCACCCCGAGGGGGTACCGACAACTCGCCGGTGTGCCGCGCTTGCCGGCCGACGTGGTCAGCTCGATCGTCGATCGCTTCCCGAGCCTCCACCGGATCATGCGGGCGACCGTGCACGAACTCGCCGAGGTGCCCGGCGTCGGTGAAGCCCATGCGGTCGCCGTGAAAGAGGGGCTCGCTCGGCTCACGGAGTCCAACATCCTCGACCGGTTCTCCTGATCGGATCGGCGCCCGCCAGGCCCGGTGTACCGTGCCCGGCATGCCCGTCGCCGACGTCAACGGCCAGCGAATCGCCTTCGACGACACGGGAGGAGACGGCCCCGTCGTGGTGTTCTCCCACGGATTCTTGATGGACCGAAGCATGTTCGTCCATCAAGTGACGGCGCTGCGGGACCGCTACCGGGTCGTCACCTGGGACGAGCGGGGGTTCGGTGAGACGGTCTGGGACGGCGAGCCGTTCTCCTATTGGGACTCGGCGGACGACGTGCTCGGCCTGCTCGACCATCTCGGTGTCGACCGAGCCGTGCTCGCCGGCATGAGCCAGGGCGGGTTCCTGTCGTTGCGCGCCGCGCTGCGGGCACCGGAACGAGTCCGTGCGCTGGTGCTGCTCGACTCGGGTGCCGACGTCGACCACGCCGACGTGCTCGCCGGGTACCGGACGATGATCGACACGTGGGTCTCGGTCGGTCCGGTCGACGAGCTCGCGCAGGCCGTCGCCGGGATCATCCTCGGCGACGAGACCGAGTCGGCCCGCTGGATCGCCGTCTGGAAGGCCCGCGACCACGCCGCGTTGCGGGAGCCCGGCGCATGCCTCGTCGGGCGCGACGACCTGACCGGTCGCCTCGGTGAGATCACCTGCCCGGCGCTCGTCGTGCACGGCTCGGCGGACGTCGCGATCTCCCTCGAGCGCGCCGAGTCGATGGCGCGAGGGCTCGCCGGGGCAGGGCCGGTCGTGGTGGTCGAGGGCGCGGCCCACGCCGCCAACCTCACCCATCCCGAACCGGTCAACCGTGCCATCGAGCAGTTCCTCGCCTCGCTGGGGTCGCGCTGAGCCATGGCGCTCGCGCTCGACGACCTGCCGACCGTCGGTGAGCCGTTCCGGCTGGTGGCACCCGACGGAACGGTCGTCGGCCCGGCGGAGGTGCTCGCCGAGGTCCTCGGACGGGGTCCGGAACTGCTGGCCGGGATGATCGCGGCCCGGGTGGCGAACCGGCGGATGTTCAGCCTGCAGCGGCAAGGCCGCACCGGCACCTTCGCCCCGATCGAGGGCGAGGAGGCAAGCGTCGTGGGCGCCGTCGCCGCGTTCGAGCCGGCCACGGACTGGGTGGTGCCGTACTACCGCGAGTTGCTCGGCCTCGGTCGCTACGGCCCCGAGGTCCTCTACCGGTACGCGCTCTACCAGCGCGGCCACCCCGGTGGCGGCCACCTGCCCGAGGGGGTGCGGGTGCTGTTCCCCCAGATCTCGCTCGCTGCGCAGCTTCCGCACGCTGTCGGGCTCGCATGGGGCCGTCAGCTGCGCGGGGCCTCCGGTGTGGTGCTCGCCTTCTGCGGCGACGGCGCTTCGAGCGAGGGCGACTTCGCCGAGTCGCTGAACCTCGCCGGTGTCCGTCGGGCCCCGGTGGTGTTCTGGTTGAAGAACAACGGTTGGGCGATATCGACACCGCTCGCGGCCCAGACCGCCGCACCGTCGTTCGCCGTGCGGGGCCCGGCGTACGGGATGCCCGGCGTGCGCGTCGACGGCAACGACGCGCTCGCCGTCGCCGCCGTGGCCGCAGCGGCGCGCGCCCACGCGGCCGCCGGCCGGGGACCGGTGTTGGTCGAGGCCGTGACGTACCGGATGGGTCCCCACACCACGGCCGACGACCCGCTGCGGTACGTGCCGGCCGAGGAGCGAGCCCGCTGGGCGGCCGCCGACCCGATCGGACGGCTCCGGGCCGTGCTCGGTGCGGCCGGCCGCTGGGACGACACCCAGGAGGCCGACGCCGAGGCGGCCGGCGAGCGCGCCGTCGACGCCGCCTGGATCCGGGCAGAAGCCACGCCCGTCGCCCCCGACGCCTTCTTCGACCACGTCTACGCCGAGCCGACGCCGCGCCAGCGGCACCAGCGCGAGGAGCTTCGACGGCATCTGGCGGCCCGGGAGACCCGATGACGGTTCTGACCATGGTCGAGGCCATCCGTTCCTGCCTGCACGACGAGATGGCCCGGGACGGTCGGGTCGTGGTGCTCGGCCAGGACGTCGGGGCCAACGGCGGAGTGTTCCGGGCCACCGACGGGCTGCAGGCGGCATTCGGCCCCGAGCGGGTCGTCGATATGCCGCTGGCCGAGGCCGTGATCGTGGGCTCCTGCGTGGGGCTCGCGATCGAGGGTGCGGTGCCGGTGGCGGAGGTGCAGTTCCTCGGTTTCGCATGGCAGGGGATGCACCAGTTGTGCGGTCAGGTGGCACGCCTGCGCTACCGCAGCGACGGCCGCTTCGCCGCGCCGATCACGATCCGGGCGCCGTTCGGAGGTGGGGTGCGCACCCCCGAGTTGCACAGCGAAGCCCTCGAGTCCCAGTTCGCGAACGTTCCCGGGCTCCACGTCGTCGCTCCGGCCTCGGCCGCCGACGCCAAGGGCTTGCTCGCCACGGCGATCCGCTCGCCCGATCCGGTGCTGTTCCTCGAGCCGCTGCGGGGCTACCGGTTGATCCGCGACGAGGTGCCCGACGGTGAACACCTCGTCCCGTTCGGGGTGGCGCGCATCGTGCGGCCCGGCCGAGACGTCACCGTGGTGGCCTGGAGCGCCCAGGTCGAGGTGTGCCGCCGAGCGGCCCGCCGGGCCTACGACGAGCACGGCATCGACGCAGAGGTGATCGACCTGCGGACCATCGTGCCGTTCGACGCAGCGACGGTGGCGGCCTCGGTGACGCGAACCGGTCGCGTCGTGGTCGTCCAGGAGGCCGCGCTCACCGCCGGATTCGCGTCGGAGGTGATCGCGACCGTGGTCGAGGAGTGCTTCTACGACCTCGAGTCGCCCCCGGTCCGGGTGAGCGGGTGGGACGTGCCGTATCCGGTCGGCCTCCTCGAGGACGCGTACGTCCCCGACGACGACCGGGTGCTCGCCGGCATCCTTCGGGCCGCCGAGGTGATCGCGTGAACGGGCTCGAGGTGCGTCTGGCCGACGTCGGGGAGGGCCTCGACGAAGGCGAGGTGCTGCGATGGTTGGTCGAGGTCGGGCAGTCGGTGCGCCGGGACGAGCCGTTGGCCGAGGTGCAGACGGACAAAGCGGTCGTCGAGGTCCCGGCGCCCGCCGACGGCACGGTGACGGCCCTCCACGTCGAGGCGGGCGCGATCGTGCCCGTCGGCACCCTGCTCGCGACGCTGCGTCCCACGGGAGTCCCGGCCATGGTGGTCCCGCAGGTGGTGGCGCTGCCGCCGCCCGCGGCCGACACGGGTGTCCCACCCGTGGGCGCGCCGCGGCCCAAGGCCTCGCCGGCGCTGCGCCGCCGCGCCGCCGAGCGGGGTGTCGACCTGGCCGCAGTGCACGGCACCGGCCCGGGTGGGCGGATCACCGACGACGATCTCGACGCCTGGCGCCCCGGCCGGGATGTGAGCGAGGCGGGGACGGCCCCTGCGAACCCACGGCGACCGATGCCGACGGCCGCCGCCGACGAACGCTCGGGCGAGGCGACCTTCCGGGGGATCCGGCGCGCCACGGCAGCGGCCATGGGCCGGAGCTGGTCGACGATCCCCCACCTCGGGGCCTCCGACGAGTTCGACGCGACCGGGTTGCTCGCCGCTCGTGCGTCGCTGGCCGACGCGGCCGGCGAGCCGATCACGTTGACCGCGCTGCTCGCCGTCGCCGTGGCCCGGACGCTGCGCCGTCACCCGGCCGGGAACGCGACGGTGCACGACGACGGGCGCGGTGCGACGTTCCACGACGAGATCAACCTGGGCGTGGCCTGCGCGACGCCCGACGGTCTCGTCGTGCCGGTCCTTCACGGCGCCGACCGGCTCGGCGTGCTCGACGCGGCCCGGACGCTGCGCCGGATCACCGAGACGGCTCGGGCCGGTCGGCTCGGTCCGGCGGATCTCGCCGGCGGCACGGCGACGCTGAGCAACTACGGGCCGCTCGGGGGGCGGTTCGCCGCGCCGGTGATCCCTCCGGGCCAGACGTTGGTGGTCGGGGTGGGCGCCGTCGCAGCTCGGCCGTGGGTCGTCGACGGGTTGCTCGCCGTTCGCCCCGTGCTGCCGTGGTCGATCTCGGCCGACCACCGGCTGCTCGACGGGGCGGACGTGCTCGCCTTCGCCGCCGACCTCACCGCAGCGCTCCGGGATCCGGTGCGCCTGCTGCTCTAGGGGTACCGATGGTGATCGGGGAGGTCCCGATCGGGGCCGACGTACTCGTCGTCGGGGCCGGTCGCAGCGGCCGGGCCGTGATCGAGGTGCTCGCCGGTCAGGGTCGCCGGGTGGTCGTCGCCGACGCGGCGGTGCCCGCAGCATCGCGAGACGACGTCACCTGGCTGACGGGGACGGCGCGGTTCTCGACCGCGCGTCGGGTCGCCGTGAGCGACGGCGACCATGTCGTGCACGTCGAGGCGATCGACGTCGTCGTCGCCACCGGCTCGGTGCGACCGCCCGCCCCGGTCCCGGGCGCGCCGGTCACCGTCGTGGGCGGCGACGACGAGTCCGTGCAGCGGGCGTTCGACCTCGCCCGTCGGGGTGCGATCGTCACGTTCGACCCGGTCACTCCGCTGCTGCCCACGGCCGCACCCTGGGTGGCCTCGTCGGTCCTCGACCGGTTGGCGACGTCGGGGGTCCACGTCGTGGAGGGCTCC
The DNA here is from genome assembly GCA_044370695.1 of Acidimicrobiales bacterium. Taxonomy (GTDB): domain Bacteria; phylum Actinomycetota; class Acidimicrobiia; order Acidimicrobiales; family Ilumatobacteraceae; genus JBEIFW01. The sequence continues at coordinate 4,378 of JBILVB010000057.1, read as the reverse complement.
GGGCGGGTCGGGGCGGCGCCGCGCCGGGCGGCCACCGGCGACCTCGGGCTCGAGCACCTCGATCGCGTCCGGCGGCGGGATGACGGCTCCCTCGTCTGCGACGACCTCGGCCGGGCGGCCCCGCACCTGTACGCCGTCGGCGCTGCAGCCGGACGGCCGACCGGGTTCGAGGTCGCCGAGGCCGTCACGGTGGCGGCTGCGATCGCCGGTGTGCCGGTGCCGTTCGAGCCGGGCGTGGTGCCCGTGGTGGTCGAGTCCGGCGACTGGGCGGCCTGGTCGGTCGGTGCGATCGAGGGTGCGCGCCGGGGCCGGATCGAGGGGGACGTGACCGTCGAGGTGATCGCCGACGCCGCCGGGACCGTCGTCGGCGCCCATGCCGTCGGGCCGGGGGCGGCTGCGGTGCTGGGCGGTGCAGTGCTCGCCGTGGAACTCGCCGCCGTCGTCGACGACCTCGTGTTCAGCGCTGCGGTTGGGCCCGGCTCGCTGCTCGCCGCAGCGGCAGCATCCGCCCGGGAACGGGGCGACGGTGTCTACCCTGCACGGTCATGACGGACGGCGCCGAGCGACGCATGCCGCCGTGGGTGCTGCGCGCCGTGCTGCTGTTCTGGGGGGTGTTCGCCCTGCTGGTGGTGGCCTGGCAGGTCGTCGAACTGCTGCGCAGCTTGCTGGTCATGCTGCTCGCCTCGCTCTTCTTGTCCCTGGCCATCGAGCCCGGTGTGAACCGTCTGGTGCGGCGGGGGTGGCGGCGCGGCCAGGCCACGGGCACCGTCATGGTCGCCGTGCTCGCCGCGTCGCTGGCGTTCGTGGTCGCCATCGTCGCCCTCGTCGCCCAACAGGTCGCCACGCTGGCCGAGCGCGCTCCGGAGTACCTGTCCCAGATCGAAGACTGGCTGAAGGAGACCTTCGACGTGTCGGTCGACTTCGGCGACCTGGGGGACCGCCTGCGCGATTCGGACGTGTGGAGCAACATCGCCGGACGGACCCTCGAGCTGTCGGCGACGGCGTTCAGCGCGCTCGTGGCGTTCCTGGCCGTCGGCCTGTTCACCTTCTATCTCGTGGCCGACGGTCCGCGGTTCCGTCGTGCCGTGTGCTCCCGCTTGCGTCCGAACGTGCAGACCAAGGTGCTCGAGGCCTGGGAGGTGGCGATCGACAAGACCGGTGCCTACCTCTATTCGCGGGTGGTGCTCGCCGGGCTCTCGGGGCTGTGCCACACCCTCGTGTTCTTGTTGCTCGGGGTGAAGTATTCCCTCGCACTCGGGCTGTGGGTCGGCATCGTCAGCCAGTTCGTGCCGGTGATCGGCACGTACCTCGCCGGGGTGCTCCCCGTCCTCGTGGCGCTCGTCGACGATCCCCGCGCCGGGCTGATCGTCGTCGTCGTGATCGTGCTGTACCAGCAGGTGGAGAACTACCTCTTCCTGCCCCGGATCACCGCACGCACGCTCGAGTTGCACCCGGCGCTCGCGTTCGGTGCCGTGATCGCCGGCGCCGCCCTGCTCGGAGCCGTCGGCGCGCTGCTCGCCATCCCGCTGGCCGCATGCCTCCAGGCGTTCGCCACCATGTACTGGCCCAGCCACGAACTCGTGGACTCGCCGTTGGTCACCGAGCCGGCGACGCCGCCGAAGCGACGGCCGTCGCGCCGGGCCCGTGTTCGTTGAGGGCCCAGCGCAGCAGGTCGACCAGCGCACCGGCCGCCGGCCGCACCACGAGTGCGTCGGTGAGCGGGGTCAGCGGGGGAAGCCCGAGGGACAGCCGAGCCCACCACGGGAGTAGGCCGGCCGCCGCAGCGAAGCCGATCGCATACGCGGGCCGGGCGACCGCCGGCAGGGGTGGCAGCAGCAAGAACCGGGCGGCGGCCCTCGCTTCGGGTGTGCTGCGCAACTCCGGGCGATAGGCACGCAGGGTGCGGTGGAGGCCGGCGACGTCGACCGGGGGATCGACGACGCCGAGCCGCCGAGCGACGACGGCGAGGTCGGCGACGTAGTCGTCGGCCTCGGCCGGGGTGAGGCGGCGAGCGGCGTACCGTTGATGTGCGGAGAGGAAGCTCTCGGTCTCGGTGACGTGGACCCACGCGAGCAGGTGGGGATCGCCGGCGGAGTACGGACGCCCGTCGCGGGCGACGCCGCGGACGTGGCGGTGGACGGCGATCACGCGTTCGCACGCCCGTTCGGCTTCTTCGGCAGGTCCGAACGTGGTCGCCACCAAGAAATCCGCCGTGCGCTGCAGTCGTCCCCAGGGGTCCTCGCGGTACGCCGAGTGTTGTGCGACACCGGCCATGGCGAGTGGATGGAGGCTCTGCAGCAGCAGCGCCCGGAGACCTCCGAGGAACATCGCCGGGTCGGCGTGGACGGTGTGCACCGGGCGCTCCGGCCCGAACCAACGGGGCCCCGGGGTGGCCCAGACCTCGGCCGCGCGGCGATCGGCGCCCGGGCCGGCGACCCGGTCGCGCACGGCGCCGGCGATCGCCGACCGCAACCTCGCAACCGGATCGCTCATCGAGGCCTCCAGGTGAAGCGATGGGTGTGGATCGCGAGCTCCATCATGATCTCGACGTCGTGCACGCCCGGGACGGCCTTGATGTGGTCGTCGACGAGCCGCATGAGCTGGTCGTTGTCGATGCACACGACCTCGGCGAGCACGTCGAAGGACCCTGCGGTGAGCACGAGGTAGATGACCTCGTCGAGTTCGGCGATGCGATCGGCCACCTCGCGCGCGCTGCCTTCGGTACGCAGGCCGATCATCGCCATCACCGGGTACCCGAGCGTGGTCGGGTCGGTGACGGCGACGACCTGGAATCCGCCGTGCGTCAGGAGTCGTTGCACCCGTTGGCGGACGGCGGATGGCGAGAGGTTCACGGCGATCGCCAGGTCCTGGTACGACAGTCTGCCGTCGCGCTGGAGCGCGGCGACGATGGCCTTGTCGATGTCGTCCATCTCGAAGGCCCGACGGTCGATCGCGACCCGAGGCACGGGTCGAGGCTACCGAGCGGCGTGCGGAACGTCGGCTCGCGAGCGCTGAACGATGCGTCAGCGCCTGATGCGTCAGTACGCACTGATGCGTCAGTACGCACTGATGGATCAGTGAGTCGACAACGTCGGTCGGGGGGTCCACCATGACGTCCCCCTGATTCGACCCACCGGGGTCGAGGGCCACGAGAGAAGGGAGGTGGGAGGTGCCCACCACGACGGCCGATTCCCACGCCAGCACCAGCACGCCCGGTCCACGTCGAAGCGGCAGCGCCCGACTGGACCGTTTCGTCACCGACTACGACGGACCGACCCCGGTCGTCGTCGTCGACCTCGACGTCGTCGTCGAACGCTTGCACGCACTGCGCACGGCGCTGCCGATGGCCGAGGTCTTCTACGCCGTGAAGGCCAATCCCGCCCCCGAGATCCTCGAGGTGCTGCTCGACGAAGCGGTCAGCTTCGACGTGGCGAGCCCCGGCGAGATCGATCGGTGCCTGACGATGGGCGCGGCGGCTGAGCGCATCTCGTTCGGCAACACCGTGAAGAAGGCCCGTGACATCGCCGCCGCCTACGGCCAAGGGGTACGGCTCTTCACGTTCGACTGCGCCGCCGAGCTCGACAAGCTGATCGAGCACGCGCCCGGATCGACGGTCATGTGCCGCATCGCGGTCGACGGTGTCGGGGCGGACTGGCCGTTGTCGCGCAAATTCGGCACCTCGCGTGACGAGGCCGTCGAACTGCTGGGTCGGGCGGCGTCACACGGGTTGGGGCTCGGGGTCTCGTTCCACGTGGGATCCCAGCAGCGCAACCTCGACGCCTGGGACGCTGCGCTGTGCGAGGTCGCGAAGTTGGCCTCCGAACTCGCCGGCGCCGGGCACACGCTCGAGGTGCTCAACCTCGGCGGTGGCTTCCCGGCCGTCTACGACGACGGCGTGCCGACGATGGCCGAGTACGGAAGCGCCATCCGCAGCGCGCTCGACGCGTGGTTCCCGCAGCGTTTGCCGCGGGTGATCGTCGAGCCCGGCCGGTACCTCGTGGGCGACGCCGGGCTGCTCGTGTCCGAGGTCGTGCTCGTGTCGGACCGTTCCGATCACGGCCGTTGGGTGTACCTCGACGTCGGGCTGTTCGGGGGCCTCGCCGAGACGCTCGGCGAGGCGATCCGCTACCGGATCACGACCGAACGCGATGCCGGTGATCGCCGGTCGGCCTGCCTTGCCGGTCCGACGTGCGACTCGGCCGACGTCCTCTACGAAAAGACCCCCTACGACCTGCCGACGGACCTCGCCGCAGGGGATCGGGTGACGTTCCACGCCGCCGGGGCGTACACGACCTCGTACTCGTCGGTGGGGTTCAACGGGTTCGCCCCGCTCGCGTCGACCTACCTGCGGCGCCGCTGACGGCTGGCGCGGTGGGCC
>JBILVB010000204.1:0-6150 GCA_044370695.1 Acidimicrobiales bacterium | reverse complement strand
TCCCGGTTCCAGGCGGGTCGGCCGTTCGCGCTGGTGATCATCGACCTGACCCGGTTCAAGGAGGTCAACGACACCTTCGGGCACGTGGCCGGCGACCTCGTGCTCGCCACCGTCGCCGAGCGGCTCACCGGCGAGTGCCGACCGGTGGATCACGTCGCGCGACTCGGCGGCGACGAGTTCGCCGTGCTGCTCGACCAGCACGACGCCCTCGCCGGCTCGGAGTTCGGCCACCGGGCCCGCACCGCCATCGAGCAACCGGTCCCGTTCGACGGCGTCAGCATCTTCGTGTCCGCGTCGCTCGGGGTGGCGTGCGCCCCAGAACACGGAAGCACCGAAGCGGCGTTGATGCATCGGGCCGACATCGCGCTGTACAGCGCCAAGGAGAACCACGAGAACTCCATCGCCGTGTTCGACGCCGCCTCCGAGCAGGCCACGTCGCGGCGCCATCGCCTCGCCCTCGACCTGCGCCGGGCACTCGACACCGGCGATGAGTTCGAACTCGTCTTCCAACCCAAGGCCAACCTGCGCGCCGGGGCCGTCACCGGTGTCGAAGCGCTGCTGCGCTGGCACCACCCGAGTCTCGGAGCGGTGCCGCCCGACGAGTTCGTCACCCTGGCCGAGCGCACGGGCCTCGTGAACCGGCTCACGACGCTCGTCCTCGAGCGCGGGATCGCCCAGGCCGGTCGATGGCGGCGTGCCGGCATCGAGATCGGCATGTCGCTGAACGTCTCCGTGGTCAACCTCCTCGACGCGTCGCTGCCGGACCGCCTCGACGATCTCCTCGCCGAGCACGGCGTCCCGGCGGGATCGATCACGCTCGAGGTCACCGAGACCGCCCTCATGCGCGATCCCGACCTCACCCATGACGTGCTCACCCGGCTCGACGGACGAGGGGTTCGGCTCTCGATCGACGACTTCGGCACCGGGCATTCCTCGCTCGCCTACCTCAAGCGACTCCCCGTGCAGGAGGTGAAGATCGACCGGTGCTTCGTGGCCGACCTGGCCACGAACCACAACGATCTCGTCATCGCCCGCACCGTGATCGGACTGGCCGGCAACCTGTCGCTGTCGTGCGTCGCCGAAGGCGTCGAGGACCAGCACACGTGGGACCTGCTGCGGGCGCTGGGCTGCGAGGAGGCCCAGGGGTACCACCTCGCCCGACCGTTGCCCGCCGCCGAGTTGCAGGACTTCCTGCTCACCAACGTCGGTTGACCGGCCGGGACCGGCGGTCAGGCGGTGAACACCCCGACCCGATCGACGACGAGGTGTGCGCTCGGCTGCACGTAGACCGACGTCGTGCCCGAGGGCGCCCGCTGCACGAACGCTGCGGCAGCCGCGGTCGCTTCCGCTCCGGCCGCGTTCAGGTTGCTCGTGCCAGGTCGGGAACCCACGCCCGACCATGCGGTCACGAACCCGCGCGCAGCCGTCTCCGTGATCGTGAGATTCACCAGCGCCGGGCCGCCCAGGGCGACGGCCGGACCGGCCGGAACGACCTGGGTGGACGCTGCCGGAGGCTTCGACCCGGTGCGCGTATCCAAGAGCCGGGTCGGAGACGTGAGCAGCAACAGGCCGCTGCCCCCGGACGCCGCTCCCGTGCCGGTCACGTAGCCGACGACGTCGACGACGAGGTGCGTGGGTGGCTGGTTGAACAGCGAGATCGACCCGTCGCTCCCGAGCGGCACGACCGCGAGGTTCGGGATGTCCTGACCGGCGCGATCCACGTTCAGCGTGCTCGTCCCGGGCCAGGGCGTCCCGCTCGCGTATGCAGCGATGAAGCCGGGGCTGGTCGACTCGGTCGAGGTGATCGTCACCACGGCTGCGCCCACCCCGGTCGCCGGCACGCCGCCCTGACCGGCGATGGCGACAGTGGTGGTGGCGCCGGCCGGTCGCAGCGCCCCGGACCGCGTGTCGAGCAGTCGGGCGGGGGCTACCGGCACGAATCGCCCGTCGGTCGCCGTCGCCGCCGACACGAACCGGCCGACGAGATCGATCACGAGGTGGGTCGAGGGCTGGCTGTACACGGTGATCGAGCCGTCGCTGGCCACGGGGACCAGCGTCAAGTTCGCCACGGTCTGGCCGACGCGGTCGAGGTTGAGCGTGCTCGTACCCGGCCAGGTGCCGCCTCCGTAGACCGACACGAAGCCGGTGCCGACGCCTTCGGTGGCCGTCACGTTGACGAGCACGGCGGCCACCCCTTCGGCGGGAAGCCCCGGTACGGGCACGGTGCGGGTCGAAGCAGCGCCCAAGATCCCCGAGGTACGCGTGTCGAGGATCCGTTGCGGGCTCGCCTCGAAGCGGTGCCCACCGACCGGTTCGAGGGCGAACACCGTCGTCGTGCCCGAGATCTCGTGGGTAGCGATGACGAGCGGCAGCCCGTTCGGGCTCTGGTCGGCAGGCACGAACTGCACGCCCTCGGGTGAGATGTCCGCCGAGCCGATACCCGAGCCGGCCATGCGCGGGTTGGCGTACGTGGCGATCACCGGCGCCGTGGGATCGGTCACGTCGAAGACCATGATCCCGCCGGCACGCTCCAACCCGAGGAACGCGAACGTGCGGCCGTACGCCGACCCGACGGCGACTCCTTCGGGCTCCGGGCCCTTGTCGTCGCTGCGGGTGTCCCAGTCCGACGCGAGGCCGTTGTTGATGTTGTGCCAGGCGGGGAACGTGGCGGCGATGTACTCCTCGATCTGGCTGCCCGAGTCCCACACCAGCGCACCCTGCGCCGACCAGACCGACATCGAGCGGGTACCGAACGAGTACAGGGTGTCCTGCGCGACCGCCGTCGGTGCCGTCTGGTTCGGATACGGGTTGCGACCCCCGTTGGTGGCCGGTTCGGCGACGGTGAACTTCAACCTGCCGAGGTCGTCCTCGTCGGCCGCCAAGGTGGACAGCCCGGCGGTGACCGCGTTGCTCACGGTGAGCTGGCTGCCCGTGGCCTCCTCGTTGATGCACGGGGCCCAGTCGCGGGCATCGCCCTCATTGGCCGTGAACAGGTACGTCTGCCCGCCATGGACCATCGACGCGATGGCGTCGGGCTGGTACATCCCGCGGATCGGCCGGGGAACGATGTTGATGCGCCGGTTGTTGGTGCCACTGCCGGTGACCCCCTCCACGTCGCGGTCCGAGGTGTCGAGCGCAGACGCCGACCAGTCCTTCGTACCGAGGCCGACGACGGCGTCGACCGTGCCGGACCCCAGGTCGATCACGGCGACGGCGTTGTTCTCCTGCATGGTCACCCAGGCCGTCGTCCCCGAGGGATCCACCGTGATGTACTCCGGCTCGAGGTCCTGTGCTGCAGTCGCGCCCGGGCCGAAGATGCGCACCGCCGGGGTCTGGGCCCGCAGCGTGGCGGCGTTCAACCCGCCGAAGCCCACCGTCGAGACCGTCGCCGACAGTGCCGTCGAGTCGCCGGTCAGCGAGATGATCGACACCGACCCCTCCGGATCGACGTACGTACCGCTCGTGCAGCGCGGTTCGCCCTCGTTGGCGGTCAGCACCTTGGTGCCGTCCGGAGTGAACATGAGCATGTCGGGCAGCGCGCCGACCGTGACCTGAGTGAGCACCGTCAGCCCGCCGCTGACGTCGCCCGAGCCTCGCAGGAACAGCACGCTGCCGGGGTCGGTCTTCCCCGTCGTGGCGTCGAGACCCTGCAGCGCGACGGCGACGATGCCGTTGCGAGCAGCCACGCCCTGGAGGTCGAAGCCGTACGGGGCGATCGAGAACTCGGCGATCTTGGCCGGGGCCGCCGGGTTCGCGAGGTCGACGACGTCGATCCGCTTGGCGGCACCGTTCGTGACGAAGAGGCGCTTGGTGGTCGGGTCGAACGCCGAGATCTCGGCGCCGGCGTTGCCGCTGCCGGAATCGAAGGTGCCGATCGCCCGCAGGCGCACCTGATCGGTCGGGACCGGGACCGCTCCGAGAGGCCTCGGGGACGCCCCGGCCACGCCGATCGTCAGGCCGGCCGAACCGATAGCGAGCGTGGACAGGACAGCGATGACCGAACGCCGGAGCATGACGAAAGCCGAGCCGCCCCGGATGAACGGAAGGCGACGCCGGCCCCACCCCCCGACGAAGTTGCGGCGACGATCAGGGGCGGGCGATCACGGCAGCGAGCTGTTCGAGGGCGGCGACGGAATGCCCCTCGACGAACTCGTCGACGTGGGGCAGCGCAGCCGCCATGCCCCGCGCCAGCGGCGCATACCCGGGGGTCACCTTGAGCGGGTTGACCCACACCACCCGGAACGCGACCCGGTGGAGGCGTTCCATCTGCTCGGCGAGCAACTCGGGGCTACCGCGGTCCCATCCGTCGGAGAGGATCACGACGACGGAACCACGGGCCATACCGCGCACACCCCACTCGTCGTTGAAGCGACGCAGCCCTTCGCCGAGCCGGGTCCCACCGGACCAGTCGACGACGCGCTGCGCCGCGCGCGCCAGCGCCACGTCGGGATCGCGGCTCGACAGCTCCCGGGTGATGCGGGTGAGCCGGGTGCCGAGCGCGAACACCTCGACGCGCTGGCGGCCGACGACGGCGGCGTGGGTGAACCGCACCAGGGCCCGGGCGTAGGGCTCCATGGAACCGGAGACGTCGAGCAGCAGCACGAGGCGGCGCAACCGCTCACCCGGAACCAGGTACCGGCGGGCGATCGGTTCACCTCCCGCGCGCAGGGCGGCGCGGACCGTGCGCCGGAGATCGGGGTGTGCACCGGGCCGGCGGGACGGGACGAGCCGACGACTCCGCCGACGCGCCCCCAAGAGCCGCAACTGGGTCATCAAAGCTTGCGCCTCGACGAGTTCGGCATCGGAGCAACTGGCGAAGTCCTTGTCCCGCAACACTTCGCTCGCCGAGAACCGAAGCTGCAGCACCTCGTCGTCGGACGCATCGGCCTCGTCGGGCCCGTCGTCGCCGGCCTCGTCCCCGTCGTCGGCGGCCAACGTGATCGTGATCGTGCGCTGCGGCCCTTCGGGTTCGACCACGGCATGCCGGCGCTCCCAGAACACTGCGAAGGCCCGGTCGTAGAGCTCGTGGTCCTCGGGTCGACGCACCAACGTCGCCCGGCCCGCCCAGTAGACCGCGTCCCGGTCCACGACACCGAGCTCGCCGAGCGCTCGGGCGAACGCCAAGACCGTGTCGACCGGCACCCGCAGACCGGCCAGGCGCAACAGCCGCCCGAAGGCAACGGCCAGCGCCTCTGCCGGTGCCGCCGGCACGGCCGATTCAGCTGGTGCCGCTGCGGTCATACGCCTGGCGGATCAGCGCGGGCAGCCCGCTCGAGCGCACCCGGTCCGCATCCTCGCGGTACTTGAGGACGGTGCCGAGGGTGGCCGACACCGAAGCCTCGTCGAGCTGCGCCCGCCCGAGGAGGGCCAGCGACGTCGCCCAGTCGATCGTCTCGGCGACGCCGGGCGGCTTGTACAGGCCCATCGAGCGCATCGCCTCGACCGCCGCCGCCACCTCCCGGGCCAACCGCTCGCCGGCCGCCGGGACCCGCAGGCGCACGATCGCCACCTCCCGTTCGAAATCCGGGTGCTCGACCCAGTGGTACAGACAGCGGCGCTTCAGGGCGTCGTGCACGTCGCGCGTGCGGTTCGACGTGAGGATCGCCAACGGTGGCCGCTCGGCCCGGAACGTGCCGAGCTCGGGCACCGTGACCTGGTAATCCGACAAGACCTCGAGCAGGAACGCCTCGAACTCGTCGTCGGCCCGGTCGACCTCGTCGATCAACAGGATCGGCGCCGGGCCCTCGCGTCCGGCCACGGCGCGCAGGATCGGCCGCTTCACCAGGAAGCGCTCGGAGTACAGCTCGGCCTCCAGGGCCGTCACCGACTCGCCCCGGGCGGTGCCGGCCGCCTCGGCGGCGCGCAGGTGCAGCAACTGTCGCGAGTAGTCCCACTCGTAGACCGCCTGCGCCGCATCGATCCCCTCGTAACACTGCAGGCGGATCAACTCGCCGCCGGTCCAGCGGGCGAGCACCTTGGCGAGTTCGGTCTTGCCGACGCCCGCCTCGCCTTCGAGCAGCAACGGACGACCGAGCCGCATGGCCAGGAACACTGCCGTGGCGAGGCCCTCGTCGGGGAGGTAGTCGTGGGCGGCGAGGGCGGCGGCGACCTCGTCGACGTCGGCGGGACCGCTGGCGGGAACAGACATCA
>JBILVB010000056.1:0-20382 GCA_044370695.1 Acidimicrobiales bacterium | reverse complement strand
CCCGCGAACGCGTCGCCGGGGCCGCCGCCGCGCTCGGCGCCGTCGGCGACGAAGAGGTGGAACACCTGGTCGGCCGACCCGTTCGACGGGTGGTACGAGACGATCGGGCGCAGGTCGCCGGGACGCCAGCCGGTCTCCTCGAGCACCTCGCGCGCCGCGGCGTGCACCGGGGTCTCGCCCGGGTCGACGCGGCCGGCCGGGATCTCCCACCCCCAGGTGTCGGTGATGAACCGGTGGCGCCAGAGCAGCAACACCCCGCGGTCGGGATCGACGACCACGGTCCCGGCGGCGTCGTGGGGGTACCGAACGACGTGGTGCTCGAAGCGGTGGCCGTCGGGGAGCTCGACGTCGGTCAGCCGCAGGCACATCCATTCGCTGTCGTAGATCGAGCGTTCCCCGTGGACCGTCCAGCGCACGGATCGACGGTAGGCGACCGCGCCGGTGCGCCCTCGGTCGGTCGCTCAGGTTCGCGTCAAGCGGCTGCGGCCGTGCTGCGGCCGACCGATCGGACCGACCGTCGATCGGGCGAGCCGTCGATCGGGGGTCCATGGCGCAGGCGGCAACTCCACACGATGCGGCGTCGGCCTACCGGCGCACGGCCGTGGGCTTCGGTGTGCTCGACGGCGTCCGGGCCTGCGTCGCAGCCACACCCGGACCGACGCAGGCGGTGCTGCTGCTCCGGGTCGGGGTGGCCGACGAGACTCCCCGCACCCGCGGGTTCACCCGGCTCGCGTTCGCAGCGGCGATCGCGCAGTCCGGTGTGTGCCCCCGCGTCGAGGTGGGGGTGTTGACGACCCGCGTGACCCTCGACGGTCCGACCGTCGCCGACGACCTGGGCCGGTTGACCGCGGCGCTGGGGCGACCGGCGCCCGATGCGATCGCGGCCGCCCGGGCGGCACTCCTCGCAGGGCCGGCGGTCCCCGAGCCCGCCGGTGCCGTCCTGCGGATGCGCGCGGGCTTGCAGGGGTGGGGTCTCCTCGGGCTCGCCGAGTTGGGACTCCACCGGACCGAGCCCGAGGCGGTGTGGGACTGGTGGGCGGGTCGGGCGGTGACCGGCCAGGCCGTGATCGTGATCACGGGCGCCAACCCGGGACCGATGCGGTTGCGCCTGGCGCCGGGTCCGCCCTGCGGGCTGCCGGCGGCGCCCGGTGCGATCGGCCACGGTCCCCTCGTTCGCTCGGGCGGTGACGACGAGCTCCGACTCGGAGCGGTGCTCCCCGCCGACGCCCGCACCGCAGCGCTCGCCGCCACGATCGCCCACGAGGTCGACGCCCGCCTCGGGTCGGCCGGGGTGGTGCAGGTGACGACCGAGCGGGTCGCCGCCGAGGAACGCCATCTGCTCGTCGCCGTCGACCCCGGACCGTCGGCCCGTCGCGCCGGGGCGGTGGTGGCCGGGGTGCTCGACGACGTGCGCCGCGGGGAGGTCGGCACCGAGGGGCTCGACCGGCTGCGGCGCGAGTTGACCCGGCGGGTGATGGAGCCCACGGCGCAGGATCTCTCGACCCAGGCGTTGGAAGCGGGCGAGGCCGCGCTGCTCGGGATGCCGGCGGTCCCCTCGCCCGTGGCGCTCCTGCAGGAGCTGCGCGAGGACGTGGGTCTCGCCGACGTCCGGCAGCGGTGGGAGGTGGCCCGGGCGCGCCTCACCGGCGTCGTGCCGGCCGCCGTGCGGGCCCTGTACCCGGCCGACGGTCCGGCACGGGCGAAGCCGCCCCTGGTCGTCACCGGAGCCACGTTCCCCGGACGGTCCCGGCGGGCCGTCGTCGTGGGCGAGGACGGCGTCGCCTGGCGGGAGCGCGGTCGCCAGACCGAGGTCCTCGCCGCGTTCGAGTGCGCCGTCGCGGAGCGCCGGGCGAGCGGCCGATGGACGCTGCACGCGCTCGACGGTCGGGTGATGACACTCGACGTCGGCGACTGGCGACGCTCGGCACGTCTCGACGAGGCGCTGCGTCGATCGGTCGGCGCGGACCGTCTGGTCGAGGTGGAGGCGGGCGCCGGCCGGCGCCGGTCGCGCCGCAGCGTTCGACGTTCGGGCTGAGGTGGTTCGGCCCGCAGGGCTGTGCCGTGACACGATCGCGGCATGTCGCAGCGCAAGCCCGTCGCCGAAGGGCTGTTCACCTGGCCGTCGGACGAGCCGCAGCTGATCGGTGCCCGGTGCAGCGGATGCGGCGTCGTCACGTTCCCGGCCCAGCGGTCGTGCCCCAGCTGTACGGGCACCGACATGGCCGCCGAGCTGCTGCCGCGCCGGGGAACGCTGTGGACGTGGACGGTGCAGGGCTTCCTGCCGAAGTCCCCGCCCTACAAGGGGCCCGAGACCCCCAAGGACTTCGCCCCCTACGGGGTCGGCTACGTCGAGCTCCCCGGCGCCGTGAAGGTGGAGACCCGGCTCACGAGCGCCGACCCCGCCGAGCTGCGCATCGGCCGGGAGATGGAGCTCGTGATCCTGCCGTTCACCACCGCGGACGGCGACGAGCTCGTCACGTTCGCGTTCCAGCCCGTCTGACCGTCACCCTGGAGGAACCATGTCGTCCGACGACGTCGCCATCATCGGCATCGGGATCCATCCCTTCGGCCGCCACGAAGCCACCGGCATGGAGCAGGGTGCGCACGCCGCCCGCCAGGCGCTCGCCGACGCGGGCATCGGCTGGAACGACGTGCAGTACGCGTTCGGCGGTTCGGCGGCGGCCGGCAACGCAGACACGATGGTGTCACAGCTCGGTCTCACCGGCCTGCCGTTCATCAACGTGGCCAACGGATGCGCCACGGGCGGCTCGGCGCTCATCAGCGCCTACAACGCCATCCGCTCCGGCGCGGCCGACGTCGTGATGGCCATCGGGTTCGACAAGCACCCGCGGGGTGCGTTCGATCCGAACCCCGCCGACTTCGGCCTGGGGGAGTGGTACGGCGACACGGGCCTCATGCTCACCACGCAGTTCTTCGGCATGAAGATCCAGCGCTACATGCACGAGTTCGGGATCACGGCCAACACGCTCGCGAAGGTCGCGGTGAAGGCGTTCCGCAACGGTTCGTTGAACGAGAACGCCTGGCGCCGTCAGCCGATGAGCGAGGACCAGGTCGTCAACGCCACGATGCTGGCGAACCCGTTGACGCAGTACATGTTCTGCTCGCCGGGCGAAGGTGGGGTGGCGCTCGTACTGGCCTCGACCGAGGCCGCCAAGCGGCTGAACGCGAGCAACGCCGTCTACCTCAAGGCGGCCTCGTTGCGGTCGCGGCGGTTCGGCAGTTTCGAGGTGTTCAGCCCGTGGTTGTCGCTGGACCGCGCCGGTTCGCCGTCGGTCGATGCCGCGCGGGCGGCCTTCGCGCAGGCCGGGATCGAGCCGGGCGAGGTCGACGTCGCCCAGATCCAGGACACCGAGTCCGGCGCCGAGATCATGCACATGGCCGAGACGGGGCTGTGCGCCGACGGTGAGCAGGAGGAGTTGCTCCAGACCGGCCAGACCGAGATCGGCGGCCGGCTCCCGATCAACACCGACGGCGGCTGCCTCGCCAACGGCGAGCCGATCGGCGCCTCGGGGCTGCGGCAGGTGTACGAGACGGTGCTGCAGCTCCAGGGCCGGGCCGGTGCCCGTCAGGTGCCCGACTCGCCTGCCGTCGGCTTCACGCACGTGTACGGGGCGCCGGGCATCTCCGCGTGCACCGTCATCACCCGCTGAGCCCGCCGAGCCGGGCCGTACGCAGCGGACGGCGTGCGGCCCGCAGGCTGTCGGCGGTGAAGAGCACGAGCGCCAGCCACACCATCGCGAAGCCGGTGAGGCGTTCGGCCGTCATCTCCTCGCCGTAGGCGACCACGCCGAGCAGGAAGTTGATGGTCGGCACGAGGTACTGCACGGGCCCGATCACCGTGAGCGGCAGGCGACGGGCGGCGGCGGCGAACAGCAGCAGCGGCACGACGGTGACCACGCCGGTGAGCGGCAGCAATGCGATCGTGCGGGCGTCGACGGTCTGGTAGGCGCTCGACCCGGCGGCGAGGCGGATGCCGAGCACGACGAGGGCCAGGGGCAACAGCACGGCCGTCTCCGCGGTGAGGCTCTCGAGCGCGCCGAGTGGTACCTGCTTCTTCAGCAGCCCGTAGAAGGCCCAACTGCCGGCGATCGCCAGCGCGATCCAGGGCACCTGGCCGTACACGACGGCCAGGAACACCACGGCCGCGGCGGCGAGGAGCATCGACGCGGTCTGCGCCGGCCGGAGTCGTTCGCCGAGAACGACGACGCCGATCGCGACCGTCAGCAGCGGGCAGATGAAGTAGCCGAGGGCCGTCTCGACGACGTGCTCGTGGACGATGGCCCAGACGTAGCTGGTCCAGTTGACGAGCAGCAGCCCGGCGGCGCCGAGGACCCGCCGGCGCACGACCCGATCGGCTGCCGCGGCCCGGAGGCTCGAACCCGCCCGGCGCCACACGACGATCACCCCGAGCAGCCCGAGGGCGAACACGATGCGCTGGCCGATCAGCTCGAATGCGTCGACCCCGTGGATGAGCTTCCAGTAGGCGGTGAGCCCACCCCACAGCAGGTAGGCGGTCACCCCGTAGGCGATGCCGGCTCGTTGGTCGGTCACGGACCGGGCACCCTACGGCGTCGGGGCCGCTTCCGGGGCGGTGGCCGCGGCGCTCGTCGAGGCGGTCGGTTCCGGCGCAGCAGGCGGGATCGTGACCACGGTGCCGGTGAGATCGACCCCGCACACGTCGAGCACGTAGGCGCGCACGGTGTCGGCAGCGCGTGAGACGCCGAGCGCGGCCTCGCCGAGCGAGGCGCGCCCGGCGGGTGTCGCGAGGTCCGCCGTGGAGGCGAGGGCCATCAGCTCGGTGACGGCGTGCCATTCGTCGCGGATGGCTTCGGGTGCGAGGCGATCCAGCGCCCGGAAGCGCTCCACCTGCAGGCGCGCCGCCGCGGTGGAGCCTGCCGGCGTGTCGATGGCGGCCCGGTCGGCGAGGAGTTGGCGGCAGAACGACGCCTGCCCTCGGGTGGGTTCGTCCCCACAGGCCGCTGCGACGACCAGCAGCCCGGCCACCGCGGTCGTGAATCGGGAGAGGCGGCGCATGGGGCGTTCAGTCTCCCAGCCGGCCGCCGGCGATCGGTGGCACACCCGCCCGCTAACGTTTCCCGTGATCGAAGGCCCACGGCCGGCCTTCCCCAGGGAACGTCCCGGAGGTCGCCGTGCTGGCGATGATCGCTGCTGCCACGCTCCTGGGTGCCGTGGGGCGCCCCGTCACCGTCGAGGTCCACGTGTCGTCGGGCCTACCGGGCTTCACCGTCGTCGGTCTGCCGGACGAGGCCTGTCGCGAAGCGCGCGACCGGGTCCGGGCGGCGCTGTTGTCGAGCGGGTTCACCTGGCCGATGCAACGGATCACGGTGAACCTCGCGCCGTCGGGCCAGCGCAAGGGCGGTTCCGTGCTCGATCTACCGATCGCGGTCGGGCTGCTCGCCGCCACCGGTGTCCTTCCGGCGCAGGCCGTCGCGGGCCGGGCGTTCCTGGGCGAGCTCGGGCTCGACGGGTCCTTGCGGCGGGTGCCCGGGATGGTGCCGATGGTCGCAGCCCGGCGTGACGAGCGCTGTGTCGTGCCCCTCGACTGCGTGGGCGAGGGCCGGCTCGTCGCCGCCGACGTCGAGGGCGCGTCGTGCCTGGGGGAGTTGGTCGGGGTGCTGCGGGACGGCCTGCCCTGGCCGGAGCCGGCGCACCCGGGCCCGCCCGATGCCGGCGAGCGGCCTGCCGATCTCGCGGACGTGCGAGGCCAGGCCTTCGCCCGGCTGGCGCTCGAGGTCGCTGCTGCCGGCGCTCACCATCTGCTGCTGGTGGGTCCACCCGGAGCCGGCAAGACGATGCTCGCCCATCGCCTGGCCGGGGTGCTCCCCGATCTCGATGCCGAGACCGCTCTCGAGGCCACCATCCTGCGCTCGGCCGCCGGTCTGCCGCTCACCGGCGGGCTGCTGCGCCGCCCGCCGATCCGGGCGCCGCACCACTCCGCGTCGCTGGTCTCGCTGATCGGCGGTGGCACCGCAGCGCTGCGCCCGGGCGAGCTGTCGCTCGCACATGGAGGCGTGCTGTTCCTCGACGAGCTCGCCGAGTTCCCCCCGAGCGTCCTCGACGCACTCCGCCAGCCCCTCGAAGAGGGTGTCGTACGGGTCACCCGGGCGCGGGCGTCGGTGGTCTTCCCGGCCGCCGTGCTCGTCGTCGCGGCCACCAATCCGTGCCCGTGCGGGCATGCGACCAGCCCGGGCGGGTGCCGCTGCACGCCGGCGGAGCGCCAACGCTACGTGCGGCGCCTGTCCGGGCCCCTGCTCGACCGGTTCGACGTGCGGGTGGTGGTGCACCGCCCGCCCGAGGACGACCTGCTCGCCCTCGAACCGGGCGAGTCGAGCGCCACGGTGGCGGCACGGGTGGCGGCGGCCCGGCAGCGGGCGCAACGGCGGGGTGTCGTCGCCAATGCGCACCTGCCCGGGAGCCGTCTCGACGAGCTCGCGCCGCTCAGCGACCCGGCTCGGGAACGGCTGCGGGAGGAGCTGCGAGCGGGCACGTTGAGCGGCCGTGGCCTGCACCGGGTGCGGCGCGTGGCCCGCACGCTCGCCGACCTCGCCGGCGACGACGGACCGCTCGGGCTGTCCTGGGTGGCGCTCGCGCTGCAACTGCGCCAGGACCCGGCCCGGCACCTGCAGGTGGCGGCATGACGTCGAGTCTCCTGCAGCGGGGGAGTCGGTCGTATCCCGCCGAACTCGAGCACCTCGCTGCCCCCCCGTCGTGCCTGTACGTGCTCGGCGATCTGGCTCGCGCCGACGCACGGCGGGTGGCGATCGTCGGCACCCGGCGGGCCAGCCGGGTCGGCCGGGAGATCGCTGCCGAGCTCGGTTTCGACCTGGCTCGGGCCGGGTTGTGCGTGGTGTCCGGGCTCGCTCGGGGGATCGACGGCGCTGCTCATCGCGGGGCGCTCGACGCCAGCAGGGTCGCCTCGGGCGTGCCCGGCCCGCTGGCGGTCGTCGGCAGCGGTCTCGACGTCGTGTACCCGGCCGAACACCGCGACCTTTGGGAGGCGGTGGCAGCGGCCGGTGCCGTGGTCAGCGAGCTCGGCCCGGGTACCCCGCCCCTGCCGCACCACTTCCCGGCCCGCAATCGGCTGATCGCGGCGCTCGCCGAGGTCGTGGTGGTCGTCGAGTCCGCGGAGCGGGGCGGCTCGCTCGTCACCGCCCGTCTCGCCCTCGACCTCGGACGCACGGTGCTGGCCGTTCCGGGGTCGGTCCGGGCGCCCGCCAACCGGGGAACCAACCTGCTGTTGCGCGACGGCGCATCGCCGGTCCTCGACGTCTCCGACGTGCTCGGTGCGCTCGGACTCGCCGCCCCGCCGGTTCCCGCGGCTCGGCGGCCCGAGCGACCGGCCGGGGCACTCGCGCGGCGGGTCGGGGCGCTGCTGGCGGCGGGCCCCGCCGCCCCGGAATCGCTCGCGGATCAGCTCGCAGCGCATCCCCTGGAGCTGACGGGCGCGATCGAGGAGCTCGCACGTCTCGGCCTCGTCGAGCAGCCGGGACTGTGGTGGGAGCTGACGGCGGCCGGCGCAGCGGTCGAGTGGTGAACGGGTGCTCGGCCGCCCGAGTGCCGCAAGCGGCCCCGACCCGATCGGTACCGTTGTGTCGTGAGCTGGGGGGTCGAGGACTTCATCGCATCGCTCACGGACGTGTCACCCCGCACCGCCACCGCCTACCGCAGCGATCTCGCCGATCTGATCGGCTGGCTCGAACGCGGCGGCTGCGGCGACCCCGGCTCGGTCGAGCGTCAGGCCCTTCGGCGCTACCTGGCGTTCTGCACCACCCGACGGCTGTCGTCGCGCACGGTGGCCCGTCGCGCCTCGGCCGCGCGGCGCTACTTCGCCTGGGCGCGGCGCACCGGGCGCTGCGAGCACGACCCGACCGCAGGTCTGCGAGCGCCCTCGGGTGGCGGCCGTCTGCCACGGGTGCTCACCACCGACGAGCTCGGTGCGTTGCTCGACGCCCCGGACCGGGGCGGCCCCGACGAGCCTGCGTGGCGGCGCCGCCGGGACGACGCCGTGCTGGAGCTGATCTACGGGTGCGGTCTGCGGGTGAGCGAGCTGTGTGCACTCGACGTCGACAGCCTCGACACCCGCCGTCGCCTCGTCACCGTCTGGGGCAAAGGCGGAAAGCAACGGCGCCTCCCGGTCGGCGAGCCCGCAGCGGCCGCCGCGATCGCCTGGTTGGAGCCACCGGGTCGCCCGGCGCTCGCCGCAGCGAGCGCCGCTCGTTCGCTGCCGGTCGACGAGCGCGCCCTGTTCCTCAACCAGCTCGGCCGGCGGCTCGGCCCGCGCGACGTCCGGCGCCTTCTCGACCGGCGTGCCACCCGGCCGACCCATCCGCATGCCCTTCGCCACTCGTTCGCCACTCATCTTCTCGACGGCGGTGCCGATCTGAGGGTGGTGCAGGAACTCCTGGGCCACGCCGACCTGGCGACCACGCAGGTCTACACCCACGTGAGCAAGGAGCGCCTGCGGTCCGTCTACGACCGCACCCACCCGCGGGCCTGAGCCGTGGAGCCCCAGCTCGACACCGGCACCGATCCGGCCGAGGCCCTCTGGACCCGTTTCAAGCGGTCCGGGGACCGGCGCGACCGCGACCAGCTCGTGCTGCTGTACGCGCCGCTCGTCAAGTACGTCGCCGGCCGGTTCGCTTCGGGTCTGCCGGCGAGCGTGGAGACCGCCGACCTCGTGAGCTACGGCATGTTCGGACTGATCGATGCGATCGACAAGTACGAGACCGACCGTGGCATCCGCTTCGAGGCCTATGCGGTCAACCGGATCCGGGGAGCCATCATCGACGAGCTGCGTCGACTCGATTGGGTGCCGAGGTCGGTCCGGGCCAAGGTGCGGGCCGTCGAGCGTGCAGCTGCCCAACTCGAAGCCGAACTCGGCCGGTCCCCGAGCGAAGAAGAGCTGGCCCTCGCCCTGCGGATGACGCTCGAGCAGTTCCAGTCGACGCTGTCCCAGATCGCCAACGTCGGACTCGCCGCGCTCGACGAGTCGATCGGCGGGGAGGACAGCGACATGGCCACCCTGCGCGACCGGCTCGCCGATCTCGGCGAGCCGGTCGGCGCAGCGTTGGAGCGGGCCGAGACCAAGAAGCAACTCGCCCACGCCCTGCGACGGATGTCGGAACGCGAACGCACCGTCGTCACCCTCTACTACTTCGAAGGCTTGACCCTGCTGCAGATCGGCGAGGTGCTCGGCGTGACCGAGTCCCGGGTCTGCCAGATCCATGCCAAGGCGATCCTGCACCTGCGCAGTTACCTCGCGTCGCAGGATCGCCGCTCGGGCTGAGTCGCCCCGTCGCCGGTCACCCGGCCCACCCGCACCCCGGGAGGCCACGTGGCCACCTCATCGCTCCCTCGCCGCCGCGCCGTCGCCGCTCGGGTCGCCCCGGCGGCCGTGCTCGTCGCCGCCGTGCTCGTCGCCGCCGTGCTCGCCGCGCATCCGGTCGCGGCGCATCCGGTCGCGGCGCCGGTGCGGCCGCCGGTCCTCGAACGGCCGGTGCCTGGCCGCATCGTCGATCCCTACCGCCCCCCGACGTGTCGGTGGTGTCCGGGGAACCGGGGGGTCGACCTCGACGCTCGCCCCGGCGAGCCCGTCCGGGCTCCGCTGTCGGGCACGGTCCGCTTCGCCGGACCGATCGGGTCGGACCGCTTCGTCGTGATCGCCGGCGGATCGTTGCTCGTCACGCTCGGGTTCGTGGGCGAGCTCGACGTCCGCGCCGGTGGCCAGGTCCGACGAAGCGAGGTCGTGGCCGTCGCGGCAGGCCCGGTCCATCTCGGGGTCCGGCGGGCCGGTCGCTACGTCGACCCGACACCCCTGCTGGAATCCCAGATCGGTCGGCCGAGACTCGTCACGATCCGATGGGCGCTCGGCGACTCGGATTGGTAGCCTTCCCGGCCGGCCCGACACCGAGCCGCATCAGAGCACCCGACCCGCCTGCGGTCGCGCCTTCGGGCGTGCGGGCACGGGGCAGGCAACCGCAGGAGGAGGACCACGAGAACCATGGCAGCCGTCGTCACCATGCGCCAGCTCCTCGAAGCCGGCGTCCACTTCGGACACCAGACCCGCCGATGGAACCCGAAGATGAAGCGGTTCATCTACGGCGAGCGCAGCGGCATCTACATCATCGACCTGAACCAGACGCTCGGGCGGATCGAGTCGGCGTACTCCTTCGTGCGCGACCTCGTGGCCGGCGGAGGCACGATCCTGTTCATCGGCACGAAGAAGCAGGCCCAGGATCCGATCCAGGGCTACGCCGAGAAGTGCGGCATGCCGTACATCAACCAGCGCTGGTTGGGCGGCATGCTGACCAACTTCGAGACGATGGCCAAGCGCGTCGACAAGATGAAGGAATACGAGCGCATGCAGGCGTCGGGCGAGTTCGACGCGATGCCCAAGAAAGAAGCGCTGTTGCTGTCGCGCGAGCTCGAGAAGCTGCAGAAGAACCTCGGTGGCATCCGCGCCATGGCCGGTCGTCCCGATGCCGTGTTCGTGCTCGACACCAAGAAGGAGCACATCGCGGTCACCGAGGCGAACAAGCTGCGCATCCCCGTGGTCGCCGTCGTCGACACCAACTGCGATCCCGATCTCGTCCAGTACGTGATCCCGGGCAACGACGACGCGATCCGAGCGGGGTCGCTGATGTGCCGCATCGTGGCCGACGCCGTCGAGGAGGGCCGCTTCATCGCCTCGCGTCGCAACCCGACCGCGCAGCCGGCGCCGTCGCGCACGCCCGAACAGGAGGCGGCGATCGCCCAGGCGCAGGCCCAGGCGCGGCGCCAGGCGGCGCTCGCGCAGGCCGAGCGCGAGGCCCGCCTTGCGTCCCAGCGCACCGCGAGCGCCGGTGACGCCCCCGCCACCGATACGCCTGAGGAGGCCTGATCATGTCGTTCACCGCCAAGGACGTCGCCGCCCTGCGCGCCTCGACCGGCGCCGGGATGATGGATTGCAAGAAGGCGCTCGAGGCCACCGGCGGCGACATCGAAGCTGCCAAGCAGTGGTTGCGGGAGAAGGGCATTGCGAAGTCCGCCGAGCGTTCGGATCGTGAGAACACCCAGGGCTGCGTGGCGCTCGCAGTGGTGGGTGGGGTCACCGCCGTCGTCCAGCTGAAGTGCGAGACCGACTTCGTCGCGTCCTCCGACGGCTTCAAGGGTCTCGCCCAGAAGATGGCCGAGACCGTCGCCGCCAAGGGAGCCGACGCCGTCGCCGAACACGACGCCGAGTTCGAGGACAACAAGCTCACCCTCAAGGAGAACATCCAGCTCGGCCGGGTGGTCCGCTACGAGCCGGCGGCCGGCAACATCGTCGACCACTACCTCCACGTGCAGGGCGGCCGTGGCGTGAACGCCGTGCTCGTCGAGATCGCCGGCGGCTCGATCGAACTCGCCCACGACGTCGCCGTCCACGTCGGGTTCGCCAAGCCGCAGTACCTGCGGCGCGAGGACGTGCCGGCCGACGTGGTCGACAAGGAGCGAGCCACGCTCGAGACGCTGTCCCGCAACGAGGGCAAGCCCGAAGCGGCGCTACCCAAGATCGTCGAGGGCCGCCTCAACGGGTTCTTCAAGGAGATCTGTCTGCTCGAGCAGGCGTACGTGAAGGACGAGAAGCAGTCGATCAAGCAGTACCTGGGTGCGGCGACGCTGGTCCGCTTCGACCAGGTCATGATCGGCTGAGGGCCGTGGACAGCGCCTCCTCGGACTGCACGCAGCGTCCCCGCTGGTCGCGGGTGGTGCTCAAGCTCTCCGGGGAGGCGCTCGCCGATCCGGGCACCGGCAACGGACTGTCGGCGGCGTTCCTCGGTCAGCTCGCCGCCGAGATCATCGAGGTGCGCGAGGAGCTGCGCGTCGACGTCGCGGTCGTGGTCGGCGGCGGCAACTTCTGGCGCGGCCGGGTCGGTGTCGGCGCCGGGATGGACGCCACCCAGAGCGACCACATGGGCATGCTCGGCACGGTGATCAACGCGCTCGCGCTCCAGGACGCGCTCGAACGCTCCGGGATGCCCACCCGGGTGCTCTCGGCGGTCGAGATGCCCAAGATCGCCGAGCCGTACATCCGGCGCCGCGCGATCCGTCACCTCGAGAAGGGGCGGGTGGTGATCTTCGCGGCGGGCACCGGCAACCCCTTCTTCACCACGGACACCGCCGCTGCGTTGCGGGCGGCGGAGATCGAGGCGCAGGCCATCCTGAAGGGCACCCACTCGGGGGTCGACGGGGTCTACGACGCCGATCCCCGGACGAACCCGACGGCCGTGCGATTCGACACGGTCTCCCATTTCGAGGTCATCTCCCGCGATCTCAAGGTGATGGACTCGACCGCGATCGCCTTCTGTCGAGACAACGACATCCCGATCGTGGTGTTCGACGTCCAGCAGCACGGCAACATCCGCGCGGTCCTCGAGGGCCGGCCGGTGGGTACCCTCGTCGCCTGACGGGCAGGGGGTCCCGCCCCGGCGACCCTGCGGTGGCCTACGCTGGTCGGCGTGACCGAGGAGTACCTGCTCGAGGCGATGGAGAAGATGGCCAAGGCCGTCGAGCACACCCAGGGCCAGTTCGCCACGGTCCGCACCGGCCGCGCGATGCCCGCACTGGTGGAGAAGCTGCTCGTCGAGTACTACGGCTCGGACGTGCCGTTGCAGCAGCTGGCCGGCATCACGGTGCCCGAAGCCCGCCAGCTCGTGATCAAGCCGCACGACCGATCGTCGTTGAACGCCATCGAGAAGGCGATCCGCAACAGCGATCTCGGCGTCTCGCCGTCGAACGACGGCGTGATCATCCGGTTGAACTTTCCGCCGCTCACGGAGGAGCGTCGGAAGGAGTACGTGAAGATCGTGAAGCACATGGCCGAGGACGGCCGTGTGGCGGTCCGCAACATCCGCCGGGACACCCGCAAGCAACTCGAGGCGGCTGAGAAGAGTGCAGCAATCTCCGCGAACGACCTCGAGCGAGCCGAGAAGGAGCTCGAGAAGATCACGCACGATCAGGTCGAGGACATCGACAAGGCGCTCGCCCGCAAGGAGCACGAGCTGCTGGAGGTGTGATGGTCCCGCCGACTGCCCTCGCGTTCGCCCCCGGTACCAGGAGGCATGACCATGGCCGATGACGACCGGAGCCACCGAGGCGAGCCGGCCGACGAGCCGAAGCACCGCCGGTCGAGCCCTCGGGACCCGACGGAATCGATCCGGATCATCGGGCCGTCCGACGACCCTCCCCTGCGGTTCTCCGACGACACGGGCCCGTTGCCCCATTGGACGGAGCCGCCCACCGGTGAGGTCCCTCGGGTCCTGCTCGACGACGGTTCCGACGACGAGCTCGACGCCTGGGCCGGGTTCGCCGGCCAGCCCCCGGTCTGGCGGGACGACGACCGTGACGACGGCACCGGCTTCGAGGATCTCGGCGACGGTGTCGGCAGCGCCCGGCCGCTCGGTGAGACCGACGACCCGTTCTTCGACGAGCCCGCCCGCACGACCTACACCGCCGCGTCGGCGACGGGACCGGTACCGACGATCCGCATCGGCGGGAACGTCCCACCCCTGGGCGGAGCCGAGCCCCTCGAGGCGGAGACCGGCCGCGTCACCCGGATCCCGGCGGGGGGGGGGGGGGGGCGCCCGCCCCGCGCGCCCCCGGACCGGGTCAGAAGCTGGTGCCGAGCGAGAACGTGAACTGGCGCAGGTTGGGGAACTGGAAGTTGTCGATGGCGTTGAGCACGCCCGACCCCAGCGCCCCGCCGCCCGCTCCCACCTCGGGGTCGAACCCCTTGTAGTTGGTGATGGTGAGCAGGTTGCGCCCGATGAGGGAGACGTTCCAGTTGCCGACCCCGGCCACGGGGCCCAGGCGGTAGCCGATGGAGAACTCGCGCAGCTTCACGAAGCTGGCGTCCTCGACGGTGTTGTTGTTGGGCGCCAGCACGTCGTACAGCCCGCCGATGCCGCCGGTGGAGACGGCGCGGAAGTAGTAGCCCAGCGGGCGCGCGTCGGCGACCGACTTCCCCGACTGGTCGGTGTCGCGGTGCATGAAGTCGCCCAGCGACCACTGGCGCCCGATGTTCCACACGTCCTTGCCCACGGTGGCGTCCAGCAGCGCGAAGGCGGTGAGGCGCTTGTAGCGGAAGTTCTGCGACAGCGACCAGCGGAAGTCGGGGAGCGCGTTGCCCACCGGCAGCACCGGCACGGCGCCGGTGGCGTCACGCTCCAGGATGGGGAAGCCCCAGTTGAGCGGGTCGGCGGTGGTGCCGCCCCCCCAGGGGGCCTGCGACGCCGGGAGGCGCGTCATCCACAGGTTCTTCGTGATGCCGTCGGCCAGCGTGTTCCCCTGCCCCACGTACACGATGAAGCCGTCGCTGTTGCGCTGGAAGTCCAGCCCGGTGCCGCAGCGCGACTGGAAGTTGGCGGGGAGCTGGCCGCACTCCTTCACGAACTTGCGGCCGTAGATCTGCCCCATCTGCCCACCCTGCACGATCTTGAACATCGTCTCCGACCCCTGCTGCCCGGCCGCGCTCACGAAGTACTCGGGGACGTCCAGCCGCGAGATCACCGAGCGGGTGCGGTCGTAGTTCACGCGGGCCGAGTAGTCCACGTTGCGCGTGGCGACGATGGGGATGTTCAGCGACACCTCCCACACATCGTTGGTCAGCTGGCCGGCATTCTTCCACTGGCTGGCGAACCCCGCCGCGGCCGGCGGCGGCACCTGCAGCAGCTGGTTGTCGATGACGTTGCGCGCCTTGGTCACCGTCAGCCCGTAGCGCCCGAACAGCTCCAGGTCCATCCCCATCTCGGTCTCGGTGGAGACCTCGGGGGCCAGGAAGCGGTTGCCGAGCGTGTTGGGGTTGAGCGAGCCGCCGGTCCCGATGGTGAACGTCTCGTACTGCGCCGAGAAGATCGGCCGGTTGCCGGCCTGCCCCACGGAGTAGCGGAACTTGAGGTCGGAGACCTGGTTCACGTTGAACCACGGCTCGTCCGAGAGGCGCCAGGCGAAGGAGCCGCGCCCGTAGGTCTGCCAGCGGTTGGCCGCGCCGAACAGCGACGACCCGTCGCGGCGCACCAGCGCGCCCAGGATGTAGCGCCCCTTGTAGTCCACGTCGAGGTTCGTGAAGAACCCGATCTGCCGCACCTGCTCGGAGCCGCCGGAGGTGAAGAAGTTCTGGATGGCGGCGTCGGGGTCGCGCAGCCCGGGGACCGCCAGGTTGGTGCCGCCGGTGGCCTGGCTGCGCGCGTCCTGCGCCTCGTACAGGTAGCGCAGCGTGACGCGGGTGTTGAGCGCCTCCTCGAACCACCCCTTGCGGGCCGACAGGTTGCCGCTGGCGTTGAGCGACGTGGAGCGCCCGGCGTCCCGGTTGATGTTCCCCAGGTTGGTCGCGCTCAGCGCCGTCGTCCGGAAGCCGCGGTCCTGCTGCGTCTCCTGGAAGTTGTTGCGGTTGTCATACCCGAAGTTGAACTCGCCGTCCAGCCACGACAGCGGGTTCCACCGCATGGTGAAGTTCCCCACGAACCGGTCGATCCGGTTGAGCGGGGTGAAGTTCTGCGTGGAGTACGCCGGGTTGCTGTTCTGCGCCCCCTGCTGCTGCGCCACCGTGCGGATGTACAGCCGCCCCTTGCTGTCGGTCTGCAGGAGCTCGGCGTTGGCCGGCTGCCGGGTGAGGCTGAAGAACGCGCCCCCCGAGTTGTAGTCGTTGGCCGTGCTGTAGCTGGAGCGGAAGGAGAAGTTGAGGTTCCCCCCCAGCTGCTGGTCCACGTTGATGCGCATCGAGTTGCGCGTGTACCCGGGGAGGAACTTGATCGACCCCTCCTGGCGCAGCTGGTTGATGGAGGCGAAGAAGTTCGTCCGCCCCACCTTCCCCGTGGCGTCGATCGTGCTGTTGATGACCTCGCCGTTGGTCACCAGCTGCTGGATGGGGTTGTACACCCTCGGGAACTGGTTGACCTGGAACAGCGACCGCGTGGTCAGCGTCCCGGGGTTGCGGGCGATGCCGGCGTCATTCTGCAGCGACACGGGCGGGAGGGAGAAGTCGCCCCCCTGGTCGTTCACGCGGCGGGTCTCCTGGTACAGGTCCACCGTGCGCGCGCAATCCTGCGCCCCCGAGACGATCGCGCAGAAGCGCGTGGCCGTCTCGTCCATCAGCATGAAGTGCGTGGTCGGGTAGCGGTACTCCCGCTCGATGTCCGACGTGCCGTATTCCATCTGGGCGCGGAAGCGCACCCCCTCCGACTGGTTCTTGCCGGAGCGCGTGGTGATCTGGATGACGCCGTTGCCGGCGCGCGAGCCGTACAGCGACGACGCCGCGGCCCCCTTCACCACCTCGATGTTCTCGATGTCCTGCGGGTTGATGTCCTGCAGCCCGCCCTGCGAGATCACGCCGTCGATGATGTACAGCGGGTCCTGCCCGCGCCCCGAGGCGTTGATCGACTGGGGGCCGCGGAGGATCACCGCCGGCGCCGCGCCGGGCCGCCCGGTGTTGGCCACGATGTTGGCCCCGGCCACCTTCCCCTGCAGCTGCGCCAGCGGGTTGGACCCCGGCACCGGCATGTCCTTCTCGCTCACCTGCGCCACGGAGAAGGCCAGCTTCTTGACCTCGGTGGCGCCGGTCACGCCGGTGGTCACCACTTCCTGCAGGCGGTTGATGTCCTTGGCCAGCGTGAAGTCCACCGTCTGCGCCCCCGCCCGCACCGTCAGCGGCTTGGCGTCGGCCTTGTAGCCGATCGACCGCGCCCGCAGCTGCACCACCTGCCCGCGCACCCGCTCCGCCGGGATGGTGATGGTGAAGCGTCCCTGGGCGTTGGTGCCCACCGACACCGCCAGCTCGGCGATGTAGACGTTGGCATTCTCCAGCGGGTCGCCGAATTCGCTCTTGACCGCGCCCGTGATCACCGCGGGGCCCTGCCCCTGCGCCTGCGCCGCCAGCGGCGCCAGGAACAGGAGCGCGGCCGCCCGGGACATCCACCGCATCAATCTCGTCATGCTGTGCCCTCGGCGACTCGCTCGCCGGTATCGGGGGAGGGAGAAACGCACGGCGGCGCCACCTGCGGCACCGCCATGACCCGCACATGCCACCGAGCGGCGCGACCGAGCCCGCCCCGGAGGTCCACGGGAGCAGGCGCACGGTCGCACCGGCCTCGGCCGAGATGCGCAGTCCCCTACTATCTCTCCACCTGCAAGACCGAAAGCAATCCCCCCGCCACCGCAATGCGACGGTCACGTCACGATTCGTCCCACCCGCCGCGGCATACTGGGACGACTGGTCCCCGGCGCCGCGCCGTTCCGATGCTGCGCCTTAGCGGGTGAGCCCCGGCGGTGTCCAATGCGCACCGATCGCCACGCGATCTCCCGCGCGGAGCGTCCCGCCCCCGCTGAAGAGCACCGCGGCCCGCAGGCCGAACGCGGGGGTGACTTGCGCATCCACCCCCAGGTCGAAGGCCAGGGACAGGGCGCCGCGACTCTCGCCGCAGGCGCGCGCGCCGCACGAGAGCGACTCGCCCTGCAACCTCGGGTGCGCAAAGGGGGTGACCACCGCCCCATCGCGCAGCGCAAACGTGTGGCCCACGCTCACCCCCACCGGCACCCGCACCAGCTGGCCGCCCTCCACCCACGTCACCCCCGCCCCCGCGGTCCAGACGGCATCCAGCGGTTGGTCTGCCGACGCGCGGACGAGCGTCTGCGCCACCCCGGCCCCCACAAAGGGGCGCGGTGCCGAACCGCCCGGCGTGTCGGCCAGTCCCCCCTCCAGCACGAGGTGCGTGCGGATGGCGCCACCCGCGCGACTGCCGGCCCACCCCTCCCGCCATTGAAGCAGCAACGCGGTGCCCCCGCCCCCGACCAGCGCGGCCACATATTCGCGCTCGCTCACCGTGGGGCGCTGCAGCGCGGGTCCCGCCAGCCCCTGCGCCCGCGCGGCCGACGGTGCGGCGGCCGCGCCCACGAGCGACAGCCCCCACACCAGCAGGGAGGCGCCCCGTGTGCCACGGTGCCCCCGCCCCCGGGTGGGTGGGCACGCGGCCCCGGGTGAGGGCCAACGGGAAGACGGCTCAGGGATTGGCGCACGGCGCATGGCGCCTCCGGGCAGGGAGGAGGGAGACAGGTGCGGGGCCGAGTCCCCGGCCCATCCCCCTAGTACGTGGCCAGCGCCCCCGGGTTCCACCGGGGCCCCGCTGCGAGCGGCGCCGGCGCCGCTACCGCACGCGGGCGCGAAAGGTGCGCGAGAGCCGCAACGTGGTCCCGTCCCCCAGGGTCAGGAGGCCATCCCCTCCGGGGAGCGGCACCAGCTCACGCACCCGGTCCATGTTCACCACCCGTCTCCGATGGATCCGGACGAACTGGCGCGGATCCAGCGCCTGTTCCACGGCCACGATCGTCCCGCGGGTGCGGAACGTCCCGCCGCCGACGTGAATCACGAGGTAATTGCCGTCCGCCTCGAACCAATCCACCTCGGCCAGCGGGACGAAGCGGGTGCGACGGCCGTCCCGCACGAGCACGCGCAGCGGATGCCCGGCCCCCGCGACCGCCTGCCCCTCGGCGGCCAGGTCCAGCACCCCCTCGTCGAGCGGGGCGCTCGCCACGCGACGCGGCATCGTGGCCACCAGCGTCCCCGACCCCGCGCCGCCCCCCCGTCGCCGGCGCCGGCCCCCGTCGTCGGCGCGCCAGGCCGGGGGCGTCCCCCCCTCCCCCAGCAACCGCTGCAACTCGTCGGCGGCGCGAAGCAGCTCCCCCTGCAGCAGCTGCTGCCTGGCGCGCGCGAGCGCCTCCGCCACCCGCGGGGCGGAGGTCGGGAGCAGCAGGAAGTCGGTGGCGTGCACCTCGAAGGCCCGCACGGCGTCCCCTTCGCGCGGGGAACAGATGATCACGGCGGCGGGGCGTGCCTCCGCGGGGAGCGCCCGCAGCAGCGGCAAGGCCGGGCCGTCGGCCAGGGCGGCCATGACGACGGCGATCGGCGGGCGCTCCGCGAGGGCGCGGCGCACCGCCTCGCGATCCGGCGCCGGCGGGTCCAGCACGACATCCAGGGGCGGGGCGCAGCGGTCGAGCAGGTCGACCAGCTCGGGGGGCGCCTCGCCGAGCACGACAGCGCGGTGCGGCATGCGGGGGGTGAACCGGGTGAAGAAGGCGATGGCCGCCTCGCGCCGGCGGTCCTGACCAGCCTACGCACCGGGCCCCGACATCGTTGCGTCCGGTGGAAAATGCGCGAGGGGCGCCCGTTCGGGCGCCCCTCGCCGTCCTGCTCAGCCGATGGCCTCGGCCTCTTCCGTCACCACCCGCACCTGGTCGTCGACCACTTGCAGGAAGCCCCCGCCCACGCGGAACCGCCGGGGCCCCGCGCCGGTGTCGAGGCGCAGGGTGCCACGCCCCAGCAGCGTCATCAGCGGGGCGTGCTGCGGGAGGATCCCCACCTCCCCGTCGAAGGCGGGGACCACCGCCGCCGTCGCCGTCCCCTCGAACAGCACCCGCTCGGGGGAGATCACCGAGACCGCCAGCTCGCGGGGCACGGTCAGCCCTGGAGCTTCTTCGCGTTGGCGACCACGTCCTCCACCCCGCCGGCCATGAAGAACGCCTGCTCGGGGAGGTGGTCGAACTCGCCGGCGCAGATCCGCTCGAAGGAGCTGATCGTCTCCTCGAGCTTCACGTACTTGCCGGCGATGCCGGTGAACTGCTCGGCCACGTGGAAGGGCTGCGACATGAACCGCTGCAGGCGCCGGGCGCGGCCGACGACCTGCTTGTCCTCCTCGGAGAGCTCGTCCATGCCGAGGATGGCGATGATGTCCTGGAGCTCCTTGTAGCGCTGCAGGATGCGCTGCGTGGTCGTGGCGGCGATGTAATGCCGGTCGCCGATGACCGCGGCGTCGAGGATGCGCGACGTGGAGTCGAGCGGGTCGACGGCGGGGTAGATGCCGAGCTCGGTGATCTTGCGGTTGAGCACGACCGTGGCGTCGAGGTGCGCGAACGCCGTGGCAGGCGCGGGGTCGGTGAGGTCGTCGGCGGGGACGTAGATGGCCTGCACCGACGTGATCGACCCGTTGCGGGTGGAGGTGATGCGCTCCTGCAGCTCGCCCATCTCGGTGGCCAGCGTGGGCTGGTACCCCACGGCGCTGGGCATGCGCCCGAGGAGCGCGGAGACCTCGGAGCCGGCCTGGGTGAAGCGGAAGATGTTGTCGATGAACACCAGCACGTCCGCGTTCTCCATGTCGCGGAAGTACTCGGCCACGGTGAGGCCGCTGAGCCCCACGCGCATGCGCGCCCCCGGCGGCTCGTTCATCTGCCCGTAGATGAGCGCCACCTTGTCGATGACGCCGGACTCCTGCATCTCGAGGTAGAGGTCGTTCCCCTCGCGGGTGCGCTCGCCCACGCCGCAGAACACCGACTTGC
>JBILVB010000055.1:0-20424 GCA_044370695.1 Acidimicrobiales bacterium | reverse complement strand
CAGCGCTCGCCGTGCCGCTGCTCGGCCTGATCGCGGCCGTGACCCCGGCCGTGGCGTCGCAGGCCGGAACCCCTCGGCTCGAGCAGGTGGTTGCGTCGAGCGAGTCGATCACCGTCGTCGGTCCGGCAGTGGCGACCAACAACGCCCCCGTGCCCTGGCGGATCGGGTACGCGCTCGACGCCCCCGGCCCGTACGTGAACGCCTCGATCACCGCCACTGCGGACACCACGCAGTCCTTCGCCGGGGTGACGGCGAGCGTTCCACCGGACTGGAGCGTGTCGTGGTCGAGCGACGGCACCACCTTCACCCCGACGCCGACCTCGGCCACGCGGATCGCACGGTTCACCAACCCGCTCCTGCCTCGCCGGGCCACGGGGCGCGTGGTGCCCGTACCCCCGCCGCCCGACGCCGCGATCGACGCCAACAGCACCGGTGACGGCTACGTGCCGACGATCCTCGGCGGCCGCGCGTACATGGTCCACCACCACCACGACGACGCCAACAATCCCATCAGCTGCACGGACCTGACGATCAAGCAGATCTGCCCGGGCTACCCGACCACGCTCGGGGCGTACGCCAACAACGCCCCGGGCGCACCGGTCGTCGTGGACGGCACGCTGTGGTTCAAGATCAACGACACGCAATTGGGGTTGGTCTGCATCGTGCCGGCCACGGGTACGTCGTGCGGCCGCGTCAACCTGGTGAGTCGCCCGAAGTACGTCTGGGAGATGGGTCTCGACCGGTCGTCCCAGCCGGTCGCCATCGGCACGAAGATCTACCTCGTCGTCGACGACCACCAGATCCACTGCCTCGACGTCATCACGAGACTGGCGTGCAGCGGCTACCCCAAGGCGACCGCCCTCGTCGGGAGGATCCCGGCCACGGCCAACACCGAGTACGAGGTCGGCCTGATCGACGTCGCCGTCGACGGCAACCGGCTCTACGTGTCGTTCGCCGACGACATGGCCCAGCCGACGGTGCGCCCCTGGAACGAGCCGGTCAAGCGTGGCTACCTGCACTGCTTCGACGTCGGCTCCGGGCAGCCCTGCTCGAACTGGGCCACCCCGGTCACCGTCGCGCTCGCCGCCAACGACCGCAACGCCGTCGCCGTGTTCTTCCGCAAGGACGCCGCCGGGAACCGCACCGGGGTGTGCCTCGGTTCGCTCTTCTCCCGGACCTGCGTCGGGCTCGACGGCACGAACCCCACCACCAAGGCGACACCCGACGGGATGTGGGGCACGTTCAACCGGAACAACTGCTGCAGCATCCCCTACCTCGCCGCGTGGCACGAGGCCGAGGGGCCGACCCGCACCTTCCACGCCGCCGGTGGCTGGTGGACCTCGGCGGGTTCCGGGGTGTTCTGCTGGGACTGGACCACCGACGCCCCGTGCTCGGGCAACGGCTACACCGACGGATTGCGCCGCAACCTGCCCCCGAATTCCGGCGGTGGACCCTACGGGTTCACCACGGTCGGCACCTGCGCCTGGGGTGCGACCGACTCGCGGAAGGTCTTCTCGTTCAGCGTCGCCGACGGCACCCCGGGCTGCAAGCGCTACACGTTCAGCGTGAGTGTTCGACCTCGATCGTTCTACTGCGACGGGAACTCGAGACCGCTGCCCTGGTCGCAGGCCAGATTCAGCGACGCGTCGCTCGTGGCCGGAACCGAATTCACCCGTGCCCGGATGACCGTCGTCAACACGTCCACGAACACCGCCGTCGCCGGGCCCGTGAACCTGCTGGGCACCAACGGCAGCGTGGACCTCAGCGGAATCCCCGAAGCCACCAACCAGGAGCTGCGCGCCGAGGTCGAACTCGAAGCCGTCGCCACGAACGCATGGGACGACGGCGTCGCCCCCAAGATCGAACTGCTCTTCTCCGGCGACCCGATCCAGTTCTGCACCAACCCCACCCCGTCGCTCGGCTGTTCCACCAACCCGCGGGAGGTCACGCTGTCGGCCGTCACGGGCACCAACGCAACGGCCGCCCGCACCGTCCCGGTCTCCGGCGACGCCGGTTGCTCCGGCACCGTGACCGGCAAGGTCGTCGAGGACGCCGACCGGAACGGGACGATCACCGGGACCGACCCCGGCATCGCCGGGCTCACCATCGTGTTCCGCCGCAACGGCACCTTGGTCGCCACAGCCACCACCTCCGCCGCGGGGACCTACACCGTCACCCTCAACCCGCCTGGCACCTACGACCTCGACCTCACCCTCACCGGCACCAGCTACACGGTGTCCGTCGACCCCGACGGCACCCTCGACGGCCGGTCCACCGTGAGCGTCCCCACCGCCGGCACCGTCACTGCGGACTTCGGCCTGCAAGCCCCGCCCGGTGCTGCGATCACGCCGATCGGAGCGACCTGATGACCCACCAGCTCCGACTCGTCGTCGCGCTCGCAGCGATCGCTGCGGCCGGCGCCTTGTTCGCGACGCAGCTCGGCGCCCTGGGCGGGAGCCGGGGGACGACCGCCCAGGATCCGACGGCGCAGGGCGAGACCGTGAGTCCGGCCGTTCGCTCCGAGCGCTGCCGTGCGGTGAACGTCTGGCAGCAGACCCGCGCCCAGGGTGACCCCGACCCCCTCGCTGCGCTGCGCCAGGCGCCCGATCTCGAAGCCGCTCGCGTCCAGGCGCTGCGCATCCTCGACGACCAGGTCGCAGCCATCGCACCGGTGGTCGCCCTCCTCGAGCGACCCGGCGCGCCGCTCACGGCGGCCGAACGGCAAGCGGCCGAGGCCGCTTCCGAGGAGCTCACCGGGGCCCGCGCCCGAATCGTCGCCGCCGATCCGCGCAACCCGACAGCGTTCGCCGGCACCCTCGTCCACGAGTTGCACGAGACGGCGGACCTCTCCGCCATGCTCGCCGGAGCCGCCTGCCCGCCGCGAACCTGACCGACCACCCGATCGCAGCAGGCCCCGCCTGCTCAAGTCCAGCCGGTCGCATCCGATGGTTGCGAGTGCCCAGGAACAAGCACGCGTGGATCGCCGGCGCCTTGGTTCTCGGCGCCCTTGCCGGCGCACCACGAGCTGACGCCGCCGCTCGCAACATCGCCCAGGCTCCGGCGCCTGCCGCCGGGTCGGAGACGACGACGGTGGTCGCAGGGATCGACACGGTAGGGATGAGCGGCACGGCACCCTGGCGGGTCGGCTACCAGCACTCGTTCGGCTCACCCCAAACGAGCGTGGCGGTCACGGCGACGATGAAGGGAGCGCATCGTGCGGCCTCCGGCACGGTGCGTCTCCCGCCGGACTGGACGGTGGACCACGCCGATGCCCTGAAGTTCTCCATCCCACTCACCCCGAGCAAGGTGACGGGGCGAATCTTCACCCTCCCGAGACCGCTGAACACCCTCAGCACGGGCAACAGCGGCGGCGACGGCTTCACCCCGACCATCGTCGGGGAACGGGCCTACGTGCTCCATCACCACGAGAACGGCAACACGCTGCAGTGCGTCGATCTCGCGACCGGGTCCGTCTGTGCCGGACACCCGAGCAGTGCCTACAACGGCAAGACGAGCGACGTCCCGGGGCGGGCCGCCGTCGTCGGCACGCGGCTGTACTACCGCCGCAGCAACAGCAGCGGATTCGGTCTGTTCTGCTTCGACACCACCACCACGGCAGCGTGCGGCACCCAACCGTTCTTCGTCGCCCGGATCGCCCAGGAGAAGAAAGACCGCGGGTCCGAGCCCGTCGCGGTGAACGGCAAGGTGTACGCCGTCGTCGACGACCACCAGCTGTACTGCTGGGACCCGGCGACGGCGAGCACCTGCACGGGCTACCCGAAGAAGACGGCCCTCGCCGACAAGGTAGCGGCACCGACCGCCACCGGGAACGACCGCGGGCTCATGGACATCGCAGTCGACGGGACCCGCATCTACCTGTCCTACGCCGACGACTACGCCCTCCCCGACAAGAAGAGCTCGCCCACCGGGTACCTCCACTGCTTCGACACGGCAACCGGCTCGTCGTGTTGGACGAGCTACGTCACCTGGGCACTGTCGTCCGACGACGGCTTCGGCTTCGCCCTGTTCTTCCGCAAGAACGCACAGGCCGTTCGCACCGGCGTGTGCCTCGGCTCGTACCTCGCCCGGCGGTGCACCGATCTCGGCGGGAACAACCAGACGACGACGGACACCCAGGACGGGATCTGGGGCGCCGGGCACAACGACAAGCTCGCGACCGACGAGGCCGAGGGCCCGACCCGCACCTTCCACGGCAGCGAGAAGCCGAGTCGCGGCGTGACGTGCTGGGACTGGACCACCGACGCCCCGTGCGCTGCCGGCACCTTCAGCAGCGGCCGGTGGTACGCAGCGACGACCGCGAAGGTGTACGGCGTGAACGGTGACCCTGACGGACGATGCGGCTGGGGAGCCACCCACGACAAGATCCTCTTCAGCTTCTCGCTCACATCGGCGGCAGCGGGCTGCGGCGCGAGCGACGCAAGCCTCGCGGTGAAGCCGGCGGCGTTCTACTGCGACGGCAAGAACCACGTCACCACCTGGGACAAGGCCCGCGTCCTCGACACGAACCTCGCCGCCGGCGGGGACTTCACCAGCCTCCGGGCCACCGTCGTAAGCACCTCGGACAACACCAAGGTGAAGGGCCCCGTCGAACTCGTGGGTACCGACGGCACCGTCGGGCTCACCGGCATCACGGGATCCGAACTGCGGGTCGATCTCACGTTCACCCCGCGCGGCTCCAGCCCGTGGAACGACGCCGTCGCGCCGAAGGTCGAACTGCTCTTCGACGGCGACCCTGTCCAGATGTGTTGGGACTCGAACGCGTCGGGAACCTGCACGATGGACCCGCGCCGTATCGAGACCGTCGCCACCGCCACCAAGACCGGCGCTTTGGACTCGGACTCCGTGGCGGTCGCACTCGACCCGACGTGCACCGGCACCGTGACCGGAACGGTCCGCATCAGCGCCGACCCAACGGCCTCGACCGACGATCCGCCGGGTGCAAATGTCCCGATCGAGATCCTGACCGGGACGACCGTGAAGGCGACGGCCACCACCGGCCCCGACGGCACCTACCGCGTCGACATCGCACCGGCGGGTCCGTACACCGTACGGGTACGCCTCGAAGGACCGATCGCGGGCTACCTGCCGATCGGCGAAGCCGACGGCGTCGATGACGGCCGGCTCGGGGTGACCGTCCGCGGCGGTTCGTCGGTCACGGCGGACTTCACCCTGCTCGATCCCCCGAGCACGCTGTCGATCGGAGCGGCGTGACCCTCACTGCGCGCACCGGGGTCGTCGCGGCCGCGCTCACCGCCGCAGCAGGGCTCGGCGGCGCGCTCGTGTTCACCCGGCCGAGCCCGGACACTGCCGACCCGGTCGGCCGAACTGCCGCATGGGCCGCAACGGCCTGCGCCGCCACCGGCGTCGTGCAGGCCGAGCGGACCCCGGCGGCCACTCGGGCACTGCACTTCGATCTCCGTCACGCGTCCGACGGCGCCCAGTTGCGTTCGATCACCCTGGCCCATCTCGACGCGCTCGAGCGGCGGTTCACCCCGCTCGTGGCGCTTCTCGAGATGCCGGACGCGCCGGCCCGGGTGAGCTCCCTGCGGCCGGCCATCACCGAGGCCCTCGCCAAGTTCGCCGCCGCACGGGCGTCGATCGCGGCCACCGCACCCGGGAGCGACACGCTCGAATCGACAAGCAGCGATGCGATCTACGACGCCGAGGAGGCCGAGGAGGCGCTGCTCCTCATCGCCTGCCCCCCGGCGAACCCGTGACGTCGCCTCCATCGGTCGGCGACGCTGCCCGGGACCGCAGCGCCGCAGCGATCTCGTCCAACGACACCGGATCCTCGATCGTCGACGGCACCGAGTAGTCCCGCCCGTCGGCGATGGACCGCATCGTCGCTCGCAACACCTTGCCGCTGCGGGTCTTCGGGAGACGGGCCACGACCAGCGCCTCCTTGAACGCTGCGACTGCGCCGATCCGCTCACGCACCATCGCGACCAGCTCACCCCGCAACGCCTCGGGGTCCCGGGCGACACCGGCCTTCAACACGACGAAGCCGACCGGCACCTGCCCCTTGAGCTCGTCGGCCACGCCGACCACGGCGCACTCCGCGACGTCCGGATGGGTCGCCAGCACCTCCTCCATGGCGCCCGTCGAGAGCCGGTGGCCCGCCACGTTGATCACGTCGTCGATGCGGCCCATCACGTAGAGGTAGCCGTCGTCGTCGAGGTAGCCGCCGTCGCCGGTGTTGTAGTGGCCGGGGAACGCCGACAGGTACGACGACACGAAGCGGGCGTCGTCGTTCCACAGCGTCGGGAGGCACGACGGCGGCAACGGCAGTTCGATGGCGACGGCCCCTTCGGTGTTGACCGGCAGGGGCGCCCCGGTGTTCGGGTCGAGGATCCGGACCCGGTATCCCGGCGTCGGCTTGGTCGGCGAGCCGGGCTTGGTCGGCAGCACCTCGATGCCGAGGCAGTCCGCGGCGATCGGCCACCCGGTCTCGGTCTGCCACCAGTGGTCGACCACCGGTCGCGCCCCCAAGAGCCCCTTGGCCCAGTGGTAGGTGTCGGGGTCGAGACGCTCGCCGGCGAGGAACAGCGCGCGGAA
Source organism: Acidimicrobiales bacterium (assembly GCA_044370695.1). Taxonomy (GTDB): domain Bacteria; phylum Actinomycetota; class Acidimicrobiia; order Acidimicrobiales; family Ilumatobacteraceae; genus JBEIFW01. The sequence goes on along the minus strand of JBILVB010000055.1, from coordinate 13,848 downwards.
CCGGGACAGGTCGTGGTGCGCCAGGTGCGACCCGGTCGGGTCCTCCTTCTTGATCGCCCGGAACGCGGTCGGTGCGGTGAACAGCGTGACGACCCCGTGCTCGGCCACCACCCGCCAGAAGGCGCCGGGGTCGGGCGTGCCCACGGGCTTGCCTTCGAACAGCACCGTCGTGCAGCCGCTCAACAGCGGGGCGTAGACGATGTAGCTGTGGCCGACCACCCAGCCGACGTCGCTGGCGGCCCAGAACACCTCGCCCGGGTGGGTGTCGTACACGTTCGGCATCGACCACCGCAGCGCCACGGCGTGACCGCCGTTGTCGCGCACCACCCCCTTGGGCTTCCCGGTCGTGCCCGACGTGTAGAGGACGTAGAGCGGATCCCACGCATCGACCGGGACCGGGTCGTGCGGCACCGCCGACGCCATCAGCTCGTGCCAGTCGAGATCGCGACCGGCGACCATCTCGGCCTGCGGGATCGGCGCACCCGACAACGTGGTGACGTCGCGCTGGAGGATCACGCACCGCTCGACACGGTGCTCGGCTTCGGCGATCGCCAGGTCCAGCAAGGGCTTGTACGGGATCACCCGCTGCACCTCGATGCCGCCGTTGGCGGACACGATCACCTTGGGCTGCGCGTCGTCGATGCGCACGGCGAGCTCGTGCGGAGCGAAGCCGCCGAACACCACCGAGTGGACGGCCCCGAGCCGGGCGCAGGCCAGCACGGCGACGACGGCCTCGGGCACCATCGGCAGGTAGACGAGGACCCGGTCACCCTTGCCGACACCGAGGCCGGCGAGCACCCCGGCGAAGCGCGCCACCTCGTCGAGCAGGGCTGCGTAGCTGTAGGTCGCCGTGCGGCCCGTCACCGGGCTGTCGTAGATCAGCGCGGCCTGCGCGCCGCGCCCGGCGGCCACGTGACGGTCGAGCGCATTCGCGCACGTGTTGAGCACGCCGCCCTCGAACCAGCGGTAGTGGTGCTCGTCGATCCGGGTGAGCACCTTCGACGGCGGCGTGACCCAGTCGATCAGGCCGGCAGCCTCGGCCCAGAAGCCCTCCGGATCCTCGTGGGAACGGCGGTAGGTGTCGTCGAAGGCGCCCATGAGGCCGGACCGTAGCGGCCCCGCCCCGCTCGCCCCTGCGCCCGGTCACAGGAGGCAACCCGCGCCGACGTCTGCGCAACCCCTCATGTTGCGCCCGCACCGACCGATGAGGGGACCGGCGGCAGGGCACGACAGTGGCAGGTGGGATGACCAGGTTCGATGGCGCTCCCCGGAGACGCAGCACCGGTGGCGGTAGAGGCGCGGGCGTACTGCTGTGCCTGCTGGTCGCCGCCGGAGGCGTCGTCACGGCCCAGGCCGACCCGGCCCGGGGCAACCCGCCGGTCACCGTGACCGAGCAGGTCACCGTGGACGCCCCGCCGACGGCGACCAACAACGGCCGCCTGCCCTGGCGGGTCGGTTACGAACTCGACGCCTCCGGACCGGTGCTCGGTGCCACGGTCGGCGGCACCGCCGACGCCAAGCAGTCCTTCGTCGGTGCGACGGTGACCAGCCCGCCGGACTGGACCGTCTCGTGGTCGGACGGCACCACGACGTTCACCCCCACGCCGTCGGCCACGACGAGGATCGTGCGGTTCACCAACCTGCTGCTACCGAGGCGCTCCACCGGGCGCGCCGTCGTGGCGCCGCCACCCCCCGAGGCCGTCATCAACGCACCGACCACCGGGGACGGCTACGTGCCGACGATCCTCGAGGGTCGCGCCTACATGGTCCACCACCACCACCACGACGTCGACAAGCCCATCAGCTGCACGGACCTGACGACGAAGTTGATCTGCCCGGACTACCCGACCAACCTGGGGGCGTACGCGAACAACGCCCCGAGCGCGCCGGTCGCCGTGGACGGCAAGCTGTGGTTCAAGATCAACGACGCCGGCCTCGGGCTGGTCTGCATCGACCCGCCGACGGGTACGTCGTGCGGCCGCGTCAACCTCGTGAACCGCCCGAAGTCCATCTGGGACATGGGTCTCGACCGGTCGTCCCAGCCGGTCGCCATCGGCACGAAGATCTACCTCGTCGTCGACGACCACAACGTGTACTGCCTCGACGCGAGCACGAAGCTGGCGTGCAGCGGTTACCCGAAGCCGACGGCGCTCGCCGGTTCGCTCGCGGCGCTCCCGGCGAAAGACGGCAACAACGATTTCGCCGGCCAGGTCGGTCTCATCGACGTCGCCGTCGACGGGAACCGGCTCTACGCCTCCCTGGCCGACGACTTTGCCTGGTCGATCCGCAAGCCGAGCACGCCGCGGGGTTACCTGCACTGCTTCGACGTCGCCACCGGGCAACCGTGCACCGGCTGGAGCGGCCCGGTCACCGTGGTGACGGCCGCCGGCGACCGCTTCGCGTTCGCCGTGTTCTTCCGCAAGAACGCCGCCGGCGCCCGTACCGGCGTGTGCCTCGGTTCGCAGTTCTCACGCACCTGTGTCGGCCTCGACGGCACGAACCCCACCACCAGAGCGACACCAGAAGGCATGTGGGGCACGTTCAACGGGAAAAACTGCTGCGGGATCCCCTACCTCGCCGCGTGGCACGAGGCCGAGGGGCCCACCCGCACCTTCCACGCCGGCGGGGGCTTCGACCACTGGCCCAACGACGCAGGGCTGGGCTCGGCGGTGTTCTGCTGGGACTGGGTCACGGACAACCCGTGCGCCACGAACGACTACACCGACGGTCTGCGGAGAGGGTTGCCACCGAATTCCCCGGGCGGCCCCTACGGGTTCACCACCGTCGGCACCTGCGCCTGGGGCGCCACCGACCGCAAGGTGCTTTTCTCGTTCGACACCACCGACGGGAATCCGGGCTGCAAGCGCCAGACGGTGAGCGTCACCGTGGCACCCGAACGCTTCTACTGCGACAACGCCACCCGGTCCCTGAGCTGGTCCGAGGCCCGCCTCAGCGACGCCTCGCTCACCCCGGGCAACGAGTTCAACGCCGCCCGCCTGAGCGTCGTCAACACCGGCACCGGCGCCGTGGTCGCCGGACCGGTCGAGCTGCTCGGCACCACTGGCGTCGTCGGTCTGACGGGGATCCCCTGGAGCACGAACAAAGAGCTGCGTGTCGACGTCGATCTCGTAGCGGTCGGCACCAAGGCCTGGGACGACAACGTCGCGCCCAAGGTCGAGCTGATCTTCGACGGGGACCCGGTCCAGTTCTGCGTCGACCCGATGGTGTCGCTCACCTGCGACACCAGCCCCCGGGAGGTGACCCTCGCCGCCGTCACCGGCACGGGCGCACGGGCCGCGCGCGCCGTCGCCGTTGCCAGCGACGCCAACTGCGCCGGCACCGTCTCCGGGACCGTCGTCGAGGACACCAACCGTAACGGTGCCATCGACGTCGCCGATCCCCCGATCGCCGGCATCTCCGTCACGATCCGCCGCAACGGCACGACGGTGGCGACCACCACGACCTCGAGCACCGGCGCCTACACCATGGCGATCGCTCCCCCCGGCCAATACGTGGTCCAGATCGCCGCCGGTTCCTACGAGGTCGCCGTCGACCCCGACGGCACGCTCGACGGCACCACCACGGTGACCGTGGCGACCGCCGGCACCGTCACCGCCAACTTCGGCCTCCGCGCCGGCACCGACCGACCGGCGATCGGAGCGGCGTGACGAGCCCGGCGCGCCGCCTGTACGTCGCGCTCGCGGCGGCGTTCGCTGCGCTCGCGCTCACGATCGTCGGGCGTGGATTCGGCGACCGGACGGACACCCCGGCCACCAGCACCGGCGACACCGCCGCCATACGTGCCGAACGCTGCCAGGCCGTGAGCACCTGGCAGCAGGCCCGAGCCACCGCCGACCCGGACCCGCTCGCCCAGCTGCGGGAGGCACCCTCCCTCGAGGTCGCCCGGGACCGCACCCTGCGACTGATCGACGAGCAGCGCACGGCTCTCACGCCCCTGCTGGCGACCCTCCAACGCCCCGACGCCCCGCTCGAGGCGAACCGACGCCGCGCCCTCGAGGCCGTCCTGACCGAGCTCACGCAAGCCCGCAACGCCGTCGCCGGTGCCTCGCTCGCCGATCCGGAGTCGTTCGCCAACACGCTCGTCGGTGGCTTCAAGACGGCCTCCGACGCCGGCAGCTCGCTCGGCCGCGTCGCCTGCCCGACGCCGCCGTGACCCTCGACATGCCCGGACCCGCCTCCGACCGAAGGGTTCACCGCCGGCCCCGCCTCAGTGGCAGTGCCCCCCGGGATTGACGAGGGCCTGCGGCGGCACGTCGAGGGCAGGGTTGCGGTCGAAGAAGCCCACCGGCTCGAGCACGAACGACGCCCGCGCCACGGGCATGACCGGCCAGTCCTCCGGCCGGGCCACGTGCGTGGTCCCGATCGTGTACCAGAGCACGACGTCGGTGTCCTCCAGGGGCCGGTCGGCCGCCGACCACGCGGGTAGGCCGGCTCCGCCGGGGTGCTGGTTCGGGTAGTGCCCTGCCGGCCGCAGTTGGCCGGGGTCGTAGGCGGTCACCCACAGGTGGTGGCGCGCGAACCCGGCGCGCGCCGCGACCGGCGAGGAGGGATCGGCGAGCAGCACCGCTCCCCCGCCGGGCACGAGCTTGTACCCGACCGGTTCGCCGAGCGCGTTGGTCACGCCGCGGTTTCGGACGTACCAGGCACGGCTGCGCAACGGGTCGTTCATGCGGCGGCCTTCGGACTCGCGCCCGATGGTCGTGTGCTGCGCCACCATGGCGGTACCTCGACGGTTGTGCTCGTCGATGGCCGGTGCGACGACGTCGACCTCCTCCACCGTGTTCGCAGCGCCGTCGACGTCGAGATCGAGCCGGAACGAGAACAGGTGCTGGTGGTGCGGGGCCGACAGCCCGGGCGCCACCACGACACCGTGCTCCGGCGTGGTCCCCGGCTCGATCGCCGACGCCAGCGCGACCCCGGTCAGACGCACTTCGGGCTCGATGGAGCCGTCCTGTTGGAAGCGCCAGTAGAAGCCGTAGTCGTAGTTGCCGAGGTTCGTCCACGACGACACGACGAACCGCCGGCGCCGGCGCACCTCGGTGGTGTCGGTTCTGGCGTCGTAGTGACGCCACAGCACGCCGTCGTCCTCCTCGTGGAGGCAGATGGCGTTCGGGATCGTGCGGACCGTGCCGTCGGCCTCGACGACATGGCCGTCGAGGTACCGGATCTCGCCGAGGCAGTCGCAGCCGAGCGTGAGGCTGGTGGCGTTTCGGCCCAAGCCGACTTCACCGGCGTCGAAGACATGGCGCCACTCGTGCATCGGCGACGGATCGCCGTAGGGGACCACCATCTCGGGCACCGACAGCCGCCACGCCACCCGCCGCCGTCGACCCGTCGCAGGGTCGTCGTAGGTGACGTCGCGCAGCACGATCCCCTCGATCGGGTGGAGCGACACCTGGAACCGCCAGCGCTGCCAGGTGATGACCGAGCCGTCGACGGTGAACCCGGGGCCGTCGGGCTGGGTGATCACCAGAGGCGCCACGTCGGTACGGGCGGCACGGCCAGGGTCGGTGATCCGCCACGGGTCGGCCGGGATCTCCGGTGGGTCCTCGAGATCGATCACCTCGATGACCTCGGCACTGACCCGGTCGGCGAGCACAACCAGCCCTTCGACCGGGCGGGCCCATGCGGTGTCGGCAGGGTCGTCGCGTACGAAGAACGTCACCCGTCCGATCCGTCGGCGCTCGAGGTCCCACCCTGGCTCGCCGAACCCGACACCCCACGGCTCGACGTGCAGGGTCGCGGGATCGGCGATCCCACGACGAGCCAGCGCAGCCTGCACCCGTTCGTCGGCGAGGACCCGCACCGCCCCGGTCCACTCCTCGTAGAGCGTCGGGGCGTGCAGACCGGCCAGGGCAGCGGCCCGCTGGACCACACCGGCATCGAGGTCGACCACGCCGTCGTGGGTCAGGCCGGTGGCGCGATCGACCACCACCACCTCGGCGCGCCGGGGCACGGTTCCGCCCGCTTGGAGGGTCGCCTTGTCGGGTTCCGCCAACGCCACCCAGGCGAAGCGGGGCTCCCGGCCGAATCGTGGATCGGTGCGAGCGAGCGCCACTGCGGCGGTGAGTTCGTCCGGGGTCAACGGGTCGAGCGGTCGGACCATCAGCGGGCCTCCATCGGGTCGGGCGACCGGCGGGGCGCAGCGCACCGGACGGTCAGGTCAGCAGCGATTCGCCTTTCACCATGCGGGCGAGCGCCCGGGTGGCACACGCCTCGACGAGCACCGCCGAATCGGCGATGTGCTGGCGCATCCGCTCGCGGGCCCGATCGGCCTCGCGACGCTCGACCAGCCGGCCGATCTGGCGATGTTCCCGGATGGTGGCGGCAACCTGCCCGGGGGAGACGAAGGCGTGGGAGCGAGCGAGGCGGATGCGGTCGTTGATGGAGGCCAGCACGTCCACGAGGGCACCGTTGCCACCCACTTCGGCGAGGCCGAGGTGGAACCGTTCCTCGACGAAGACGAACTCGTAGTCGACGTCGCTGTCGTCGTCGGGGATCGGCATCTCGCGCCACTGCGCCACGAGCTCGGCGAGGCGCCGGTCGTCGCGGTGCTCCGCCGTCGCCAGCACCATCGACATGTCCTCGAGCTGGACGCGGACCGCGTAGAGGTCCTGCAGGTGTGCCACTTCGGGCGCACGGGGCCGATAGCTCCCGCTGTCGTCCACGACCACGAGGTCCTCGCGCTCCAAACGACGCAACGCCTCGCGCACGGGCGTCCGGCTCACGCCGAGCTGCGTGGCCAGCCGGGCCTCGGCGAGACGTTCCCACAGCGGGAACGCACCGCGCAGGAGTTGCCGCCGCAGCTCCTCCACCACGCGTCCCACCAGGGTGTCGTCGTCGGCCCGTGTCGTCATCCTCGTCCCCCGTGCGCCCCGAGAGGCTAGCGACAGCGCGCCACCCCGGTCGGCCACGCTCACCCATACGCGCCCGAGGAGCGGGCCGCCCCCGTCGTCGCCCCGCTGGCGCGGACCTCGGCCACCGCAGCGGCGACGTCCGCGAGGAACACCTCGACGAACTCGTCCTCGAGGCGGTCGACGAGCAGCTGCAGCATCGGCTCCGGCCGAACCAGGCGCATGACGAGCCATCCACGCCGAACGAGCGCATCTCCGAGCGCATCGCTGTCGACACCATCGGCACCGCCGTAGATCACCATCGCCAGGTCGGTCGAGCGCGTCCGGATGCCGTCGATGGCGTCGAGACCGGCCACTATGCGGTCGCGCACGGTCATCGTGCGCGAGGCGAGGTCCGTGAAGCCGTCGCGTCCGAGGAATCGCAGCACCGCCCACGCCGCAGCGACCGACGCCCCGGGCCGGGATCCGGCCACCGATCCGGTGGCGTACATCCCGCAGTCCCACGGCACGGGCGGCGGCGGCGCCCAACGGGCGAGCTCGCCGTCGGCGAACAGCACCGTGGACGCGGGCTTGGCCGCATACCCCCACTTGTGGAGGTCGGCCGACATCGAGCACACCCCCGGTACCGAGAAGTCGTACGCCGGTACCGGCCATCCTGCGGCGCGCACGAACGGCGCCAGGTAGCCACCGACGCAGGCATCGACATGACACCACAGGCCCTGCTCCCGGGCGAGCGCCGCCACCGCTTCGACGTCGTCGAAGCGGTGGTGCGGCCACTGCGGGGCCGAGGCGCACACGGCGATGGTGGACGGCGTGATCGCCGCCGCCATGGCGTCCACGTCAGCGCGCAGATCGTCGCGGTACGCGACGCCGACCAAACGCAGGCCGAGGTAGTGGCAGGCCTTGGCGTGCGCCGGATGGATCGTCTCGGACGCAACGACCTCGTACGGTCCCTCGCCGTAGCGCCCCGACGCCCGGGCCCGCTCCCGGGCCGCGTGCAGCGCCGTGAAGATGCTCTCGCTGCCGCCCAGCGTGACGAACCCGGTCGCCTCGGGACCACCACCGCAGATCTCGGCCCCCATCGCCACCAGCTCGCGCTCGATGCGCGCGAGCGACGGAAGGGCCTCGCCGAACACCGGATTGTGGGTGAGGTACCGGTCGAACGCCGTACGGATCACCCGCTGCAGATCGGCGTTCACCTCCAACGAGAAGCTCGCCGGTCCGGACCGGATCGCATCGTGGTCGTGGGCGCCGGCCGCGAGCCCGTCGAGCACGACCTCGAGGGGAAGGCCGTGGTCGGGGAACAGGGTCATCGGAGGAACTCCTTGCTGGTGCGGGTCCGGGCCACGGGACGGCCGGCGTGCAGCACCAGCCAGCGGTCGGACTGGTGGCGCAGGGCCGTGGCGGCGTCGGGCGCGTCGAACACGACCAGATCGGCAACGGCGCCGGGGACGACCCCCTGGGGTCCGGGCACCCGGGCAGACCGAGCGGGATTGGTGGTGCCCAGGGCGAGCACGGGAACGCCGGCGAGCGCCGGCTCGCCCCACCCCCGGGCCACCGAGAGCAGCAGGCCGTCGCGCAGCAGGTCGCCTTCGCCGAAGGGATGGAACGCGTCGGCCAGGTGACCGCCGGCGTAGGAGAGCCGCACGCCGCGCGACACGAGGTCGGCCCAGTCGGCCGTCACCTCGGACCAGTCCCGCAGGGGCGGGTCGGACCAGCCGTGCGCCGCGTAGAGCTCCGCCCCGGGCACGACGGTGAGGCTGATGTCGTTGGCGAGGAGCAGGTCGGCCACGGCTCGCCGGCCGGGCTCGTCGAGGCCGCCGTGCGCGATGAGGTGGGCCACGGTCACCCGGCCCTGCCAGCCGTGCTCGGCGGTGAGGCGGGCGATGATCGACAGGTCCCACTGCTCGAGCGGAGTGGCCGCCGTCGTGTCGAAGTCGAGGTGGACGTCGACGTCGACGTCGTGCTCCACGGCGAGCGCGAAGCACGCTTCGTAGTGCTCGACCGGGCTCACGGCGCGGTCGAACCCATGGGCGCCGCCCATCACGTCGGCACCCCGGCATAGCGCCTCGGCCACGGCGTCGCCGGCGGCGGGATTGCCGGCCACGCCTTCCTGCGGGAACGCGACCACTTGGACCCGCAGCAACGGGGCGAACTCGTCGCGCAGGGCGAGCGCAGCGTCGAGGTGGGTGAGCCCGACCACGTCGTCGACGTCGATCTGCGCGCGCAGCGTGCCGGTGCCGGCGAGCACCGCAGCCTCCAGGGCGCGCCGCATCCGGGCCGTCACGGCCTCGGTGGTGCTCGTCGCCTTGAACCGGGTCAGCTCGTCGAAGAACGGGCCGGCGACCTTGCCGGTGAACCCCGGGATCTCCCACAGGTACGACTTGTCGAGGTGCACGTGGCCGTCGACGAACGCGCCCGAGCAGAGCCGGCCCTCGGCGTCGATCATCGCCGGGCCGTCGAGGCTCCCGGCCGGGGCCACCGTCACGACGACCCCGCCGGCGATCGCCACGTCCCATGCACCCGCCGCCTCCAGCAGACGAACGTCGCGCAGTACGAGTTCGGTCATCGCGCTCACCAGTCCGTGACGAGCCGGGTGAGCACCCCGGCCACGAGATCGATGTCGGCGAGCGGGACGAACTCGTCCACGGTGTGGGCGACGTCGGAGGAGCCGGGCCCGAACACGGTGCAGCGGTCGCTGCCCGTCAGCGCCGCGATCATCGAGGCATCGGTGTAGGCCTCGTGACCGTCCGCACCACCGCTTTCGAGCACCCGGCCGGTCACCGTGCGGAACGCCTGGCGGAGCCCGGTCACGAGATGCGCGGTCTCGCTGGCCCGCACCGGCGGGCGGGCGGCGCCGAGGGCCGCCACCTCGAACCCCGCACCCGGGAACGCCGACACCGCCTCCCCGACGGCCCGTTCGACGATCTGGGCCACGGCGTCCGGGGTGAGTGGGGGCACCAGACGGACGTCGAACGTCGCCGTCGACGATCCCGGGACCACGTTGGTGGCCACCCCGCCGTGCAAGGTCCCGCACGTCATGCGCGGCGGGCCGAGCAGTTCGTCGTCGATGCCGAGGCCGGCCACGGTCGCCTTCACGTGATCGATGACCCGGGCCATCACGTGATTGGCGTCGATACCCAGGTGGGCGCGTCCCGCGTGACACTGGCGGCCCTGGACGGTGACGGTCAGCCAGCGCAGTCCGACCTGGGCGATGCGCAACCGGCAGCCGGTCGGCTCGAGCGCGAGCACCTGGTCCTGCGGACCGACGAGGCCCTCGTGCACCAGTGCGTGCGCGCCGGCCATGTGCGGGGCCTCCTCGTCGACGGTGCAGCACAGCACCACGTCACCGCGCGGGGTGATCCCGTTGCGGTGCAGCGTCTCCAGCAGACCCATGCCGAGGGCGAGCCCGGCCTTCATGTCGCACGAGCCCCGGCCGTAGAGCTTGCCGCCGTGGACCTCACCCCCGAGCGGGGCGCGGCTCCAACCGCCACCGAACGGGACGGTGTCGAGGTGCGCGACCAGCACCAGCCGAGGCGCCTCACCCGTTCCGGGAATCGTGCAGAGCAGGTTGTCCCGGCCGGGCGCCACGGTCTGGGTCGCGACCGACAGCCCGGCGGTCTCCAGCCGACGACGGACCCAGGAGCCGCATTCTCCTTCGAGCGGCCCGGGGTTCTGGCTGTCGATGGCGACGAGGGCCGCCGTGTCGCGCACCGCGGCGCCGGGATCGACCAGGGCGGTCATGACGCGCCCTGCCCGAGACGCAGGAGTCGAGCCAACGTCTCGCCCTCCACCTTGGCCCGGTCCACGGGATCGGGGATCGCCCGGGCGATCTTCAACCGCTCGAGATCCATGTGGCTCGCCGGCCAGTCGGTGCCCATCACGATCTTGTCGGGGCCGAGCCGGTCGTAGGCGGTCTTCACCTCGAGCATCTGGGTCGAGGACGTCTCCAGGTAGATGTTCGGCGTGCGGGAGGCCACCAGGATCGCTTCCGTGGTGTTCCACACCGTGCCCATGTGCGCGATCAGCGTCGGCACCGCCGGGAACCCGCGGGCGATCTCCTCCATGCCGAGCGGCGCGCAGAACGCGTCGTCGAGGGCGTTGAACAGCACGGCGAGCCCGGCCTGCTCGCATGCCCGGAACACCGGGTCGAGCAGCCCGTGGTCGCACACGTGGTAGCCGTGCATCGTCGGGTGGAGCTTGATGCCGACCAGGCCGATCTCGGCGCAGCGCTGCACCTCGTCGACGGCGTCGGCCTTGCGGGGGTCGACGACGCCGAAGCCGAAGATGCGGTCCGGGTACCGCCGCACGCAGCCGGCGATGTAGTCGTTGTCGGGCAACTGGCCGAGCGAGGTGGCCATCGCCATGTCGACCCCGCCGGCGTCCATCACGGCGATCAGGTGCTCGACGGAGAACTCGTCGCCGCCGAGGTAGTCGGACGCGTTGTCGACCACCCAGGTGTTGTTGTAGGCGTCGAGGATCACGACGGGCCTCCGATCCCGAGCAGCCGGCCGAGGGTGCCGCCGGTGACCTTGGCGAGGTCGGCCTCGTCGGGGATGGCCTTGCGCAGCTTGAGCAGTTCGAGCTCGAAGTCGAAGCACGGCCAGTCGGTGCCCATCACCATCTTGTCGGGGCCGACCATCCGGTACATGGTGTCCACGTCGATGAGCTGCGTGGCCGAGGTCTCCAGGTAGAGGTTCGAGGTCCGCCCAGCCACGAGGATCGCCTCCATCACGTTCCAGATCGCACCGGAATGGGCGATGAGCGTGGGCACCGTCGGGAAGTTGCGAGCGATCTCCTCGATCGACAGCGGCGCGCAGAACGCATCGTCGAGCGCGTTCACCAGCACGACGAGACCCAACTCGGCGGCGAGGTCGAACACCGGGTCGAGCAGGCCGTGGTCGCACACGTGGTAGCCGTGCATCGTCGGGTGCAGCTTGAGGGCCTTCATGCCGGGCTTGCCGGCGAAGGCCCGGATCGTGTCGAGAGCGTCGGCCTTGCGGGGATCGGCCTGCCCCATACCGACGAAGCGATCCGGGAACCGGGCGCACGCGTCGATCAGGTACTGGTTGTCGATCATCTGGCCGAGCCCGGTGATGACCGCCATGTCCACCCCTTGGGCGTCCATGACGGCCAGCAGCGCCTCGGCCGTGCGGGGCGTGTGGGTGAGGTAGTCGGACGAACCGGCCGTGCCCCACACGCAGTTGTAGGCGTCGATGATCACGTTGCTCCTTGGATCGGGTCAGCGCCCGGCCGCGTACGCGGCCCGGCGGGGATCGGCACCGGCTTCGAGAGTGCCGTCGGGTCGGCGCCGGACGAGGGCGACGCTGCCGGCGTCGAACTCGAAGTCCGGCCAGTCCTGCACGCGGTGGCCGCGCCGTTCGAGCTCGGCGCGGACGTCCTCGGCGATGCGCCCCTCGACGCACACCTGGCCATCGACCTGGCCGTGCGGGTGGAACGAGTTGGGGAAGGTGAGCGCGCACACCCTCGGCGCCTCGACCGCCTGCTGCGGGGTGAGCCCGTGGTCGTGGGCGGCGACGATCACCTGCAGCATCGCCTGGACGATCACGTCACCACCCGGGCACGACAGGGCCCACGGGTTCCCCTCGGCATCGAGCGCGATGGCCGGCGCCGGGGTGATCCGGGGCCGGCGACCCGGCCCCAGCGCGGCGGGATGCGCGGGGTCGAGCCGGCTCTGGATGCCCCGCGGGGACACCACGAAGCCGAGCCCGGGGCACACCGGACCGAAGGCCAGCGTGTCGCTCGGTGCCACCGAGAAGGCGTTACCGGCGGCGTCCACGACGGACAGGTGCGTCGTCGAGGACACGGCACCGCCGGCCAGGTTGGGCAGTGACTCGTCGGGCCGGATCCGTTCGGCCAGTGCCGCGGCGTGGGCGTCGGAAAGCAGCCGATCGAGGGGCACGTCGACGAAGGCGGGGTCGCCGTAGAACCGCTCACGGTCGGCGGCGGCCAGGGTGCACGCTTCGATGATCAGGTGGAGCAGGTCGGCCGATCCCGGCCGCAGACCCGCGAGGTCGAACCGCTCCAGGATCGCCAACGCCTGCAACAACATCGGGCCCTGACTCCACGTCGACGTCGTCGACACCGTGAGGCCCCGGTAGCGGCGCGACGGTGCCGGCACCACCTCGGCCCGGTAGGAGGCGAGGTCGGCCTCGGTGAGGAAGCCACCGTGGGCGGCCACCCAGTCCACCATCGTGCGGGCGATCGGACCCTCGTAGAACCGGGCCCGGGCGGCGTCGATGCCGGCCAGGCGATCGGGTGCCGCCCGCGCCGCGTCGACGAGGGCGCCGAACACGGCCGCGAGATCGGGCTGGCGCAGCACGGTCCCCACCGGCGGCGGCGAGCCCCCGGGCCAGAACACCTCGGTGGTCGAGGGCCACTGCCGGAAGGTGCGCCCGAACACCTCGAGGCCGGCCGCGACGACGGCGTCGAGCGCGAACCCGTCGGACGCGAGCTCCTGAGCCGGTCGGGCCACGTCCTCGAATCGCCACGTCCCGCCGTGGGCCAACGCTGCCAGCCAGGCAGCCGGCGAGCCCGGGACGACGGCCGGGGCGACGCCGGGCGGCATGGCGGTGCCGTGCCGCTCGACGTAGGCCTCGATCGAGGCCGTCGTGCTCCACGGACCGACCCCGCCGACCGACCACACCATCGGCTCCCCTGCCCGGCGCAGCACGATCGGGGCGATGCCACCGAGGCTGCACATGTCGCCGTGGACGACGGTCAGCGCCAGACCGCCCGCCACCCCGGCATCGACGGCGTTGCCGCCCGCATCGAGCACGCTCGCAGCCACCTGGGCCGCCACCGGATGACCGGCCACCACCAGGCTGCGGGTCCCGCGCAGCGTGGGCCGCATGCTCTCGGGCGACGGGAACACCGAGGGCGCGAGTTCGCGGCCGGCGGCGGATCGCCCCCCTCCGGGACCACCGATCCCGAACGGGCTGAACGTCGTCGT
>JBILVB010000054.1:0-20512 GCA_044370695.1 Acidimicrobiales bacterium | reverse complement strand
ACGCCGGCTGCGAGTTCGAGGCCGACGCAGAGCAGGTCCTGCGCCCCCACGTCCTGGACGACGTCGAGGCCGTCGATCGCCTCGATGGCGACGACACGGGTGAAGGCCCACGCCCCGACGGTGAGTGCCGCCAGCGCGACCCCGATGCCGGCGAGCTGCCGACCCGGGCGCGCCGCAGCGGCCACCGCCCACGCGATCTGGGCAGCGGCGCACGCAGCGAAGCCTGCGGCGAGCACCGGGTGGTCGGCGTGCTGACCGGCCGCCGAGGCGTGCACCAGGCCGGCTCCTGCCATCAGCGCTGCCGCGACTCGCAACCACACGCCGACGCGATCGAACTCACTCATCGGCGCCTCCTCGCGGGCAATCCCCGCCGAGATCGTAGGGTGCGGGCATGCGCTACGGCATCGCCTTCGCCAACACCATGCACTGGGCGACCGGGCCCGGGGCGCTCGAGGCCGCCCGAGCGGCGGAAGCCGCCGGCTTCGAGTCGCTGTGGACCGTCGAACACGTCGTGTATCCCGACGCCTACGCCTCGTCCTACCCGTACTCGGCGGACGGCAAGATGCCGGCGATCCCCTCCACCCCGATCCCCGATCCGCTCGTGTGGCTCGCCTACGTGGCCGCGGTGACCTCGACGATCCGGCTCGCGACGGGGATCCTGATCCTCCCGCAGCGCAACCCGGTCGTGCTGGCCAAGGAGGTCGCGACGCTCGACTCGCTGTCGGGGGGTCGGGTGGAGCTCGGCATCGGCGTGGGCTGGCTGCGCGAGGAGTTCGACGCATTGGGCGTGCCGTGGGAGCGGCGAGGGGCGCGCACCGACGACTACGTGGCGGCGATGCGGGCGCTGTGGGCGAGCGACGGCGCGTCGCACACCGGCGAGTTCTCGTCGTTCGCCCAGGTCTCGTCCAACCCGAAGCCGGCCCGGCGTTCGGTGCCCATCGTGATCGGCGGCCACTCGCAGGCCGCGGCCGAGCGCGCCGGGCGGCTCGGGGACGGGTTCTTCCCCGGGAAAGGCAGCCCGCCCGAACTTGCTGCGCTGATGGCGGTCGTACGCGAGCACGCCGAACGGGCCGGGCGCGATCCGGGGGCGATCGAGCTGACCGCCGGCACCCCGGCGATCTTCGGCTCCGGCGACGTGGTCGGCGCCGTGGAGGAACTCGCCTCGATCGGCGTGAGCCGCATCATCGTCCCGGCGTTCCTGCTCATGAAGCCGACGCCGACCGAGGCGATGGCGGCCTTCGCCGAGCGGGTGATCGCCCCGACGGCCCACTGCTGAGCGGTCGCCGTGCGCCGCCCGACCCGCATCGAGCCCGGCCCCGGTCAGGAGAGCGTCTGGGACTACCCGCGCCCGCCCGACCTGCGCCCGTGCCCCACCCGCGTCCGGGTGGTGCACCACGGAGTGGTCGTCGCCGACACCGTCGAGGCGGTGCGGGTGTGCGAGACGTCGCAGGCGCCGGCCTATTACCTCCCCCGCCGAGACATCGCGCCCGGCACGCTGCGGCCCTCACCGGGCCGTTCGGTGTGCGAATGGAAGGGCGTCGCCGTCTACTGGGCGATCGCCATCGGTGACGAGCGCATCGAGCAGGCGGCATGGAGCTACGAGGACCCGGTCGCGGCCTTTGCCCCCATCCGTGGTCACGTGGCGTTCTACCCCCAACTCGTCGAGGAGTGCTGGGTGGGCGACGAGCGGGTGTCCCCGAACGGCGGCGGCTTCTACGGCGGCTGGATCACCTCGGCTGTCGTCGGGCCCTTCAAGGGCGACCCGGGGACACTGTGGTGGTGACCGGCGCACTCGAGGGCGTCGTCGTGCTGGACGTGACCACGGCCCGCTCGGGCCCGACGTGCGTCCGCCAGCTC
Source organism: Acidimicrobiales bacterium (assembly GCA_044370695.1). GTDB lineage: Bacteria > Actinomycetota > Acidimicrobiia > Acidimicrobiales > Ilumatobacteraceae > JBEIFW01. Next base: position 18,655 of record JBILVB010000054.1, on the reverse strand, counting down.
GCCGACCTGGGTGCCGACGTGATCCAGGTGTGCGACCCGAACCGGGCCCAGATCGGCGGATCCGACGGCCACAACCTCCACCGGGGCAAGCGTTCGATCGTGCTCGACGTTCGTACGCCGACCGGCCGGGAGGCGTTCCTGCGGCTGTGCGAACGGGCCGACGTCGTCGTCGAGAACGGCAAGCCGGGAGCGGTCGACCGCATCGGCATCGGACCGGCTGCCGTGATGGCACGCAACCCGAGGGTGGTCTACGCATCGATCTCGGGGTTCGGCCAGACCGGTCCGGCGGCAGGGCGCGCCGGTGTCGACCAGATCGCGCAGGGCATGAGCGGGATCATGTCGGTGACCGGCCCGGCCGGGACCGGGCCGTGGCGCACCGGGATCGCCATCAGCGACACCGTCGCCGGCACCTTCCTCGCCCAGGCGGTGATCGCGGCGCTGTTCGCCCGCGAGCGGACCGGACGGGGGCAGTGGGTGCACACATCGTTGCTGGAGACGATGGTGAACCTCATGGACTTCCAGGCCTGTCGCTGGCTGTCCGACGGCGTGGTACCCGCGCAGGAGGGCAACGAACACCCGACGTTCGTACCGATGGGCTGCTACCGGACCGCTGACGGGTGGGTGAACGTCGCGCCGCTCACCCGGCTCACGGCCTTCTTCGACGCCATCGGCGCGCCCGAGGTCCTCGCCGACGAGCGCTTCGCTTCCGGCGGTGCCCGGGTGCGGCACCGCGCCGCTCTGAACGCGACGATCGAAGCCGCCCTGCTGCGCCAGCCGACCGATCACTGGGTGGCGGTGCTCGCGCCGCTGGGCATCCCGGTCGGGCCCGTGTACGGCATGGACGAGGTGTTCGCCGATCCGCAGGTGCAGCACCTCGGTCTCACCGCCGACGTCGCCGGTCGAGCCGTCGTGCGTCATCCGGTCACCTTCACCGGCACGCCGACGGCGATCCAGGGCCCGCCGCCGGCCCCGGGGGTGCACACCGTCGAGGTGCTCACCTGGGCCGGGTACACCGCGTCGGAGATCGATGCGCTCGTCGCGCAGGGCGCTGCTGCCACCTCCAGCGCCTCGGGGGACTGGCTGTAGCGTTCCGGCATGGCCGTCCCCGCCGAGCGTGACGCTGCGCTGGCCCTCCTGCCCGGTCTGTTCGAGGCCCATCACCGGCTGCATGCCGCCGTGTGGGACGGCCCGATCCCGGCGCCGGTGCTCGAACGCTGCCGGCTGCGCATGGCCCAGCTGCTCGGCGCTGCCCGGGCGCTGGGCGAGCGCTCCCCCGCCGCCGTCGCGGCCGGCTTCACCGAGGCCGACGCCGCCTGCGTCGCCCAGTGGCCCACCGACCCGGGCCTCGACGACGGCACCCGCGCCTGCCTGGCGTTCGCCGAGTTGTTCGTGATCGATCCCCACGCGATCGACGACTCGCAGGCCGCCGCCGTCGTCGACGCCTACGGCGAGGCCGGGCTGGTCACCTTGACGACGGGCCTCGGCATCTGGGAGAACCAACACCGATTCGACAATGCGCTCGGACTGCTCGCCGGCCCGGGTGAGGAGGCCTGATGTCCACCACGCCACGGGTCGGCTCGGCGGTACCGGGCGCTCCGACCCACCTGGGCACCGCACGGGCCCACACCCCGGAGCTCACCGCAGCGTTCGACGCGATGTACGCCGCGCTCCTCGGACGCGGCACGGTGACGATGGACGTGAAGGAGGCCATGCGCCTCCGCAACGCCCACGTCACCGGCTGCGGCCTCTGAACGCAGGTCCGCTTCGACTCGGCCCGTGCGGCCGGGCTCACCGAAGATCTGGTCGCCGACATCGCTGCACGCGGCACGAGCGAACGCCTGCCCGAGCGGACCCGCCTCGCCCTCGCTTGGGCCGACGTGTTGCTCGGCGGCGCCCGGAGTGCGCCGGTCGGCCTGCTCGAGGAACTGCGCGCTGCGTTCGACCCGCCGGAGCTCGTCGAGATCACCTACGCGATGGGCACCTTCATCGGGTACGGCAAGCAGATCATCACCCTCGGCATGGAGCCGACGGCGTTGCCCGTCGTCGAGGTGCCGACACCAGGGCTTCAGTAGGCGGTCGAGATCAGCAGCCAGTCCCACGCCGCGTGAAGCAGCACGGGGACGAGCAATCCGCGCGAGACGCGGCGGAAAACGTAGAACAGCGTCCCGATCAGCGCAGTCGCCAGCACTTGTCGAGCGGCGTCGGCCGGCGCGGCCCCGAGGAGGGCGTTCGGCAGGTGGAACAGCCCGAACAGCAGGGACGAGAACAGCAACGCCCGGCGTTCCCCGGTGCGGGCGCGGGCCCCGACGAGCACGATGCCCCGGAAGGTCAGCTCCTCGGTCAGCCCGACGAGCAGCATCGTCACGGTGAGCCCGATCCAGGCGTCGGCCGGGCGTGACGGGGCACCCGCCGACAGAAAGCTCGCCGCCGGAACTGCGAGCGCCACGAGAGCGACCCACCAGCGGGCCCGCAACGGCCGGTCGTCGACCCACACGGTCCGCCACCAGCCGGTCGTGGTGAGCACGACCACCTGGAGGCCGAGCACCACCAGCAGCGCCACCACGAACTGGCGGACCCACGCCAGACCGGCCGAGCCGAGCTCCGGGTACTCGACGAAGTCGTCCCCGGGCAGGAACCGCACGAGCCCGATCCACACGACCGTGTGCAGCACGAACCAGGTGCACAGCGCGCCCCACCCGACGCGCCGGCCCGTGCTCACGACCCCCTCACGTGCGGCGACATGAGGGCGACCGCCGTACCGAGCCCGGCCTCGGCCCGCACCGTGGCGATCCGCCGGCCGGGCTGCACGGCAGCCTTCACGTCGGTCAACCGCTCGCCGTAGCGTTCGACGGCGGCATCGAAGTCCTCGAGGGAGGCGACCAACCCCCACAACTGCGGTGCGCCGACATCGGGGGCACGGACCAGTTCGAGGATCGGCGCCCCGAGCCGGAAGAAGGCCTGGCGCACGGCGCCCGCTTCCCGGATGCGCTTCAACGGGATCCCGAGCCCGTCGACGACCGCCTCGATCGTGCGATCGAGATCGGGGCACAGCACGGCGACGTGGTCGATGGCGATCGCCCCGTTCGGGTGCCGGCCGGGCTGCGCCGGCGGTTCGGCGTCGTGGAGCACGAGGCCGTCGACGGCGGCGGGCAACGGCTCGGGACCGCCGGCGACCCCGAGGGATCGGATCCCGGCCGGACCGTCACCGGGGTCGACGAACACGAGGCGCACCAACCCGATCGTGCAAGCAGCGGTGCCGTCCTCGGTTCGTTCGACGGTGAACCCGCATCCGACCCAGGCAGCCGGGTCGGCGGCGAGGCGGATCTCGGCCAGGACGGTCACGACAACCTCCAGGAACATCGGTCGGCCAGGAATGCGAGGACGTCGGCCTGGTCCTCGGCCTGCAGGGCGAGCGGTTTGCCGACACCGTGGCCGGCGGCGGCCTCCTCGCGGAACAGCACCGGTCCACCGCCGGCACCGGACACGGCGTGCTGGAGGGCTGCGGCGTACTTGCGGGCGTGGCACGGGTCGACCCGGGAATCACCGGCGGCGCAGGTGACTAGGCTGGCCGGGTAGGCGATGCCGTCGCGCACCTGGTGGTACGGCGAGTACGCGTGGAGCCAGGCCAGATCTTCGGCGCGTTCGGGGTCGCCGTACTCGTCGATCCACAAGCGGGCGATGAGGAACCGGGGGTACCGGACCATGTCGGTGAGGGGGACGTCGCAGGAGACCGCAGCGCACAGGTCCGGACGCCGAGTCGTTGCGGCAGCAACGAGCAGACCGCCGTTGGAGCCGCCTCGGATGGCGAGGCGGTGTCGGGCCGTGCGCCCGGTGGCGACGAGGTGGTCGGCGGCGGCCTCGAAGTCCTCGAACACCTTGTGCTTCGAGGCCCGGCGACCGGCGTCGTGCCAGGCCTCTCCGTCCTCCGACCCGCCGCGCAGGCCGGCGATCGCGACCTGTCCGCCGGCGCCGACCCACGCCGCCCACAGCGCCCGCCACTCCGGGCCGTAGGACAATGCGAACCCGCCGTAGCCCGACAACACGGTCGGGGTGTCGGGACCGGGTGTCCGATCGGCACGCCGCACGGTGAACAGCCCGACCTCGGTGCCGTCGAGCGAGCGATACGTCTCCCGTTCGGTCACGAACGTCGTGGGATCGAGCGGGGCGACACCCTCCTGCCAGCGCTGCAGGCCCGTGTCGGGCGTCCAGCGCAGCAAGGTCGGCGGCTGCGTGAAGGACTCGACGGTGAGGGCGACGACGCCCGGCGCAGCGGGATCGGCGTCGAGCCCGGTGACCACGGCGAACCCCCCGAGGTCGATCTCGCTGCGCCGGTCACCGTCGAATCCGTACCGGCGCAGCCGGGACACCGCATGTCGCGACGACAGGACCAGGAGCTCGTCACCGGCGATCTCGACCCCCTCGATCACCTCGTCGGATTCCGGCACGACCGTCGACCACGCCGGCGGTCCGGTCTCCTCGAGCGAGCAGGACACGACCCGCCCCCGGGGCGCGTCGAGGGTGGTGGTGCCGAGGAGGCGACCACCGTGGACCCGCAGCACCGTTCGCTCCTCGAGATCGCCCACGACGGTGCGCCACGAGCCGTCGGCTCGGTCGTGCAGGTGGACGTCGACGCGGCCCCAACCGATCATGGCGTGGACGAGGACGTGCCGGCCGTCGCCGGCCACCTCGACCGATGGCCACGCCTCCGGCCGGTCACGATCGGCCCAGCGGACCGGGTCGTCGACCGGGTCGTCGCCGAGGCGGTGCTCGTGGACCCGGCGGTTGTACTCGTCGCCAGCGGGGTAGCGGGTATACCAGAAGCCCGAGGCGTCGGGCAGCCACGACACCGACGCCGCCCGCGTGTCGGGGATCGGGCCGTCGACGACGTCGCCGGTCTCGCAGTCGACGACGAGCAACTCGCTGCGCTCGGTGCCGCCCGACGATCGACCCCAGGCGACCAAGCGACCGTCAGGCGACGGCACGTACCAGTCGATCGTGCACGTCGGGTCGCCGCCCGAGGCGGGGTCGATCACGGTGCGGGCCGGGCCGGGATGGGTGGCGGAGCGGACCTTCAGCGAGACCTGCTGGGCCCCGCCGCCCCGTTCGAGGGTGAAGATCCGGTCACCCCGAACGGCCGGGGCGCCGACGACTCTCGCGGCGAGCAGCGCGAAGAGGCGCTCGCGCCATTCCGCCCGGTCGGGAAGCTGGTCGAGCGCCTCGCGTGTGTGCTGGTTCTGGGCGGCCACCCAGTCGGCGACCGTCGGATCGTCCGCCTGCTCGAGCCACCGGTACGGGTCGGCGATCTCGATCCCGTGGAGCGGCTCGGCGAGAGGATCACGCCGCGTGGGCGGCGGCGTGGGCATGCCCGACGGGCCTCAGCCGCGTCCCATGTTGGGGCGCTTGCCGTGGTTCGCCTTGGAGCGGCGCAGCTTGGCCTTGCGCTTCTTGGTCTTCTTGGACATAGGGGTGAGAGGCTAGCGGGAGCGGCCACCGGGCGGCCAGGCGCAGCCGGCCCCGGCTCGATCCCGCACCCGCCGGGGGCGTACCGGTCGGGGCCGACCGGTAGCGTGCCCGACCGCCATGGAACGCTTCGGCCTGGTCGGCCTCCCCAACGCAGGCAAGTCCTCCCTGTACAACGCGCTGACCGGCGGTGGGGCGCTCGCCGCGCCGTACGCGTTCGCGACCAAGGACCCCAACGTCGGGGTGGCGAAGGTGCCCGACCACCGCCTCGATGCCCTGGCAGCGATGTCGAAGAGCCGCAACGTCGTGCACGCTGCGGTCCAGGTGGTCGACATCGGCGGCCTGGTCGAGGGGGCGTCCAAGGGCGAGGGCCTGGGCAACAAGTTCCTCGGCGGCATCCGCGAGGTGGACGCCATCGTGTTCGTGCTGCGGGCCTTCGTCGACGACGACGTGCCCGGCCCGAGCGACCCGCTGGAGCACCTGCGGGTGGTCGAGTTGGAGTTGGCGTTGGCCGATCTGGAGACGGTCGAGACCCAGTTGCCCCGCAAGCTGAAGGCGTCCAAGAACGACAAGAGCCTGGCCGAGGAGGTCGCCGCGCTCGAAGTGGCCCACGCCGCGCTGGCCGACGGCCGCCCGCTGTACCGGGCGGGCCTGACGCCGGCCCAGCGGGAGATCCTGCGGCCCACGTTCCTGCTGACCAACAAGCGGGTGCTGGCCGTCGTGAACGTCGGGGACGACGGCCTCGACACCATCCCGGCCCAGGTCGCCCGGGTGCAGGAGGAGTTCGCGTCGGCCGGCGATGAGATCGAGGTGCTCGGGATGTGCGTGCAGCTCGAAGCCGAGGCCGCCGCCATCGAGGACCCCGCCGAGCGGGCCGAGATGCTGGAGGGCTTCGGGCTCGGCGAGGGCGCGCTGGTGCGGATGGTGCAGTCCGCGTACCACCTGCTCGGCTTGCGGACCTTCCTCACCACCGGGGACAAGGAAAGCCGGGCCTGGACGTTCCGGGCCGGCGCGAAGGCGCCGGAGTGCGCGGGGCGCATCCACTCCGACCTGCAGCGCGGGTTCATCCGGGCCGAGGTGATCCACTGGGACGAGCTGCTCGAGATCGGCTCGTGGACGAAGGCCAAGGAGCTCGGCAAGTTGCGGGTGGAGGGCAAGGAGTACGTGGTCGCCGACGGCGACGTCCTCGAGATCCGCTTCAACGTGTAGCAGGGGTTTCGCGATCTGCGACGATTCGGTCGTAGTGCCTCTGACCTGGTCTTATCTGTCCTTCTAGGTGCGTTCAGTTTCACCCTGTTCGTTTGGAGGAAGGACCTGAGAAGGACCAATCCGGGACCAAGCGGGTCGCAGGCCGACTGGCTTGTGCCCTATGCGCACATGCGGTCGAACACGAACACCAACTCCGCCAGGACGAAGTCCAGCCGGCTCTGACCAGCTGCGTGCGCACCCCGCAAGTACGGGGCCGGGCGCAGTTCATGCACGGGCACGAACTGCTGACCGATCACGTGCCTCTGAAATTGCCTGAGCGAATGATTGCTCTCGTGTGCGACAGCGTTCCGGATGTAGTGCGCGCGCTTCAGGGCGTTGCGATCAACCGACGAAACGTCAGTGAACGGTCTGCCGCCGGACAGAAATGTCTCGGCTCGGGTGATCGTGTGATCGAAGGGCAGCCAGTCTGCGTAGCTTCGACCTCCGGCAACAAGTCTCCGCGCCACGACGTCCGACCGCACCTCGACTAGCGAGCGCGTGGCCTGCGAACACGTCAGGCGTCCCATCAGTAGACCGAGGAAGAGGTTCTCGAGAGACCGCTCGAAGAGGGTGAAGAACGAGAGGTACGCGCCGCCGTACGACCGATGCATGTCCTGGCGAGAGAGTTCGCCGGCTTGGTAAAGACGCTCGAGTCGCCCCACGTAGCCAGTAGCTCCCCTCGCCCGCTGCGCAACGTCAGCAGCAAGTGAACTCGCTGGCCTAGGCACGAACGAGTTCGACCAAGAACCGATGCCTCACGGCTCGACGCGCCTGGTCAACAGGCGCGCGACCGATCGCATCCTGCACGTCTGCCGGTGCATCGCCCGACCGAATCACGGTAGAAGCCCGAGTCAGCGCCGTTCGAAGGTTCGAGGGCAGCGCGTTTCCCTTTGCCCCAGCGGTAAGCGCAGAGCCAAGACCCCAGATCAGGTCGTAGACGAAAGCTGCGAGCGAGTAAAACATCACCTCGGAGTGGTACACGGTCTCCTTGAGTTCTCTACCCATGGTCTCATCGATCGCATCGAAGACCCTCCTGATCCGGCGAGCCAGCTCCTCTCCACTCGAGAACACGTCGTCGTATTGGTCGTACACCGAATCGATCTTCGGCTGTCGCTTCGCGACGATGCCCTCCATGAATGAGATCGCAAGATCGCTAACAAGCTCAACCTCCTTCATTCGAGCGATCTGATCCTCCGTGAACACACCCCATGACCTCCATCGGTCGAGTTGCTCGAAGGCCAGACGGAACATCCATGTCTTGAACGCACCTGAGAAGTCCGCATTGCGGAGCTCCTGGGGCGTCAGCTTGGCACCCGTGGAGTTGAGGCGAGCGAAGATCTGGAGCAGATCTCGATCATCGGTCAATGGATCGAGCACATGAGTCGAGAACTCATAGCCAAGGATCCGGCGCTGAACAGCTTCTGGCAGCCTCGCGAACGACTTCCCGGCGATCTCCTTGTCCGGGTTGTGCACTGCCTTAACGGTGAACGGATCGCGAGTTGCGTCGAAGTCAGCGAGGCATTCAGGGGAGATGAACCCGAGAACTGTGCGCAGCCGCTGCTGGCCGTCAACGACCTCGCGTACGGTCTGCTTTCTCTCCAGGTCAAGGCGCTCACGGATCAGGATGATCGGCACTGGAATCCCGCGAATCATGCTGTCGATGAGGAGAGACTTCGCTCCCGGTTTCCAGACAGGTCGCCGCTGGAAACTGGGACTGAGGATCAAGGTTCCACTCGTCATGAACGACAAGAAGTCACTCACCTTGTAGACGGTCTTGACGCTCGTGATCGGCTGCGGGAGCTCAACCATTGCGGCTCCGAATGAAGCGGGGCAGCGCAAACGCTTCGACCGCATGATGCCAGCTAGTCAACCTCATCGCTGTCCTCCACATCTGCAATGGGGAGGATTCGTTGCTCCCGGGTCTCTCGAACCTTGACATGCATATCGATGGGCGTACGATCAAGCACCCGGTCGACCATGGTCCCAAGAAATGCTCCGACCTGAAGGTCAGGTGGCACGCAATCATCACGGAGCCTCACCGCTTCGAAGTCCGGGGGATCCTTCCACTCCGCGAGCACGAGGCCGGTGGCGTCATAGCCGTCGGCCTCGCCGCCAAGCTTCCGAAGCATGTCGATAGTCCGATCGAGGGTTCCCCGCTCGTCAATCACGGTCGATCGCAGAACGAACAGGAATCCGAGAGCGACAAGCGGGTAGCGGCCCCTGAGGTTCTTTGCGTCGCCATACGACTCTTCGAATCGATTCGGCAAGTTGTTGCGGAATGAGGACACCATGCTCTTCGTCGACACGAGGAGCTCCGGACCACGTGCCCATTGAGCGACGACTACATCGACCTGCTTCACATAGGCCTTGCCGAGGATGCGCGCATCACTTGGCGCGACGCGCTTGTTCCTCGAAAGCTGCCGCCGCGCTTCCTCCTGCTGATTCTTGGGCAGCCCGTCGATGAACAGAGCGACCTCTCTTGGCAACACCCTCGGGCGCTGAAGTCGCGGCCAGACCTCGTCGTCACCGAATCCAGCGCGTCGAAGCTCATGAGCGACCCACGCGTCGATCGACTTCGCTAAGCGACCGCTTTCTGACCCAGCACCAGCGCCGATGGGGACGGCGACAAGCTGCTCGAGCAGCTCATGATCGGGCGAGAATGCCCTAGAGCCGTCCCCGCTCGTCGTCCAGGGGCCCCCTCCCGGTCGCGCGGCAATGAGCGGCGCAAGGGAGTCGAAGACATCTTCACCCGACGCCATGTCTCAGCGCCCCGCCACTTCATCGAGGCCATACAACCGACGGGCAATGTCGCTGGCCGCGCCGCGATCGCGCGCCACGAACGCGCGGCGGAGCGCTGACTGCTCGCGCTTGCCGATGGCCTGTGGCGCCGGCACCCGAATGCGTCGCAAGTACTGGGCCTGGAACCGATAGCAGCCTCCTCGCATCTTCACGCAGTACGTGGCGACGAACAGTTCCGCTATGTCCGAGAGCAGGAGACCCCCGAGCACCTCGAGGTCCCACTGATCCGACGTCACGAAGTACAGACCGTGGTGTGGGTAGGTCCGGCCCGAGTCGAGCACCGGCTGAATGAAGGCCTTGAGCTCCGGGATGACGAGTTTCTCACGCTCGAGTAATCCCGGCTCGACGCGATCGATAGTCCGGAACCAGCGTTCCGGATTGGTCCGAGCAACGTGCCTGCCCTTGACGGAGGCTGCGTGCGACTCGAGGTACGAGCGTAGACGCGGGTAGTCCGCGAGATCCACGAGCCGTCCGTCGCGCCACGGGTTCACGAGGTGTGTGCCAGACCAGTCGGCCTCACCGTTGTTGGTATCCCGCGTCATCAGCAACGGCAGTAGCCGGTCAGACTCGACCAGATTCGGGTCGGTGGTCAGGTAGACCTCATCGACACCAGAGGCGACGCCAATGCCCACGCGGGTGCCGGTCGCTCGCGACTCGAGAGGGTGGAACCGGCGTTCGAGATCCGCAATGAGGGCGAGGTTCGCGGGGTCGCCGGAGGGCCACGATGCGTTCGCGTCGAACCATGTCGCAAGCTTCGCGGCACTGACCGATGGCGAGCTGAGGCGCTTGCTGCGAGAACCCGACCACTTCAGAAGGGCTCGGGCGTCCTTCTCGCCGAACGACTTCTTCGCGTTAGCCAACACCGCCGTCGACTGTGGCGCGCGCCGGATGATCGTGACCGCCGGGTAAGCCGAGACCGGCTCCTCGAAGGCGGCGACGTCGTGCATGCTCACGACCGCCTCGACGGCGAAGTCCGTCGACACGAGATCCCGAAGGCCAGCGCCGTACTGGTTGTGCATCCAGCGATCGGCGACGATGAACCCGAGGACCCCGCCTTGCCCGAGCAACCGGAGGCCGGTCTCGATGAACCCCACGAAGATGTCGCTTCGGCCGCGCATCGTGGGGCAGGCCCGTCTGTAGGCAGCACCGCGAGCGGCGGGCACGTCCTCGAGCCGGATGTAAGGCGGATTTCCAAGAACGAAGTCGACCCCGCCGTCGCCGTGGTCCGTGAGCAAGAAGTCGCCGCACCGCACCCAGGACGCTGCGGTGTCAGTGGCAAGCGCCAACTCGAAGCCGTCGTCAGTCAGCACCTTCACGACCGCCTTCTGGGCCAACTCGGCGTTCACCGGCAGGAGGTCGAAGGCGCGTAGAGCCATCCTGGCGTCATCGAGCGACCGCCCATGCAGGCGACAGGACTCGACGAGTCGCTCTACCATCGGCACCAAGAACGCTCCTGCGCCGCACGACGGCTCGACCGCCACCATCGCGGCGAGGTCTCGGTCGGCCGTGAAGCCGGCCAAGTCGAGGATCAGTTCGACGACCCAACGGCGGGTGAAGACCTCGCCATGCTGGCCGGACTCGTCGATCTGAAACACCTCCGCACACGCTCCTTCGTCCAAGTCGAGGCTCATCTGGCGCCCCGATGCCAAACGGGTTCCACTCATCGCGGCGCCCTCCAGAAGCTAGTTGCCGCGGCGGACCGGGGCAGGGACCAAACCAGGCCTGGAGGCGAACCGGTGCCAGGCGATCACCCATTGTCCGAGGTGGAAATTCGCCTCGTTGTCGACACTCTGCACGAGGGGTGTGACGCCGAGCCGAACCTCCCCCGTCAGCTCGCCGAGCGGATCGGCGTGCAGGAGCAGGCGATCCAACGGTACGAAGCGACCGGCCACTTCGGCGCCAGCTTCGCTCGCCTCGTGGAGATCGCCAACGCGCTCGGAATCTCCGGCGAATACGTGATCCATTGCGACCGAAGCTGAGCGATCTCCGGACGATCGTGCAAGCGGCGGCGGGACGATCGTGTAACTAGCGGCGGGACGATCGTGCACACAGAGCGATGACGCACACACGCGACGACCTCGGACGCAGCCGGGGCTCCCGGGCCGCGCTCCTCCGAGGTCAGCTGTCCTTTCTCAGGTCATGTGCTGCGCCTGGGCGATTTCTCCCTCTGTAAGTCCGTGTCGGCGCGTTGCGTCCCCAGCGCATCGCCGACTCGCCCTGCTCGACGAGCGAGGCCGGCGAGAGCGAAGGAGAACCGCATGAGTGCAATCACCGACAATGGACCGTTCCTGTGCGTCGAGGAGGTCGTCCGCCTCTTCAAGATCAGCCGCACAAAGGCGTACAAGGAAGCGCAGCTCTACATCGAGAGCGCTGGCAAGGCGGGCATCCCAGCCGTTCGGATCGGCCGATCGATCCGCTTCCTGTCGGAGCCGATCGAGCGCATGGCTGCTGGTCGGATCCCCGCATGAACACCCGTCGCACCACGGCCGGCGCACCCCGGCCGAACGTCGCACTCGCACGCACTGATGAAGGTCACGAACTTGCACCACAGGCGCGCGCGGGTGCCACGGCCCCGCTCGTTGCGGCGGTCCGGCCATGCTGAGCATAGGGAAGCTGGCCAAGGGCCAGGAGGGCTACTACCTCGACGCCGTCGCTCGTGGCGTGGAGGACTACTACCTCGAAGGCGAGGCTCCCGGCCGGTGGCTCGGTGCCGGGACCGCGCTGCTCGGCCTGTCGGGCGAGGTCGATTCCGTTGCCCTCGCGGCCGTGCTCGACGGCCGTGACCCAACCACCGACACACTGCTCCGATCGTCGAAGGGTGGGCGCATCCCCGGCTTCGACCTCACCTTCCGTGCGCCGAAGTCCGTGTCTGTCGTCTTCGGACTCGCCGAGGCCGACATCGCTGCGGTCGTGGCCGAGGCGCACGACCTCGCCGTTGACGCCGCACTCGGCTACCTGGAGCGGCACGCCACGTGGACCCGGCGAGGTCATGGTGGCGTCGAGCAGATCCGAGGGGACGGGCTCGTCGCAGCCGCCTTCCGCCACCGCACGAGTCGAGCCGGCGATCCGCACCTCCACACTCATGTGCTCGTCGCCAACGCCGTTCGGGGCGCCGACGGCCGATGGTCGACCGTTGATGCCCGCCACTTCTACTGGCACTCGAAGACGGCCGGGTACCTGTACGAAGCCCACCTGCGATCGGAGCTGACCGCCCGACTCGGCGTCCGCTGGACGAAGGCGCTCAAGGGCATCGCCGACATCGAGGGTGTGCCGCTCGACGTCCTCGGCACCTTCTCGACCCGCCGCGCAGAGATCGAGGAGCGCCTCGCGATCGGCGGCTGGTCGTCACCCCGCGCCGCAGAGATCGCAGCTCTGACGACCCGCAAGGCCAAGCAGCACGACGTCGACCCGGCGACACTGCGGAGCCGGTGGCGGGAGCAGGCCCGAGCGATGAACTTCGGGCCTCGGCAACTGGCCGCCGTGATGGACCAGCAACCGGCCGAGCATCGAGGCCTCGCCCAGGTCCGCGCCATCGAGGCAGCGCTGCTCTCCCCTGCCGGCCTGACGAAGCAATCGTCGTCGTTCGACCGGCGAGACGTTCTGCTCGGCGTCGCCGAAGCACTCCGAAACGGAGCATCGGTCGCGTACCTCGAAGCGATCGCCGACCGGCTGCTCTGCCACCCCGAGGTCATGGCGCTCGCCTGCCAGACCAACGACGTGATCCGGACCGACAGCGGCCGAGTGATCTCGCGGGCCTCGACCGGCGCCCGGTGGACGACCCGCGAGCTGCTCGCAGTCGAACAGCGGACAGTCGACCGAGCCCTTGCCCGCCGTGGAACCGGTGTCGGCCTGGTCGACGCGCAGTCGCTAGCCGAGGCCGTGCTGGCTCTCCCTGACGACCAAGGAGCCGTCGTCGAGCACCTGGTCTCCTCAGGGCACGGCGTGGACGTGCTGACCGCGCCGGCAGGCAGCGGCAAGACCTACACGCTCAAGACGGCCCGCCAGGTCTGGGAGGCATCCGGCTATCGGGTCATCGGCGCCGCGCTCGCCGCCCGAGCCGCCGCCGAACTCCAGTCGGCCGCCGGCATCCCGTCCTCGACGTTGACGCGATTGCTGGGACAGCTCGACCGGACGTCGATGGAACCCAACACCGTGCTCGTGATCGACGAAGCCGGGATGGTCGGCACGCGCGTGCTCGCTCGTGCACTCGACCACGCCGAGCGCGCCGGAGCGAAGGTCGTTCTCGTTGGCGATCCGAAGCAGCTCCCTGAGATCGATGCCGGCGGTCTGCTCGCCGCCCTCGCCGAGCGGATGCCCGGTGTCGAGCTGACCACCAACCGCCGCCAGCGCGAACGGTGGGAGCAGCAAGCCTTGCGGCAGCTTCGCGACGGCGACGTCGATCGCGCCTTGGCCGCCTACCACGGTCACGACCGCATCACCCTCGCCGACTCCTACGACCAGGCGCTCGAGACCATCGTCGGTCGGTGGGCCGCCGCTCGCGCCGAGGGCGAAGACACGGTGATGCTCGCATCACGCAACCAGGACGTGGCGAGCCTGAACCGGTGCGCTCGCACCGTCGTCGCTGCGGCCGGTCGACTCGACGGTCCGGAGCTGTCCCTTCGAGGGCTTGCGTACCAGCGCGGGGACGAGGTGATGACCCTCCGCAACGACGCTCGCCTCGGCGTCCGCAACGGCACGCGTGGTGTCATCGACCACGTCGACCTCGACCAGCGGACGATGGCAGTCGCGTTCTCCACCGGAGAGCGGGCGACCCTCCCACCCGACTACCTCGATGCCGGCTACCTCGCGCACGCGTACGCGTCGACGGTGCACAAGGCCCAGGGCATGACATGCGACCGGGCGTTCCTGCTTGCCACCGACGACCTGTACCAAGAACTGGGCTACGTCGCGCTCAGCCGGGGTCGGCTCGGCAACCACATCGTCACCGTCGGCGAACTCGAGCACGACCTCGAAAGCCCGCCACACGCAGCGACGGTCGAGCGCGACAGCCTCGACGTCCTCCGGTCCGGGCTGTCGACCAGCCGGGCGCAGCAACTGGCGATCGATCTCGACCGGGCCGCCCACTTCTCGTCGATGCCGAGTGCCGACCTGATCCGCGAGCGGAAGCGACTGACCACCATCGTGGATCGCGCGCCCACTGACCGCACTGCGGACCTTCCGGAGCTCATAACCGCACGCGACTCCGCCGAGCAGCAGCTCAGGAAGCTCCAACACGAGCGCAGTCGCGTCCACGTGCCAGGCCGGTCGCGTGGACAGCCGCGTGCCGAACGCGATCGCGTCATCGATCGCGTTGCCGCCGATGTTGCTCACCACGCGACTGCCGTCACTGAGGCGGAGGACTCGACCGCCCAGCGCAGCCGATACCTCGTCGAGCACGCGACTGATGTCGCCGACCTCCGTCACATCGACGACGTCATCGCCAGGCGCATCGATGAGACGGTCCTCGAAGCGGAGGACGACAGCGACCACTACCTCCGCCGAGCCGTCGGCACCCCACCTGTGGGGTCGAGGCGGCGGCAGGTCTGGCGCGACCGCGCACGCGCCATCGAGCAGTACCGGATGACCTACGCGATCGCCGACACGACCAACCCGCTCGGGTTGAGGCCCAGCGACACCCGGCAGCTCGTCGCCTACTGGGCGATGCTCCAGGAGGCGAAGGTCGTCGAGCCGGCCCTGCTCCCGAAGTCGCTGCGCCGCAACGGGCGAGGCCTCGCGTGATTGCCGGGTCCGACCTGTGTCCACGACATGAAAGGCTTGTCCCATGCCGCACGTGAAGAAGCGGGTGAAGACCCGAGAGCGCCAGGACGGAACGACGGTCTCGACCACGGTGTACCAAGCGGTGTGGCGCGAGCACGCGAACGGCGCCGACCGGACCAAGGAGTTCCGCCGCAAGGGTGACGCCGAACGGTTCCTCGTTGACGTGCAGCACCGCTTGATGACCGGCGCCTACACGGACCCGGTGCTCGGCCGCACGCCGTTCCGAGAGGTCGCCGAGCGGTACTTGTCGCTCGGCGTCTGGAAGCCGAAGAGCCGCCAGACCGCGACCGAGAAGCTCCGCTACGCGATCGACAAGTTCGGCGACCGGCCGATCGCGAGCATCCGCAAGGGCGACGTCCAGGCGCTGATCTCCGAGCTCGGCGACGTCCTCGCCCCCAGCACCATCCGAATCGTCCGCCAGCACGTCGGCGCAACCTTCACGCGCGCCATCGACGACAAGCTGATCATCGCCAACCCCGCGGTCGGCGTCCGACTGCCACGGGTCGAAACGCCATCGGTCGTGCCGCTCACGGCCGAGCAGGTGCAGATGCTCCTCAACGCTGCTGATCCCTGGTACCGAGTCGCGATCGTCATCGGTGCCGGCCTCGGGCTTCGATCCAGCGAGGCCGCTGGACTCACGGTCGATCGGATCGACTTCCTCCGACGCACCACCCGCGTCGACCGGCAGTGGCAGCAGGCGACACAGAAGACAGGCGCCGGGTTCACGACCACCAAGACGAGGGCAAGCAACCGAGTGATCCCGACCAGCCAGTGGGTGCTCGACGAGATTGCTGCACATCTCGCACGGCGACCGCCAGGTGAGCACGGCGTCATCGTCACTCCCGACGGCCAGCCGCTCGACGCGGCACGGTGGGGCTACTACTTCCGGCGGGCGCGCAAGCGCGCCGGCCTGAACGCCGACATCACGTTCCACGACCTCCGGCACTTCTTCGCCTCGGTGCTGATCGCCTCGGGTTGCTCGATCAAGCAGGTGCAGATGGCCCTCGGTCACGACTCGGCGAGGATCACCCTCGACACCTACGCCCACCTCATCCCCGGCGACGAAGACCGCGTGCGTGATGCGATCGATCGCGTGGTCGGTTTGGTGACGGCTGGCCGTGAGCGCTGAGCTGCACAACGCCCTCGAACTACCCGCCGCGTCGCGGCCTGGGTGTCCAATTTCGTGGAGACTGAGACTGTGAAGGACACGATCGATCAGTTCATGTGGGGCTTCCAACAGCACTTCAGATCGGGGGTTCAGCGAGGAATTGAGCAGGCGCTAGCGAGCATTGGCCTGCCGGTCGAGGTTCGCGTCGTGTTGGTCGGCTTCGCGATCACCGATGGCCTTCGACATCAAGTCTGCGTGGAGCCCGAGGATGGTGTTCTGCTCGTCAGCCATTTGTCGACGGTCGCATCGCGGGCCAAAGAACTGTTCGATGCGGACCCTGAGTCGAAGATCATCCAGAGCGACCCGAGACTCCGGCAGTTGCGACACGCTGGCAACATCCGGCGATCCCGAGCCGAAGCTCTCGTCGAGGCCACGGAGTTGTCAGGTGTATTCAGAGGCCTCACGTTCTTTGCGAGCGGCGCAACTCAAGTCGGTGAGTACGAAGTCCACGTCTGCGCTGGGATACCAACGTTGGCGCTCAGATCGCTCCCCGCCCTTGATGAAGCGGTCGTCGATCGCGTCTACGTAGGGCGGTCGCTCCAGCACGAGGTGATCGCTGAATGCCTTCGCCGCGCCGACATCGCAATGAACCTTCCAGACCCTGGAGCGGACCTCTATCCGCTCGGCGCTCCGGTCGAGGACATCGTCAAGGCCGCCGCCGTTCGCCTCGTCGATGGAACGGTATACCGGATGACAGGTATGCCAGCCGATCTGTTCCACACGGTCAACGCCTTTACATCGCTCAGCTACGAACGCGCCGAGGCAGGCGGCCGACTTGCGGTCACTGCGAAGGACAAGGCCGTCGCCGCCGCCCGAGTTCTCTTCCACCGACCGATCTCGCTTCGCCAGGCGAGGATCATGCGGAAGCTTCTCGAGCTCACGGATACGTCAACTGCTGTGCTCACGGACGGTGGAAGTGCGTACGGCCTCGGGACGATCGAGGCCTCCCCCGACACGTTGGAGATCTGGGTACGAGGTCACGAAACATGGGAGCTGAGCGTTGACTGCTCGTCTCTCGTGAAGGTGGCCTACGGCCACGCCTCACTGCCGAGGCCACTACTCGACTTTGCTCAGTTCGAGGACACCGCCGCACGAACCGTCGGTGCGGTAGAGACCCAGCGAATCTGGCAGATCGTGCAAGCAGCCCAGGCCAGTGGGCACGGGACGACACTCGTGGTGTCCAGCAATCCTTCTGAGGAGGCCGCCCGTCTGGGTGGACAAGCCGTTGCGATCGAGCCTCGCCCGTTGGAACCCGCCGACATCGTTCGTCTCGGCAACATCGACGGGGCGGTGGTCCTTGGACCCGATGGTCGCTGCTATGCCTTTGGAGTCATCCTCGATGGCACGGCCTCAGGTCGCGGTGACCAGGCCAGGGGGTCTCGGTTCAACTCCGCAATTCGCTACCAAGATTCGATGGCGCCGAACTCGCTACTGGTCGTCATCTCCGATGATGGAACAGTGGACCTCGTTCCAAAGCTCCAGCCTCGGGTTGCCAGGAACGACGTCGAAGCCGCCGTAGGAGAGTTTTGCGCTCGCTGCGCCGACAACCCGGTCAACGGCGAGGAGTTTGCACGTACCCACGATCGAGTCAAGGCCCTTGCGTTCTACCTGAATGACAACCAGTGTCAGCTCGTCAACAACGCCTACACGAACGAGATGCGACGCCGCTTCGAAGCGGGCGGAATCTCCATCACTGAAGTTCCCTTTCGGCCACACGCTGACATGAACGACTCGTACTTCCTCTAGCAACGGCCCCACCCTCGCTGATCGCCCGGCCTGATCTGGATCTCCGACACCCTTGATCGAGCCGGCCACCGCCGGATCGCGCGTCTCGCGCACACGAACCGTCATCGAACGTTCTCCGTCACACCCCTCTGGCACCATGCAGTTGACCGAAAGGGGGCCAACCGTGGCCAAGACAAGAGTGTTCATCAGTTTCGACTACGACCATGACCTGGATCTCAAGAATCTGCTCGTGGGCCAGGCCAAGCATTCGGACTCCCCGTTCGAGATCGCCGACTGGTCGGTCAAGGACGAGTCGAAGACGTGGAAGGAGGATGCGAGGAAGCGGATTCGCGCCTCGGACGTCGTGGCGGTCATCTGCGGCGAGTACACCGACAAGGCCACCGGGGTCGCCATTGAGGGCTCTCCGCGTTTCAGGGTTGGATCGTGGGTAGCAGGGTCCAGTCGGGTTGTCCGGCG
>JBILVB010000203.1:0-6236 GCA_044370695.1 Acidimicrobiales bacterium | reverse complement strand
GGCCCTCGAGGAGCCGCTTGACCGTGTCGGGGTTCTTCTTCAAGAAGTCCGTGGAGACGAGCAGGTGGGTGGTGACGAACTGGCCGCCGGGCCACAGCGTGCGCTCGTCGACGAGTACCTTGCCGCCACCTTCGGTGACGAGGCGGGTGGCCCACGGCTCGGGCACCCAGGCGCCCTGGATGGCACCCGACTTGAAGGTCTCGAGGGTCTGGGCGTTCTCCTGGGGCAGGATCGATGCATCGCCGCCGCCGGTGGTGTCGGTCTTGAGGCCGTTGTCCTTCAACCACTTCCGCAGCGCAACGTCCTGGGTGCCGCCGAGCTGCGGGGTGGCGAGCTTCTTGCCCTTGAGGTCGGCTGCGCCGTTGATCTCGGGCTTGACGACGAAGAACGCACCCGCCGACGTCGCCCCGGAGATCAGCCGGACGGCCTTGCCGTCGGACTTCTGGTAGGCGTTGATCGCCGGGTTCGGCCCGATGTACGTGGCATCGATGGCGCCGGAGAACAGCGCCTCGACGGCGGCGGGGCCGGCGTTGAACGTCTTGACCTCGAGGGTGTCGGTGCCGAGCTTGGCGGCGAAGATGCCTTTCTCGACCCCGACGAGAGCCGTGGCGTGGGTGACGTTCGGGAAGTAGCCCAGGCGCACGGTGACCGGCTGGCGCGGCACCGTCGTGGTCGTTGCGGCCGTGGTGGGCGCGGCCGTCGAGCCGGGGTCGTCGCCGCAGGCGGTGAGTCCGGCGCCGGCGACGACAACGGCGAGCGTGGCAAGCAATCGACGGAGCACGGGAGGTCCTTTCACAATGCGGAATTGTCGTCCGCTTCGCGAAATATGACCATAACAGTCGGGAATAGGCAACTCGTGCGCGAACGCTCCTGATCCCGGCAAGGTCTTCCGGGCTCAGAGCAGCGGGAGCGGGAGCACGCCGGCACAGCGATCTGCCGCGGCGCGCACCTCGCCGGCGAGCGCATCGAGGCGGCGTCGACCGAGCCGGCTGGCCGGGCCCTGCAGCCCGACGGCGGCACGGGCCTGCCCCGCGCCGTCGAGCACCGGCGCAGCGACACCGACGACGCCGTCGTACCGCTCGGCGTCGTTGCGGGCGAACCCGCGCCGGCGGATGGCGGCGAGCTCCGCAGTGAGGCCCTCCGGGGTGACGATCGTGTGCGTGGTGTAGGACTCCAGCGGCCCGAGCGCTTCGATGAGCGCCCTCGGATCGCCGGGGGCGAAGGCCAGGAACGCCTTCCCCATGGCCGAGGCGTGAAGCCGGACGGTGTCACCCGCGACGTGATCGAACCGAAGCCGTTGGCTCGACGACGCGACGAGGGCGACCCGCAGGTGGGCGGGACCCGCCGGCAGGCCGAGCGCCGCGGACTCCCCGGTGCTCGCGGCGAGATCGTCGAGCACCGCTCGAGCGGCATCCAGGCCGAGTGCGCCGGCGGCGCGCTGGCCGAGAACGGCCAGCGCAAAGCCGAGCCGGTAGCGCTCGCTGCCCGGATCCTGGGCGAGGAAGCCGTTGCGGCACAGTGCCCGCACGATCCGATAGGCCGTCGGAGGCTGCAAGCCGGTGCGCTGCGCAAGATCGACCAGGCGCAGCTCGTCGGCCTCCTCGAAACAGGCGAGCAGGGCGAGCGCCCGCTCGACGGCCTGCGCGCCCGACGGTCGCGCGGCCGGGTCGTGGCCCGGGTCGGTCATGCCGGACCCAGCATGCGCACCGGGTCGTAGAACTCCCCGCCGCTCGGCTCGAACCCGACGATCCGCAGCGGTCGCAGCGCCGGTTGCAGGGCCGGGTCGACCACGGCGCCGGTGAGGGCGGCGCGCAACGCGTCGACCGGTCCGCCGGGCCGGGTGATGAGCGGCAAGCACGGGATGCGGGGCCCGAACCCGACGGTGGCCAGGCCGGCTGTGGCCTCCGGGCGGACGTCGCCGAGGAGGTCCCAGGTGACGGAGTCGACGGCAGCGACGTCGAGCTCGCCGCGCTGGAGCGCGGCGAGGCTGGCCGCATGGCCGCCGGTCACGACCGCCGCCGACCCGGGCCACGAGCCGCCGTCGACCCCGAACCCGCGCAGCAGGCTGACCCAGCCCGACAGGCTGTCGGTGTGGTTGACCGCTGCTCGGCGCCGGACCAGTTCGGTGAGCGGGCGGTCGGCGAGCGCGATCCGGGTCACGAGGCGGCTGCGGTACGTCGCCCCGTCGGCCGTCGCGGTGTCGTACCGGAACGTGCCGACGACGTCGACGCGACCGTCGAGCCAGGTGACGAGCGGCCAGCCGCAGGTCTCGCTGAGCACGAGGTCCGGCGCCGTCCACGGCCCGTGGTAGTCCGCGTCGCGGTCGAGTTCGTGGGGCGCGGCGAGGCCGCCTGCCCGCAACCGGTCCCGAACCGCCGCCCACAGCGCGTCGGTGGCGCTGCGCAACTCGGGCAGGTCGTACATCGGGAGGCTGGCCACCCCAGCGGCGCGCACCGGGCCACGGTACCGGGGCGGGGGCGTTCGGTCGGCCCCGGGCCTACGATCCCGTTCATGGAGCAGCTCTGCCAGGACCTCGCCGCCGAGCACGCCGCGCTCGACGCTGCGCTCGCACCCCTCGACGAGGCCGGGTGGCGCACGCCGACCGCCGCGGCCGGTTGGGACATCCGGGCCACGATGGTGCACCTCGCCTACTTCGACGACGTCGCCCGGTTGGCCGCCGCCGATCCGGCCGCGTTCGTCGAGTTGCGCGGCCGGCTCGTCTCCGGTGCCGTCGACGTGGACCGCGACCATGCCCATCTGAGCGGCGCCGAGGTGCTGGCGTGGTGGCGCGAGGCCCGCAGCGGCCTCGTCGCCGTGCTCGCCCCGATGGACCCCAAGGCCCGCATCGAGTGGTTCGGGCCGCCGATGAGCGCCCGGAGCCATGCCACGGCACGGCTGATGGAGACCTGGAGCCACGGGACCGACGCCGCCGAGGCGGCGGGCCGCCCGATGGCGCCGACGGACCGGCTGCGCCACGTCGCCCACATCGGGGTCACGACCCGCGGCTGGTCGTACGTGAACCGCGGCCTCACGCCACCCGACGTGCCCGTGCGGGTCGAGCTGCGGGCCCCGTCCGGCGAGCTGTGGACCTGGGGGCCCGAGGACGCCGCCGACGTCGTGCGGGCCAGCGCCCTCGACTTCTGCCTCGCCGTCACCCAGCGCCGGCGGTTCGAGGATCTGCCGATCGAGACGGTCGGCGCCGCGGCCCACGAGTGGATGACCCTGGCCCAGGCCTTCGCCGGCGGACCGACCACGACCGATCCCGAACGCGCCCGATCGAACTGACCGGTGCCCCGGGCGGTCGATTCCGAGGAACGACGGGCGGAGCTGGCCCGGGCCGCGGCGCGAGTCATCGCCCGGGACGGCATCGTCGGGGCTTCGCTGCGGGAGGTGGCGGCCGAGGCCGGTCTCACCACCGGTGCGCTCACCCACCACTTCTCCGACAAGCGGGAGCTGTTGCGGTTCACGCTGCGGGCCTCGCTCGAGCACCGGCGAGCGACCGGGCCGGCACCGGACGACCCTGGCGAGGCCCTGCGGTCGGCGTTGGAAGCGGCGCTGCCGCTGTCGGAGGAGGCCCGGCTGCACTGGATCGTCACCGTGGCGTTCTGCGCCCAGGCCTCGGGTGACGCCGACCTCGCAACCGAGCAACGCGACGCCTACCGCCGATACCGGGGCGCGGTCGCGGCGCTCGTGAGCCGTGCCGCTGCGGCCGGCCGGCTCGACGCCGGGCTGGATCCCGTCGCCACGGCCGAGCGGCTGATCGCCGTGGTCGACGGGGTGGCCCTCCAGGCCTTGTTCGATCCGGATTCCTGGCCTCCCGGCCGCCAGGTCGCCGTGCTCGACGCCGCGCTGGAACCGTTGCGGCCCTAGGGCCTCCTCACTCGCTCGTCGGCCCGTCGAAGACGGGATCGCGCTTGTCGCGATGCGACAGCAGGCCCTCGCGGGCATCGGGGCCGACGAAGCCGAGGAATTCGTAGGCCAACGAGGCGTCGAAGGTGGGGAACGCGTCGCGATACCAGTGGTTGAGCGTGTGCTTGGTCCAGCGCACCGCCGACTGCGACATCGTCGTCAGCTTGACCGCCACGGCGAGCGCCTCGGCCTGGACGGCGTCGTCGTCGACACAGCGAGAGACGAGCCCGATGCGCTCGGCCTCCTCGCCGGTGAGGGTCTCGCACGTGAGCAGGTAGTACTTGGCCTTGGCCATGCCGCACAGCAACGGCCAGCAGATGGCGGCGTGGTCGCCGGCGGCGACGCCGAGACGGGTGTGGCCGTCGATGATCCGAGCGGTGCGCGCCGCGATCGACACGTCGGCGAGGAGTGCGACCACGAGACCGGCGCCGACGGCGGGCCCGTGGATGGCCGACACGATCGGTTTCGCGCAGTCGATCACGTTGCGCACGAGGTCCCGGGCTTCGCGCAGCGCGCGCACCCGGGCGGCGTGGTCGGTGGTGAGCGCGTCGATCAGCTCGAAGCTGCCCCCGGCCGAGAACGCCTTGCCGGCACCGCGGATCATGGCGACGCGCACCCCGGGGTCGCGGTCGACGGTGAGCCACACGTCGGCGAGCTGCTGGTGGGCTGCTGGGGACACGGCGTTGAGCCCGGGGGCGTCGAGGGTCAGGCGCAGGACGCCCGGCGCCGGCCGGTCGAACCCGAAGGCCGGGAAAAGATCCTCGTAGGAAACGGTTTCGTCGTCGCTCACGTCGACGATCATGGCCGGTCAGGGTCTACCGTTACGCAACCGGTTCCACGGGGGTGCCGGTCAGGAGGAGACGTGGAACAGGCACTGGTCGAGTTCCTCCGCCGGCGGCATCCCGACGCGGCGGAGATCGTCGTGGAGGCGTTCGAGCCGATCCCCGGCGGGTTCTCCCGCGAGACGTACCGCTTCGACGCCGTGATCACCGGAGCCGG
The DNA here is from genome assembly GCA_044370695.1 of Acidimicrobiales bacterium. Lineage (GTDB taxonomy): Bacteria > Actinomycetota > Acidimicrobiia > Acidimicrobiales > Ilumatobacteraceae > JBEIFW01. Next base: position 1,328 of record JBILVB010000203.1, on the reverse strand, counting down.
TGAGTCGCAGCGACGCGAGTACATCCTGCGCAAGGACCCGCCCGCAGCGGCGGCCATCCTGCACACGAGCCGCAAGGTCGAGCACGACCTCCTCGAAGCGCTGCGGGCCAACACGGCCATACCGGTGAGCCAGAGCTTCGGCTACGAGCTCGACCCGGCGATGTTCGGCGAGCCCGCCATGGTGATCGAACGGATGCCCGGCAGCGGACGCACGTCGGACCTGTTCAACGAGGGGCCCGACGCCGACCAGGTCGACGATGTCATCCGGCACCTGTGCGAGCTGCTGGCCGAACTGCACCGCGCCGACGTGTCGGCCGTCGATCCGCACGGCAGCCTGGCCGACCCCCGAGGCGTGGGCGTCGACGCCTCGTCGTGGCAGCGCTACATCGACACCACGCTCGAGTACTACCTCGGCAGCTACGAGGGGATCGGCTACGACCCCGAGATGTTCGTGTTCCTCGACGCCATGCAGACGCTTCGGCGCACGCCCCCTCGGCCCCTGCCGCTCACCGTCGTCCACGGCGACTTCAACCCGGCCAACTTCCTGTACGCCGACCGCCGGGTCACCGCGCTGATCGACTGGGAGAACGCCCGCATCGGGGACCCGCGCGAAGACCTCGGCTGGATGGTCACGATGGACGCGCTCAGCAATGCGAGCGTGATGGCCCATCCCCGGGACGAGGGCGGCTTCCTCGCCTATTACAACAAACTGACCGGGTTCGAGATCACCCCGGAGGAGCTCGGCTGGTTCACCATGTTCGCCACGATCAACCTGGCGGTCCCGGTGGCGACGGCGATCGGCCGCCGTGTGCGCCGGGAACACAACCAGTTCCTGCACCTGTACATGCTGGCCCCGAGTTGCGGGGCCCTGCTCGGATTCGCCCAGATGCTCGGCTACCCCGGAGTGGCGTGATGTATTCCAGCCCTGATGTCGACCAGTACCTCGAGGGCCTCATCCTCGCCATCGACGACGAGATCCTCCCGCAGTTGTCGACGGCGAAAGCCCAGACCACCGCCGTGATGATGCAGGCGGTGTTGCAGCAGTTGCGCCAGACCGTGCCGGTCTTCCTCGGCTACCTGGTCGACGAGCACAACGCCATGCTCGCCGTCGTCCGCGAGGCCGCCGAGGCGCTCGGTGACACCACCGGGCCGGAGGCCGATCGCATCCGGGACCGAGCGGCCACGCTCGGATCGGGTGCTGCGTTCCCCGCTCCGCCGCCGCTCGACGAGGTGATGGTCGCCCACCGAGCGCTCGGCCAGGCACTCCTCGAGAACGCCAAGGACCTCGATGTGCTGCAACGGTCCGGGGTCGCCGAGGCCGACGCCGC
>JBILVB010000053.1:0-20594 GCA_044370695.1 Acidimicrobiales bacterium | reverse complement strand
GCCTTGAACCGGGCCTCCTCGGCGGCGGCGAGGTCGAGGTAGTGCACGCCGAGGGAGCGGGCCTTGGCGAACAGCGGGTCGTCGACGTCGGTGACGTTGCGCACGCAACGGATCTCGTGCCCGCGGTCGATCAGCCGGCGTTGCAGGACGTCGTAGGTGACGAACACCGCGGCGTGCCCGAGATGCGTGGCGTCGTACGGGGTGATCCCGCACGTGTACATGGTGACGAGCGGGCCCGGCTCGAACGGCACCACGGCACGCCGGGCGGTGTCGTACAGGCGCATGCTCATCGGTGGGACCGGATCCCGGTGAGCTTGGGCGCCACCCGCGTGCGGTACCGCACGTTCAGCTGCAACAGCACGGCGGTGAACGCCTCGATCGCCGTGGCGTTGGACAGCTCACCGGCATCGAGGGGCCGGCACCCGGGGATCCGCTCGACGATCTCGAACACGATCGCCGTCGCGCTCGGATCGTCGGAGCAGATGAGCACGTCGGACTCGATCGGGTCGCCGAGATGACCGAGTTCCTTGGCCGGCAGGTGGTGCAGCGCCGCGACGACTCGGGCCTGGGGGACGGCCGCCTGCACGTGCGCCGCCACCGAGCCCCGCGGTGGGACCAGCGGCTGGAACTCGGGACCGACCTTGACGAGTGCGTTGGCCATCGAGATCACCACCTTGCCGGCGAGGTGCTCGGCCACCGATGCCGCCGTCTGCGCGGCTGAGTCCCACGGGGTGGCCAGCACCACCACGTGGGCCATCGCGGCGGCGGTGTTGTCCCCGCAGTCGAGCTTCAGCTCCCGGTCGGGCCAGCGTTCGATCACCTCGTCACGGGCCTCCATGGCCCGGTACTTCGACCGGCTGCCGAGCACCACCTCGTAGCCGACGGAGGCCAGACGGGCGCCGAGCGCAGTGCCGGCCGGGCCGGTACCACCGAGGATGCCGATGCGCATGAGCCCGCAGCCTTGCACAGGTACGGTGCGGCCCCATGGGTCTGCTCGACGGCAAACGACTGGTCATCACCGGGGTGCTCACCGACGCCTCGCTCGCGTTCTCGGTGGCTCGTCTCGCCCAGGAGCAGGGGGCCGAGGTGATCCTCACCGGCGCCGGGCGTGGCATGGGGCTGACCACCCGGACCGCCCGCAAGCTGCCTCGGCCTGCGCCGGTCTACGAGCTCGACGTCACGGTGCCCGAGCACCTCGAGACCGTGCGCGACGCCGTCGCCGGGCAGTGGGACCGTGTCGACGGCGTGCTGCACGCCATCGGCTTCGCCCCGGCGGTGTGCCTCGGCGGCACGTTCATGGAAGCCACGTGGCCCGACGTCAGCGTCGCGCTCCACGTATCGGCTTACTCGCTCAAGGCCCTCGCCGACGCGTTCGTACCGTTGATGCCGGCCGGCTCGACGTTGCTCGGGTTGGACTTCGACGCCACGGTCGCCTGGCCGGCCTACGACTGGATGGGCGTGGCGAAAGCGGCACTCGAGTCCACCAACCGGTACCTGGCCCGCGAGCTGGGCGCCAAGGGGATCCGCTGCAACCTCGTCGCGGCCGGCCCGATCCGCACGATGGCCGCCAAGTCGATCCCCGGGTTCGCCGAGTTCGAGGACGCGTGGGAGCGCCGGGCGCCGCTCGGGTGGTCGGTCAACGATCCCGAGCCGGTCGCCCGCACCTGCGTGGCGTTGCTGTCGGACTGGTTCCCGGCCACCACCGGCGAGATCGTCCACGTCGACGGCGGGTACCACGCCATCGGCGCCTGAACGCGTCGGACCTCTCAGACCCGGCGGTCGTGTCCGGCCCAGAACGGGTTGCGCAGCTCGCGCTTGAGCACCTTGCCCGAACCGGTCTTGGGCAACTCGTCGAGGAACGACACCGACCGCGGCACCTTGTAGTTGGCGAGCGCCGCCTTGGCGTGGGCGATGACGCCGGCCTCGTCGAGACCCGAACCGGGTCGGGGCACCACCACGGCGTGCACGGACTCGCCCCATTCCTCCGACGGGACGCCGAACACGGCGGCCTCGACGACGTCGGGATGGGCCTCGAGGGCCGCTTCGATCTCGGCCGGGTACACGTTCATCCCGCCGGAGATGATCATGTCCTTCTTGCGGTCGCAGATGTAATAGAAGCCCTCGTCGTCCCGGTAGGCGATGTCGCCCACGGTCTGCCAGCCGTCGCGCTGGTCCTCGAGATACTTGTCGTGCTGCTTGTAGTAGTCGGCGAACATCGACGCGGAGCGCACGAACAACTCGCCGGTGTGCTCCGGTCCGATCCCGTCGACCACGTTGCCCTGGTCGTCGTACAGCCGGATCTCGACCCCGGGCGCCGGACGCCCGCACGAGCCGGGCTTACGCATCTGGTCGGCCGGCTGCAGGATGCAGTTCACCCCCATCTCGGTCGAGCCGTACACCTCCCAGAGCGATTCGGGCGGGAAGTTCGCGACGTACTGCTGCTTGAGCGCGAACGGCCACGGAGCGGCGTTGGCGATCATCACCCGCATCGAGGACCGGTCGTAGCGGTCCTTCACGTCCTGCGGGAGGTTGCAGATCATCCGGATCGGGGTGGGCGCCGAGAACGTCGAGGTGCATCGGTAGGTGTCGACGAGGCGCAGCCAGTCCTCCGGGTTGAACTTGCGCTGCACCACCACCGTCTGGCCGAGGAGCTGGCCGATGCCCATGAACCCGCCGGGACCGCTGTGGTAGAGGGGGCCCGTCGTCAGGTACACGTCGTCGGAGCGATAGCCGTAGAAGGCGATCATCTGCTGGGTCTGGGCGGGATCGCCCGTGCCACGCCGCAACGCACCCTTGGGCTTGCCGGTCGTGCCCGACGTGTAGATCATCACGGCACCCGGCACCCCTGCGGGTGGTTCGTCATTCGGTGCGGCCGCAACGAGTTCGTCGCACGACTCCTGCCCGGGCAGTGGCGCCCCGTCGAAGACCAGCACGTGCTCCACCTTGGGGATCCGGTCGCGGATCTCGGCGAACAGCGAGGCGAACTCGGCGTCGACGTAGGCGATCACCGCGTCGGAGTGGTCGGTCACGTACGCCGCCTCGTCGGCCGACAACCGGTAGTTCAACGGCACCGCCGTCACCCCGATCTTGCGGCAGGCGTTGATCGCCGTGACGATCCCGATCGAGTTCTGCCCACACCACACCACCTTGCGACCCGCGCCGGCGCCTTTGTCCAGGAACACGTGAGCGAGCCGGTTCGCCGCTGCGTTCAACCCGGCGAAGTCGAGCGTGCGGACCTCGCCGTGACCGCGGTCGTCGATCACGGCGGGCTTGGTGGGTTGGGTCTCGGCATAGCTGGTCAAGAAATCCCCCATGGGTGCGCATCCTGCCATCGGCGCTGCGCTCGTTGGAGCCGGCAGGCAGCGCCGCGTAGCGTCGGCGGCGTGGTGGAGACGACGGTGCCCGCGGTCGTGGACGCCCTGGCTCGGGCCCGCCCCGACGCCCTCGCCCTCATCGACGGTGCGCGCCGACTGCGCTGGCGCGAGCTCGCCGAACGAAGTCGCCGCTTCGCAGACGCCCTGCACCGCAGCGGGTTCGGCGCCCACGATGACCCGGCTGCGATCGAGCCGTGGCGCTCGACGCAGGATCACGTCGGCCTGTGCCTGCACAACGGCACCGAGTTCCTCGTCGCGATGCTCGGCGCGTTCGGCGCCCGGGTGGCACCGTTCAACGTCAACTACCGCTACGTCGCCGAAGAGCTTCGCTACGTGCTCTCCGACGCGGCGGCCGGCGCCCTGGTGTTCCATTCCGGCTACGCCGACGCCGTGGCCGAGGCCGCACCCGCCGTGGCGTCGTTGCGGTTGCTCGTCCAGGTTCGCGACGGTTCTGCGACGCCGCTCGTGCCGGGCGCCTTGTGGTTCGACGACCTCCTCGCCCGCGCCGACCCGGCCGGACCCCCGGTGGTCGCGTCGCCCGACGACCGGTACATCCTCTACACCGGCGGCACGACCGGCCGCCCGAAAGGCGTGCTGTGGCGTCAAGCCGACGCCCTGATCGCCTGTTTCGGGGTCCCGCGCGATGCGACGTCGCTCGACGACGTCGTGGCGGCGGCGACCGCCCCGATTCGGCTGTTGCCGACCCCGCCGTTCATCCACGGCGCCGGGCAGTGGGTGGCGCTGCGCACGCTGATCGGCGGTGGAACCGTCGTGGTACCCGAACAGCCCGACCGTTTCGACCCGGCTGCGGTGTGGCGGTCCGTCGAGCACGAGCGCGTCACCTCGCTCGCCGTGGTGGGCGACCCGTTCTGCGTGCCGCTGCTCGCCGAACTCGACCGGCGCCACTACGACACGTCGTCGCTCACCGTGCTGCTCTCCGGCGGCGCCCCGTTGTCGACCCGGGTGATCGACGCACTGCTGCAACGGCTGCCGACGGTGCTGGTGGTCGACGGGCTCGGCTCGTCGGAGGTCGGCGGGCAGGTGGTGCGCGTGGCGAGCCACGGCTCGACGCCCGGGTCGTTCGAGGCCAACCTCGTCACGACGGTGCTCTCCGACGACCTGACCCGCCCCCTCGGACCGGGCGAGGCCGAGGTGGGCTGGCTCGCGAGCGCGGGCCGCCTCGCGCTCGGCTACCTCGGCGACCCGACCGCGACCGCCCGCACCTTCCCGGTGGTCGGCGGGGTGCGCCACGGGGTGCCCGGCGACCGGGCGAGCCGCCGGGCCGACGGCACGATCGTGGTGCACGGCCGCGACGCCCGCACGATCAACACCGGCGGGGAGAAGGTGTTCGCGGAGGAGGTGGAGGAGGCGCTGCGCGCCCACCCCGACGTCGACGACTGCGTCGTGACCGCGTGCCCGAGCGAGCGGTGGGGTCAGGAGATCGTCGCGCTCGTGCAGTTCCGGCCCGGGCGGCGACCGGCGGACGCCGAGGTGCTCGCCGCCGCCGAGGCGCGCCTGGCTCGCTTCAAGCTGCCCAAGCGGATGGTGGTCGTCCCCGCCGTGCGCCGCTCCCCCGCCGGCAAGGCCGACCTTGCGTGGGCCCGAGCCACGGCCGACGCCGCGTCAGCCGAGCGCAGTGAGCGAGTCGAGGTCGAGGGCGTGCTGGAGATGCCGTGAGCCCATCGCGACGAACATGTCGTCGCCCCGTTCGGTCTGCCCCACGATCATCGACGCGACGACGCTCATGATCACGCCGCTGAACGCGAACCGCCGGTAGCCCGCCCAGCACGCGTCGGGGCCGACGTCGACCCCTCGGCCGCGCAGCTCGTCGCAGTAGTGCTGCACCAGGTCGCGCTCGTGGGTGCGGCGGTCCTCGGTGCGCAGACCGGCGCCGCAGAAGTAGGCGAGGTCGGAGAACGCCACCCCGAGCCCCGGGGTCTGCCAGTCGACGACGGCCACCGGGTAGCCCCCATCGGCGGTGCCGAACAGGAGGTTGTCGAGGCGGTAGTCGCCGTGGGTGACGGTGAACGGCGGGACCCCGAGGGCGAGGAACGCGCCGATCCGGGCCGAGAACCGGCGGGCGAGATCGACCTGCTCGGGCGTGAGCCGGGCGCCGTAGCGGGCGACGAACGGCTCGAGGCAGCCGTCGTAGAGCGCTTGCAGCCGTTCGAGATCGCCCGGTTCGCGCCGCTGCAGCCACTCGATCGCCGCCAACGAAGCGTCACCCCAGCGCGGCGCGTGCAGCGCGGCGAGCTCGGTGAGGGCGAGCGCAGCGTGCTCGACGCCGCACCCGGCGATCTGGTCGCCCTGCACCGCCGGCGCGAGGTCTTCGAGCACGAGGACGAAGTCGCCGGTGGTGTCGTCCCGGTCGGCGAACCAGCACCGCGGGCTGCGCACGTCGACGGTGGGGGCGAGCTCGCGGTAGAAGCCGACCTCGCGCTCGTAGTTCCGCAACGCGAGCCCGACCGCCCGGCTCGTCGGGTCGTCGGAGGGCAGCTTGGCCACCACCGACTCGGGCAGGTGGTCGGGGCGGGCCCCCGCGTACGTGAGCCGGCAGCGCACGTTCATGCCGACTTGCCCGGTACCGACCCGGCTCTGCTCGACGGCGACGACCTCGGCACCGAGGACGTCGGACAGGAACGCCGGGGTGAGACCGCTGGGATCCACCGGGCTCAGCGCTCGAGGGCGGCGGCCGCCCCGCAGTCGACGGCGTGGCGGAAGAAGCGGGTGGTGAAGGCCCGGGTGAGCGCCGCGCCCCGCTCGTTGCCCGTGTCGAACGTCGCGATCAGCGACATCGGCGAGCACAGGTAATACAACACGTGTTCGAGATAGTCGTCGCGGCACTGAGCGAACGGGTAGCTCTCCACTCCGGCCGCGAGCAGGGCGTCGTGATATCGGCGCAGCAGCGACTCCCAGTGTTGCGCCGCCAGGTCGGGCTCCATCGACGACCCGATCAGGTAGGCGACATCGCTCACCCCCCGGCCGCGCAGGGCGAGCTGGAAGTCGATCAGCGTGACCGAACCGTCGGGCCCGAAGAACAGGTTGTCGAGGCGCGAGTCGGTGTGGATCACGGTCTGCGGGCCGATGCCGCAGCGCCCCATGATCTCCTCGAAGCGCGGCGCGAGGGCCTCGGCGAGCGCGACCGCGGCGCCGCCCACGGCGTCGGTCCACCGGTCCCGCAGCACCGGCAGCCCCGTGCGGTAGATGTCGGGCACGACCGCGGCGTAGGCGGGCGCGTCGACCTCGGGCAGCCAGTCGAAGCCGTCGAGCTCGGGGTGCTCCCACCACGCAGCGTGCAGCCCGGCCAGCGCGTCGATCACCGCTTCGGCCCGCTCGAGGCTGATCCCGGCGACCTGGTCGCCCATCTCGAGCGCCGAGAGGTCCTCGAGGACGAGGACGTGCAGCCCGTCGCCGGGGCGGGACCCGGCGTAGTAGCAGCGGGGCGCGCGCAAGGGGCTGCGGGGCAGGACCTCCTGGTAGAAGCGCAGCTCGCGCTCGTAGATCCCGAGCGCGTTGCCGACGGCCCGGTTCGAGGGCTCGGCCGTGGGGAACTTGACGATCACGCTGGCCGGCGCCCCGGGCCCCGCGTCGGGCAGGTGCACCCGGACGATCTCGCCGAAGATCCCGGTTCCGGTGCCGATGTCGGTGACCTCGAACGCACCGATCGGCACGCCCAGCACCGCCGACAACCAGGCCGCGTCGAGTTCGGCGGCGCTTGCGGGCAGTGTCGGTTCGGTCTCCCCCATGGCGCCATCATGCCGCAGCGGGCCCGGCCGCCATACGCTCTCGGGGCTTGCGGGTCCTCGTCGTCCACGCCCACCCCTCCACCGAGAGTTACTCCGCAGCCCTCGCCGGCGCTGCGGTCGCCGGCCTGCGCCGGGGCGGCCACGAGGTCCGGATGCTCGACTTGTACCGGGAAGGGTTCCGGCCGGTGATGTCCGCCGAGGAGCGCCGGGCGTACGACACCACCGAGGCGATCGTCAGCGCCGACGTCGCCGACCATGCCGCACAGGTCCGGTGGGCCGAGGCGCTGGTGTTCGTCTACCCGACCTGGTGGAGCGGGTTGCCGGCGATCCTCAAGGGGTGGCTCGAACGCGTCCTCGTGCCCGGGGTCGCCTTCGAGCTGCGCGACCAACGCGTGCGGCCGCTGTTGCGCAACATCCGTCACATCGTGGGGATCACCACCTACGGGTCGAACCGGCGCTTCGTCGCCCTGACCGGCGACGGCGGCCGGCGCACCTTGCACCGGGCGCTGCGGATGCTCACCGCGCGCCGGTGCCGGCGGCACTGGCTGGCGCTGTACGAGCTCGACTCGGTCGGCGCCGACGCCCGCGCCGCGTTCGTGCGGCGTGTCGAGACGGAGCTGGCCCGCCTGTGACCGTGCTCGTGGTGTACGCGCACCCCCTCGAGGGCAGCTTCGTGTCGGCGGTGCGCGACCGGGTGATCGCCGGGTTGACCGCCGGCGGGGCCACCGTCGACGTGATCGACCTGTATGCCGACGGGTTCGACCCGGTGGTCCCCGAGCACGACTGGCGGGCGCACGGCACCGTCCGCGCCGACGACCATCCCCTGGCCGGGTACGCGCAGCGGTTGCGGGCCGCCGACGCGTTGGTGTTCGTGTACCCGACCTGGTGGGGGGGCGCCCCGGCGATCGTGAAGGGGTTCGTCGACCGGGTGTTCGTCAACGGTGTCGCGATGAGCCTCGACGTCGAACGCAACCGGATCCGAGGCCGCCTGGGCCATCTGCGGGACCTCGCGGTGTTCGCCACGCACGGCTCGCCCTGGCGGGTCAACGCCCTGTTCGAGGGCGAGCCCGGCAAGCTGCTCGTCAGCCGGCAGTTCCGGCTCCTGTGCTCGTGGCGCACCCGGTTCTCGTGGGTGCCGCTCTACGGCCTCGACCGCGCCGACGCCGGCCGGCGCGCCGAGTACCTCGCCACCGTCGAGGCCCGGGCCGTGCGCCTCGGGCGCCGCTCGGCCGCCCGCCGGGGCTGACCGGCCGCCGGCGCCCGCCCGCTCAACCGGCCAGCGCCACCGCAACCTCGGCCGCCACGGCTGCGTTGGACGCTGCGAGGGCCAGGTTGGCCGGGATGCTGCCGCCGGCGGTCACCTCGGCGATGCGGCCGAGCACGAACGGGGTGACCGCGGCGCCGCGCACCCCGGCGGCCGAGGCCTCGGCGAGCGCGGCGTCGAGCGTCGCATCGATCGCGTCGGGGTCGAGTTCGTCGGCCTCGGGGATGGGGACGGTCAGCAGCACGCCGCGCTCGGGGCGGGTGCGCCAGCGCAGCACGGCGGCGACCTCGGCGGCGGTCTCCACCCGGTGCGGGACGCGCATTCCGCTCGAGCGGGTGTAGAACGCGGGGAACCAGTCGTGACGCCAGCCGAGCACCGGCACGCCGGCGGTCTCGAGGTGTTCGAGCGTGCGGGGCAGGTCCAAGAAGGCCTTGGCCCCGGCGCACACCGTGACGAGCGGGTGGGTGGCGATCGCGTCGAGGTCGGCCGACACGTCGCCGGTCAGCTCGGCCTCGCGGTGCACACCGCCGATCCCGCCGGTGGCGAACACGGCGATGCCCGCCGTGGCGGCCAGCGCCAGGGCGCCCGACACCGTCGAGGCGCCGTAGGCCCACCGCTGGGCGAGCGCGACGGGCACGTCGCGCTCGGCCATCTTGCGGGCCGGCCCGCACACCCGGGCCGACTCGCTCGGCGTGAGACCGACGCGGGCCTCCCCGTCGAGCACGGCGGTGACCGCCGGGACCGCACCGGCGGCGCGGACCGCCGCGTCGCAACGGGCGAGCGCCTCGGCGTTGGCGGGGGCCGGCAGGCCGAGCGTGGAGAAGATCGTCGATTCGAGTGCCACGACCGGCCGGCCCTCGGCCAGCGCGGTGCGCACCTCGTCGCTGCAGCGCACCGGGAGCGTCATCGGGCCTCGATCCTGGCACCCAGCGAGCCCACGGCGGCGCCGGCGGCGCCGATCCCGGCCGAGACGGCCGCAGCCACGGCGGACCCGGCCATCGCCGCGACCACGAACCCGGCGACGAACGCGTCGCCGGCCCCGGTGGTGTCGACCACGGAGGCCACCGCCGGGACGGGGACCTCGAGCAGCGGCGCACCGCCGGCGGCGCGCACCACCACCGGCGCCGCGCCGCGGGTGACCACGACCGGGTGCCCGAGCGGGCCGGCGGCGCGGTCCTCGTCGGCGTTCGCGAAGACCACGCTCGGTGCGATCGCATCCAACGCACGACCCAACCCGTTGCGGCCCAGGCGCTCCACGAGTTCCGTCGAGGACAGCCCGACGCTCACGGGCACCCCGGCCGCGCCGGCGGCGCGCGCCGCGGCCAGCAGCACGGCGGCCATCGGTTCGTCCGCCAACCCGTACAGCGGCAGGTGCAGCCAGGCGATCCCGGTGTCCCAGCCGGCCGGCAGGCCGTCGAGCGCGCCGGACGCCGCGCGGTCGGTGAGCATCGTGCGCTCGCCGTCGGTCCCGACGATCACCACCACGGTCCCGGTGCGACCCGACCGCTGCAGGACCGGCTCGACCCCGGCTGCGTCGAGCGCCACCGCGAGTTCCTCGCCGGCCCCGTCCGCGCCGACGCGGGCCACCACCCGGGACCGGGCGCCGAGCGCGGCTGCCGCACGGGCCACGTTCGCCGCGCTGCCGCCCGGGCTGCGCACCACCCGGCTGGTCGTGTCGGTGCCCCAGCGGATCGGGCCGTCGGGCCGCACCACGACGTCGTGGAGCAGATCCCCCACGCACACCAGGACCGCGCCCACCGTCGCATCCTGCCGCACGAGCCGGGGACGAAGGTCCCCGCGATCGACCGACCGGTGACCCTCCCGACATGACGCCAGCCATCGGCATGCTCGGTGATGTGCCCGTCCAACTCCCCCAGTGCGTGGTGCGCCTGCTGTCCCAGCTCACGGCCCGCGACGTCATGGCGGCCGGGGTGATCAGCGTGTACGAGCGCGAATCGCTCGCCTCGGCCTGGGAGCTCCTCGCCCGGGGTGGCACGGACGCGCTGCCCGTGCTGCGGGGCACGGCGGTGGTCGGGATCGTCGACCACCGGGCGATGGTGCACGCCCGCAACACCCGCTGGCTCGACGGCCGGCCCCGCCTCGTCGGCGACGCCCTGCGACCGGCCACCGTCGTCGGGCCCGACACCGGCGTCGCCGACCTGCTCGACCAACTCGCCGACGGTGCGGTCGTGGTGTGCGAACCCCCCGGCTCCCCGATCGGGGTGGTGACGTCGTCGTCGCTCGTGCGCTGCATCGCCGGCGCAGCACCTGCTCCACTGGGCTGACCCGGCGCCCGGCGAGGCTCAACCGAGCGGGACCTCCCAACGCAGTTCTGCACCGATGGGCTCGGTAGCGCCGAAGGTGAGCCGACCCCCGAGCGCCTCGGCGCGCGAGCGCAGGTTCCTGAGCCCCTGTCGTCCGCCCGGTCCGGACTGGCCGTCGGGTCCCCGGCCGTCGTCGCGCACGGCCACCCGGACCCACCCGTCGCGCACCTGGACCGTCACCTGGGCGCTGAGCGCCTGGGCGTGCTTGGCCGAGTTGACCAGTCCCTCGCGCACCACGGCCAGCACGTGGTCGCCGAGTCCTTCGGTGATCGCGGCGTCGACCGGCCCGTCGAAGCGCACCGACGGGTCGAACCCCAGCGCGTTGGCCGCCTCCGCACACACGGCGAGCACGTCGGAGCGCAGACCGTCGACGCTGCGCGACGCGGCCGACACGGCGAAGATCACCGAGCGAATCTCCCGGATGGTCTCGTCGAGCGCGTCGACGACGGCGGTGACCTTCGCCCGAGCGACGTCGTCGGCGATGCGCCGCGTGGCACCCTGCAGCGCCATCCCGGAGGCGAACAGCCGTTGGATCACGCTGTCGTGCAGGTCACGGGCGATGCGTTCACGGTCTTCGAGGACGGCCACCTCGCGGGCGAGCGCCACCCGGCGGCTGTTCTCGATCACGGCGCCGGCGACCGTGGCGAGCACCATCGCCCGCCGTTCGTCGCCTTCGGTGAACGAACCACCGCCGACTTTCTCGGTGAGGTAGAGGTTGCCGAAGGCCTCCCCACGGACGCGCACCGGCACCCCGAGGAACGAGTGCATCGGCGGGTGCCCGGCGGGGAACCCGACCGACTCGACGTGGGCGGTCAGGTCGTCGAGTCGCAACGGCATCGGACGGGCGACCAGCAGGCCGAGGATCCCCTCGCCGACGGGCAGTTCGCCGATCTCGGCCGCTTCGTCGGCGTCGATGCCCACGTACACGAACTCCGACAACGCCCCGTCGGGGCCGATCACCCCGAGCGCGCCGTAGCGCGCGCCGGTGAGATCGCACGCCGCCTCGACGAGCCGGCGCAGCAGTACCGGGGTGCTGGTCTCCCCGGTGACGGCGAGGATGGCACCGACGAGCGCCTCGTTGTCCCGCTCCTCGCCCAAGTCGAATGCGGTGGCCACGGGGTGAGCCTAGGGCCGATGGGCCTTGCCCGCACCGGGCCGTCAGGACCAAGGTCCGCGGCCGGGGGGCCCTTCGGACGGTAGAACAGCCGCCATGTCCAGTGGCGACGAGGCGCGCACCATCTCGATCTTTCTGCTCGACGACCACGAGATCGTGCGTCGAGGCCTCCGGGATCTGCTCGAGGCCGAGGACGATCTCGCCGTCATCGGCGAGTCCGGCATCGCGACCGACGCCGCAGCCCGGGTCCATGCACTCGATCCCGACGTCGCCGTGCTCGACGTCCGCCTGCCCGACGGCAACGGCGTCGAGGTGTGCCGCGAGATCCGCGAGCGCCATCCGCGCACGGCGTGCCTGATCCTCACGTCGTTCGCCGACGACGAGGCGCTGTTCAACGCGATCATGGCCGGGGCGTCGGGCTACGTGCTCAAGCAGATCAAGGGCAACGACCTCGTCGACGCGATCCGCAAGGTGGCCGCCGGCCAGAGCCTGCTCGACCCGGCCGTCACGGCCCGGGTCCTCGAACGGGTGCGGCGCGGCCCCGAGCAGGACGAGCGCATCGGCCGGCTCACCGAGCAGGAGCACCGGATCCTGGTGCTGATGTCCGAAGGCCTGACCAACCGCCAGATCGGCGACCGGTTGCACCTGGCGGAGAAGACGGTCAAGAACTACGTGACCGGGGTGCTGTCCAAGCTCGGGATGGCGCGGCGCACCGAGGCCGCGGTGTACGCGGCCCGGCACCTGGGACCGAAGTCCTGACCGGCGGGGACCAGTAGCGGGAATCGGGCGACCTGCGGCCCCGGCGGCCGGGACCCGCCGGCGGCGACGCTCGGCGCCATGCAACGCTCAGAACGCAGCGCCGCCGCGACGGTCAGCGCAGCCGTCGCCGTCTTCAGCCTCCTCGTGGCGATCGTGGCGGTCATCGTCGCCAACCGATCCGATGCCACCGGACCGGCGGCGGCCGGCACCGAGATCGACGTGAGCCTCACCGAGTTCGCCATCACCCCGAAGGCGATCACGGCCCCGCCCGGGCCGCTCAAGCTGCGGATCACCAACAACGGTTCGATCGAGCACAACCTCGAGGTGAAAGGCGTGAAGGTCACGCCGAACATCAAGGCCGGCCAGTCCTACACGCTCGACTTGGGCACGATCCCGGCCGGAACCTTCGAGTTGCTGTGCAACATCGCCGGGCACGGTGCAGCCGGCATGACCGGCTCGTTGACGGTGGCCGAGGGCGCCGTGGCGGGCGCCGGCGGTGCGGCGGGCGGTGCCGGCGGGGCCGGCGGGGCCGGCCTCAACGACGGCATGAACGGCATGACCAACGAGCAGATGGACGCCAAGATGGAGGATGTTGCGAAGAAGTTCCTGCAGTACAACGGCTTGGCCGAGCCGAAGCTCACCTCGCAGGGTCTGGGCAACCAGCCGCTCGATCCGAAGGTCCTCCCCGACGGCACCAAGCAGTTCGACCTGACGGCGAAGATCGTCGATTGGGAGGTCGAGCCGGGCAAGTTCGTGAAGGCCTGGACCTACAACGGCCAGGTGCCGGGTCCGGTCATGCGGGCCAACGTCGGGGACAAGCTGAAGATCGTGCTGAAGAACGACCTGCCGCAGTCGACGTCGTTGCACCTGCACGGGATCCGGGTGCCCAACGCGCTCGACGGCGTCGACCCGTACACGCAGCCGGCCACCAAGCCCGGTGAGTCGTTCACCTACGAGTTCACGGCCCTCGAGCCGGCCGTGGGCATGTACCACTCGCACCACAACGCCCAGATCCAGATCCCCAACGGCCTCGCCGGGGCGCTGCTGATCGGCCCGAAGGGCGGCGACTGGTCGAGCTACACGGAGAAGTACCTCTCGTTCATGAAGGACGTGAACGGCAAGCTGCTCGACACCGACGGCAGGATCGAGCAGGAAGTGGTCATGACGCTGAACGACGCCGGCAACATCGGCCTGTCGCTCAACGGCAAGAGCTTCCCGCTCACCCAGGGCTACGTGTCCAAGGTGGGCGAGTCGATGCTGGTGCACTACTACAACGAGGGGCTGATGTGGCACCCGATGCACATGCATCAACCGCACGGCCTGGTGGTGGCCCGGGACGGCAAGCTGCTCGACCAGCCGTACTTCTCCGACACGATCACGATCGGCCCCGGTGAGCGCTTCAGCGTGCTGTACACGATGCAGGACCCGGGGGTGTGGGCCTGGCACTGCCACATCCTCACCCACGCCGAGACGAGCGAAGGCATGCGCTACATGGTCACGGCGGTCGTCGTGAAGGAGTGACGCCGCACGGTCGGGGGCGGGGCACGGTCGGGGCGGGGCGCGCGGCGTCCCGCCCCGACCGCGTTCAGGCGACGTCGCCGGCGTACGCCGCCGGTTCGCTGGAGCGCTCGACACCCTCGGGGGTGCGTTCCTTGGTGACCACGAGCGCAGCGGGCCGCTCGGCCACGGTGAAGGACTGCACGCCGGGACGGTTGCCGAGCACGCCGACCGAGATCACCCGACCCGAGGTGGTGACCGCCCACAGCTGGTAGGTCTCGCCGTCGGGGAGCGTGGCCAGCGGTCGGCTGTCGAGGTAGCCGGTGCCGTCGGGCAGCACCACCGCCGGCACGCTGTCGCCCGCCGGTGACCGCAACTCGACGCGACGGGCGCCCGGCTCCTGCGCCGCCGCCGCGTACCGGTCGGCTGCGCTGACCGCCGCCGGGCCGGAGTTCCGGGCGAGCGCGAGACCGCCGGCGAGCCCGCCGGCCACCCCGACCGCGAGCGCGACCGCTGCGGCGAGGCCCACCAGCGGGCGTGCCCCTGGGCGGCGTCGCATCGGGATCACCGGTGCGACCGGTGCGGGCACCGGCACGAGGGTCGGCACCACGTCCGGGTCGGGCGGGGGCAGCCGCAGCGACGGGGGCAGCCGCAACGGCGGCGGGACGGCGTGGTCGGCGTCGAGCGCGCTGCTGATGCGCTCCCACAACCCGGCCGGGGCGGGCCCTCCGCCGAAGGAGAGCATGGTGGCCACCTCGCGGTGGGCGTCCACCTCGGCCCGGGCCCGGGGATCGACAGCGAGGTACGCGTCGATCTCCGCCCGCTCGTCGGGATCGACGGCGTCGAGTGCGTAGGCACCGAGCAGGTCGTCGAGCCGTTCGTTCATGGTCACCCCTCCCCCATCGCCACACCGGCGGCGAGCAACTCGGTGCGCAACCGCTTCAGTCCGACCCGTATGCGACTCTTCACCGTGCCCTCCGGTTCGCCGAGCCGGTCGGCGACCTCCCGGTAGGTCAACCCGCCGAAGTAGGCGAGTTGGATGGCGTTGCGTTCTGCGTCGGGCAGCACCCCGAGGGCCCGGCGCACGTAGTCGGCGACGGCGAGATCGGTGACCTCGCGCTCGAGGTCGTATCCGGCGTCGACGGTGTTGCGGGCGTCGCGTTCCTCGCGCCGGCGGCGGGCGCCGTCGGCGCGCAGCGCATCGACCGCCCGGCCGTGGGTCTGCGCGAGCAGGTAGCTGCGCAGCGACCCGCGGGCCGGGTCGAAACGGTCCGGGCTGTTCCACAGCCGGAGGAACACCTCCTGCACCACCTCTTCGGCCGCCGTGGTGTCCGACAGCAGGCGCCGGGCGAGGCCGAACACGGCGCCGGCGTGGCGGCGGTAGAGCTCGGCGAGCGCCTCGTGGCGGTATCGGGCGACGCCGACGACGAGGGTGGTGTCGGAGAGCTCCGACAGCGGGGGCGTCACGACGAGGTATTCGGAGCGCTCGGGCCGGCGGATGAGCGAAACCGGGAACGCCGTCGCCGTTCGGGGCCGTGTTCAGCGGCCCAGGATCGAGACGACCTCGACGTGGGGGGTGTGCGGGAACAGGTCGACGAGGACCGTGCGGTGCCGTTCGTAACCGGCGCCCACCAGCAGGGCCAGGTCGCGGGCGTGCGCGACCGGGTCGCACGACACGAGCGCCACCCGGACCGCACCGGTGGCGGCGATCACCCGTGCCCCGTCGCGGCCGAGCCCGGCGCGCGGGGGGTCGGCGACGACGACGGCGGCCGGGGTGGGCGACCAGCGTTCGACCGGGCGGGCCACCACGGTGGCACCGGGGAGGTTGTGCGCGGCGTCGGCGCACGAGGACCGGGACGACTCGACGAGGGTGACCGGGCGGCCGCCGGCGACGGTGGCGGCGAACAGCCCGACCCCGCCGTAGGCGTCGAGGAACGGCCCGTCGGGGGCGTCGGCCAGCCCGTCGGCCACGACCGCGACGAGCGCCGCGGCGCCGTCGGCGCGGGTCTGGAAGAACGATCCGGCCGAGATCCGCAGCCGGCGCCCGGCGATCACCTCGTGCACGACCGCGTCGGGCCCGGTGGCGACGCCGTCGGGGACGCCGACGAGCCGGCCTCCACCGAGTGCGGTCGCGGCGCGCTCCCCCGTCGCCGCGCCGACGCGCAGTTGCACCTCCCGGGCGCCGGGGGCGCGCACCCGGGCGAGCAGTTCGGCGAGCGCCGGGTGGGCGACGAGGCAGTCGGGCGTGTCGACCACGCCGTGGGACCGCGCCCGCCGGAACCCGAGCGCACCGGCCGGCCCGTTCGCCGCGAGACGCAGCGTCGTGCGATACCCCTCGGCGGCCAGCACCGGGCCCGGTGCCACCTCGGCGGTGATCCCACCGATGCGGGCCAGCGCCTCGGTGACCACCGCCCGCTTGAGCTCGCGCTGCGCGGCCGGCTCGACGTGCGCCCACGGGCAGCCGCCGCAGCCCCGGGCGACGTGCCGGCAGGCCGCGGGGATCCGGTCCGGCGACGCGTCGAGCACTTCGACGAGGCGGCCTCGGGCGAGCCGGGGGCGCTCGTCGGCGAGCGCGACGAGGCCGGTCTCCCCGGGGAGCAGGCCGCCGACGAGCACGACCCGCCCCGAGGGTTCCCGGCACAGCGCGTCGCCGCCCGCGACCACCTTGTCGGCGCGCAGCTCGACGACGGGTTCGCAGGCCGGCACCGCCGGGACGGTACCGGCCCGGCGCCGCCGGTACGGTGCCGGGCCGTGCCCGCCGACGACGTCGTCCGCATCGCCCCGTCGATCCTGCCTGCCGATCTGGCCCGCCTCGGCGAGGAGGTCGCTGCGCTCCAGGAGGCGGGGGCCGACCTGATCCAGTGGGACATCATGGACGGCCAGTTCGTGCCGAACCTGACCGTCGGTCCCGACACGGTGGCCGCCGTGCGCCGGGTGACGACGATCCCGTTCGAGGCGCACCTGATGGTGCTCACCCCCGAGGTGCTGGCCCCCCGGTGGGTGGAGGCGGGCTGCGAGCGGCTGATCCTGCACGCCGAGGCCGTGCCGCACCTGCACCGATCGCTGGCTGCGGTACGGGAGTTGGGGGCGACGGCCGGCGTGGCGTTGAACCCGGCGACACCGGTGGCGGCGATCGCGCACGTGCTCGACCTCGTCGACCTGGTGTTGGTGATGACCGTGAACCCGGGGTTCGGCGGTCAGAGGTACCTCGCGTCGATGGCGCCGAAGATCGCCGAGGTGCGGGCGCTGGTGGCCGAGCGCGGCCTCGACGTGACGATCGAGGTGGACGGCGGGATCACCGCCGACACGATCGGCCATGCCGCTGCGGCGGGGGCCCGCACGTTCGTGGCCGGCACGGCGCTGTTCCGCCACCCCGGCGGTCTCGCCGAGGCCGTCACCGAACTGAAGGCCCGCGCCGGCGCCGCGATCGCGGCCGCGGGCTGAGCCGGCGGCCCGCTCGGGCGGGGTTCAGCGGCGGTCGACGGACTCGTCGACGGCACGGTCGACGGCGCGGCCCGCCGCCCGACCGGCCCAGCCGACCAGGTGCTTGACGATCGACAGGGCGCTCAGCACCCCGATCGCCACCCCGATCGGCGCGAGGACGTACCACAGCGCCGTCGACCCCGTGCCGGACAGGCCGGCGAGCAGCCCGGTGTCGACCGGGGTCCCGTCGGCGCCGGTGGTGACGATCGGATCGGCGGCGGCGCAGTGGGCCGGCGTGCCGCGCGGGGTGCGCACCTTGGACACGAGCCGGTCGACCTCGCGGTCGGCCGCGGCGGTGACGAGGTAGGCCCGCCCGGGGCGCAGGAACCGGGCGTCGTCGGGGAAGTCGACCTCGACGGGGCGGTCGGCGGGCAACGACCCGACGGTCACGGTGTCGACGGCGAAGCGCACGAGCCGATCCCCGGACTCGGTGACGGTGCCGGTGAACCGCACGGCGACCGGGGGCGGTTCGTCGCACCGGGCGAGCGTGGTGGTGGTGCGCGGCGGCGCGGTCGTCGTCGGCGCCGGTGCCGGGACCGGTGCCGGGACCGGTGCCGGTGCCGTGGTCGGGGTCTGCGCGCCGGCGGGCGCGGCGACGCCGCCGAGCGCAGCGGCGCCCAGTGCCACGCCCAGGCCGGCGAGGAGCACCCTGGCGAACCGCACGGTTCGCCAGGGTATCGATCAACGGCCCTTGAACGAGGGAGCCCGCTTCTGCAGGAACGCGGCGATCGCCTCGGCGGTGTCGGCCGTGCCGAAGTTGACGGTCTGCGCGGCGGCCTCGGCCTCGAGCGCGTCGTGCATCGAGTGGAACAGCGACTCGTTGAGCATCTTCTTGGTCTGGGCCATGGCGATCGGCGGGCCGCCGGCGAGACGGGTGGCCCACCCGTCGACGAACGCGTCGAGCTCGGCGACGGGCACCACGGCGTTGACGAGGCCCATCGCCTGCGCGTCGGCGGCGGAGATGATGTCGCCGAGCAGGGCGAGCTGCTTGGCCTTGTGCAGGCCGACGAGGCGGGGCAGCAGCCAGGTGCCACCGAAGTCGACCGACAGGCCGCGGCGCACGAAGATCTGGCTGAACCGGGCCCGGTCGGACGCGACGATCAGGTCGCAGGCCAGCGCCAGGTTGCAGCCCGCGCCGACGGCTACGCCGTCCACCTTGGCGATCGCCGGCTGCGGGAGCCGGTGGAGCAGGAGCGCGACGTCGCTCACGATGCGCATGTTGGCGAGGGCGTGGCGTGGCGGCGGGCCGTCGGCCCGGCCCGACAGGTCGGCGCCGGAGCAGAACTCGCCGTTGGCGCCGGTGATCACCACGGCCCGGTCGTCGTCGCTGTCGCGGATCGCCGTGAGGGTGTCGCGCAGCTCGATCCACATCTGGCCGTTGAGGGCGTTCTTCACCGAGGGGCGGTCGAGCGTGATCGTGACGACGCCCCCCGACCTCGTGACTTCGATCGTCTCCATGACCGCCGACCCTAACGCCGGGCGGTGCCGGCGCCAGACTGTGGCCCATGGGCTTCAACCCCCACCGGATCCGCCGGCGCCGCCCGTCGGACTACGTGTTCGTCGCCGCCGGCCTGCTGGTGTCGGTGGCGCTGGTGGCCTGGGCGCTGTTCGCGTGAACGGGGCAGGCGACCACGGCGAGGCCGGGGTCGAGGTCCGAGCGGTGCAGCCGTTCCAGGCGGTGAAGACGTATCGGTGCCCGGGCTGCCACGGGGAGATCCCGCCCGGCACCGGGCACGTGGTGGTGGTGCCGGTCGCGGCGCCCGAGGAGCGCCGGCATTGGCACCGGTCGTGCTGGACGTGGCGGGCCGAGCGGGCGCCCCGGGTGCCGCGCCGGCGCCCCTGGGTACGGTAGGGGGCGTGCGGCGACTCGAGATCAAGCGTCGGATGCTCGACAAGGACGTCGCCGAGGTGGGCGAACTGCTCGCGGCCGTCGAGCGGGCCGACGGGTACCGCCCGCTCGGGGATCACGCCTGGCTCGATCTGATGGAGGGCGGCCGGGCCGGGTTCGCCGGGTTGGTGGCCTGGGAGCCCGGCCACTCGCATCCGGTGGCGTATGCGCAGGTCAGCCGGGGCAACGACTCGTGGGGGTTGGAGCTGGTCGTGGACCCGCACCACCGTTACGAGATGGGCGAGATCGGGCCGGAGCTGTTGGCCGCAGCGCTCGAGGTGGTGGCCGGCGAGGGCGGGGGCCCGGTGCACTGGTGGGTGTTCGAAGCGACGGGGGTGCACCGGCGCCTCGCCGAGGCGGTGGGGCTCGCCCCGGACCGGGTGCTGCACCAGATGCGCCGGCCGCTGCCGACCGGGCTCGCCTTCTCCCTCGACACCCGGCCGTTCCGCCCCGGGGCCGACGACGAGGCGTGGCTGGCGGTGAACAACCGGGCGTTCCACTGGCATCCCGAGCAGGGCGGTTGGGAGCGCGCCATGCTGCAGGCCCGGGCGCGCGAACCGTGGTTCGATGCGGACGGGTTCCTGCTGCACGAGCGCGACGGGCGACTCGCCGGCTTCTGCTGGACCAAGATCCACCCGGCGACCGCTGCGAGCGAGGCGCTCGGGGAGATCTACGTCATCGCCGTCGACCCCGACTTCCACGGCCTCGGCCTGGGTCGGGCGCTCACGCTCGCCGGGCTGGACTGGCTGGCCCGCAAGGGGGTGGGCACCGGGATGCTGTACGTCGACGCGGCCAACGTCGCCGCCGTGACGATGTACGAGCGCCTCGGCTTCGCCGTGCACCACGACGACCAGGCCTTCGTCGGCACCGTCGCCCCCCTCCCCTGACGCCCCGCCGTACCGCTGCACCGCCCGCACCGCTGCACCCCAGCCGTACCGCTGCACCCCCGCGAAGTGGTGCGCCAGCGGCATCGCCCGATGCCGCGCACGCACCACTTCGGCGTGGGAGCGGGCCGGCGGGGGAGCGAGCCGGCGCGGGAGCGGGCCGGCGTGGGAGCGGGCCGCGGCCGGGGACGGGTCAGGCGGAGGCGAGCTCGAGCGCGAGGCGGATCAGGTCGGTGAAGGCGTCGGGGGCGCCGGCGTGGG
>JBILVB010000202.1:0-6264 GCA_044370695.1 Acidimicrobiales bacterium | reverse complement strand
GGCAGGCAACCACGACGCGAGCACACCGTCCTCGACGAGAGCCTCCGGCGGGGTCCCGGCGGCGTCCATGGCGATCTCCGGTGCGATCCGGCGGACGGCCGGATGCCCGACCACGTCCACCAGGAGGCGCACCGCCGCCGCCAACCCGGCCCGGTCACGCTCGTCGCGCAGGCCGTCGAAGTCGACGAGCGGCGGACCGTCGGGACGGGCGGGATCGAGCCGCACCGTGCCCGTCGAGTGCACCCGCATCAGCGCGGCCATCACCAGGGCGAACCGTGCGCCGTCGAGCCCCGGACCCGACCAGGCCATCGGCAGCAACTGGGCGTCATGGTCGAGGCGTCCCACCCGGAACGGCACGAACCGGGTGAAGGCCGGACCCGAACGCACCGCCGGGGCTCGGGCCGCGGGGTCGAGCACCAACACCGCTTGTGTCGCAACATGATCCTGCAATCCGGCGCCGAGGCCGGCGGCGTCGATCCCGGACTGCAGCAGTAGCCACGGGGTGTGGATCGCCCCGGCGCACACGTCGACCTCGCCGGCCTCGATCACCTCGCCGCCTGCGATTTCCACGCCGACGGCCCGGCGACCGTGCAGCGCCAACCGGGTCACCGGGGCGTCGGCCCGCACCGTCAGGTTCGCCCGGGCGCGCGCCGGCGCCAGGTAGGCCTCGGCCACCGACCAGCGCTGCCCGTCCCGCAGCGCCAGCGGCGCGCCCGCCGTCAGCAGCCCGGCCACCTCCGCGACCGCTTCACCGACCGCAGCGTCGACCGGCGTGTCGTCCTCGAGCACGACGGGACGCAGCACCGACAGCGCACGGCGACCGAGCCGCGCCGCCTCCCGCCACCCCCACCCGCGAGCCCCGGACCGCTCCCAGCGATGGTGATCGCCGGGCATCGCCGGGATCGTCAGCAGCGCGTTGACGGATGCCGAGCCGCCGATCCCCTTGCCCCGCAGGTACGGGCGCGGTCCTTGCGCCGCGGTACGGCTGGCGACGACGTCGTCCCACAGCCGGTCCGGGGTGGCCGTAGCGGCGAAGAAGTCGGCCGACGCCACCCCGTCGGGACGACCGTCGGGACCGGCCTCCAGCAGCAGCACCCGGCGCTTCGGGTCCTCGCTCAGGCGTGCTGCGAGCACGCATCCGGCGGACCCGGCGCCGACGACGACGTGGTCCCACCGGGCCACGGTCAGCTGCGGGGCGTCTCGGCGGGCAGGCCGGCCAGGTGCGCTGCGTCGTTGTAGCGCAGCATGCGCCAGCGCCCGGGCCGCACGAGCAGGAACTCGGTGATCGACGTGTTCAGCGTGTGCACCTCGAAGCCGCCGGTGGCGGGTGCCTGCAGGAACAGGCGCACGGCGCGATCGATGACCCCGCCGTGGCACACCACCATCACCGAGGCACCGTCGTGGTCGCGTGCCACTCGGGCGAGGGCATCGGCCGCTCGGTGCTGGAACGCTGCGAGCGTCTCCCCGCCGGGGAATCCGTGGGCGTACGGATCGTGCTCCCAGTCGCCGCGCCCGTAGCGCTCGACGTAGTCCTCGAAGGTGAGTCCGTCGCACTCCGGCCCCGGATCGTGCTCTCCGAGATCGACGTGGCTCACCACGGGGAGCTCGAGCGCTCCGGAGACGATCTCGGCCGTCTCCCGGGCGCGCGGGAACGTCGAGGACAGCAGCACGTCGACTGGTGGCTCGTGGCCCCGGGCCACCCGCTCGGCGAGTGCGGCGGCTTGCCGACGCCCGAGCTCGGACAACCCCGAGCAGGTGAGCAGGCCGCCGATGCGGCGCTCGACGGTGACGTTGGATTCGCCGTGGCGGACGAGCAGGAGGCGGGTCATCGGGGACCCGACGCTACCGGCCTGCGTTCGGGAACGGTTGCACCCGGCTACTCGCCGCCCTTTTGCACGTAGCTCTTGACGAACTCCTCGGCGTTCTCCTCGAGCACACCGTCGATCTCGTCGAGGAGATCGTCGAGTTCGGCCTTGATCTTCTCGCCCTGCTTGGTGGCCGCCGGGGCATCCTCGACGACCTCGTCGCTGCGCTGGGGTGCCGGCTTGGCCTTCTGGGTCCGCTCTGCCATGGGTTCCGACTCCTCGGGTCTCGAACCACCCTAGCCAGCCCCCGGGCGGGCGCAACGGCGCAACGGCACCTCGTCAGGCGTCACCCCGGCGGGCCCGGTGGCGCTATCCGGCGAGCGCACGCAGCAGTTCAGCGGCGGTGTCGCAGCGATCGAGCAACGCACCCACCTGGGCGCGCGTCCCCCGGAGCGGCTCCATCATCGGCACCCGCCGCAGAGGATCGGCGCCGACGTCGAACACCAACGAGTCCCAGTTCGCGGCCACCACGTCCGCGGCGTACTTCGCGAGGCAGCGGCCCCGGAAGTACGCCCGGGTGTCCTCGGGCGGGGTCGTCATCGCCACGGTCGCCTCGACCTCGTCGACGAGGCGCTCGAGCCCGACCCGTGCGGCCAGGGACTTCTCCGGGCGCACGTCGTGGTACTGGAGGTCCATCGCCCGCAGCCGGGGATCGGACCAGCCGATCCCGTGCCGCTCCATGTAGCCGAGGAACAGGCGCTCCTTGGCCACCCAGTCGACCTGCCCCGCCACCGATGCCCGGTCGGACTCCAGCCCCTCGAGCACGGCCTCCCAGCGGTCGAGGACCTCGCCGCCCACCGTCGCCCCGACGGCATCGAGGCCGCGTCGCTCGGCGTACGCCCGGGCACGCGCCAGCAACTCCCCTTGCAGTTCGAGCGCCGTCATCCGGCGCCCGTCTCGCAGCGTCACCGTGCGCGTGAGGCTCGGGTCGTGGCTCACCGACCGGATCGCCTGGACGGGATCGGCGAGGGCGAGATCCGGGCCGAGCACGTCGTCTTCGATCATCGCCAGCACGATGGCCGTCGTGCCCACCTTGAGCAGCGTCGCGACCTCGGCCATGTTGGCGTCACCGACGATCACGTGGAGGCGCCGGTACTTGGTCGCGTCGCAGTGCGGTTCGTCGCGGGTGTTGACGATCGGCCGCTTCAGCGTGGTCTCGAGGCCGACCTCCTCCTCGAAGAAATCGGCCCGCTGGCTGAGCTGGAACGGCACGGCACGGCTCGACACACCGGGGAGCTCGCACCCGACCTTGCCTGCGCCGCAGAACACCTGACGGGTCACGAAATGCGGCGTGACCTGCGCCACGATCCGACCGAAGGGCACCTCCCGGGCCACGAGGTAGTTCTCGTGGCAGCCGTAGCTGTTGCCCTTGCCGTCGGAGTTGTTCTTGTAGACGACGATCTCGCCGCCGTCGCCGAGCGTGCGCCGGGCGACGTCCATCGCCTTGCGCACGATCAGCTCCCCCGCCCGGTCGAACACGACCGCCGCCCGCGCGTCGAGGACCTCCGGGGTGGAGACCTCGGGGTGGGCGTGATCGACGTAGAAGCGGGCGCCGTTGGTGAGCACCGCGTTGACGAGGTGCGTCTCCACCTCGGGCGGCATGGCGTCGTCGAGGAAGAAGCCGCGGGCGTCGTTGCCGGGCATCTCGTCCTCGAAGTCCCAGCCCACCTTGCCGGCGAGCTCGTTGACGTAGGCGTTCACCAGCATCGACGACGCTGCGATCGGATTGACCTCGAGGCCACCGCGGGTGACGATCCCGTACTCGGTCTCGATGCCGCAGATCTTGGGCAGCGCCATCGTCAGAGGTATTGCCCGGTGGCGACCCGCTCGATCGCCCGGCCGCCGCCGGGTTTGTCGCGTTCGGTGTTGACCAGGGTGCGGATGAACACGATCCGCTCGCCCTTCTTGCCGGAGATCTTGGCCCAGTCGTCGGGGTTGGTCGTGTTGGGCAGGTCCTCGTGTTCCTTGTACTCCTGCTTGATCGAGTCGACGAGGTCCTGGCGCACGATGCCCCGGGCGCCACCCCCGATCACGCGCTTGATGGCCAGCTTCTTGGCCCGCCGCACGATGTTCTCGATCATCGCTCCCGACGCGAAGTCCTTGTAGAAGAGGATCTCCTTGTCGCCGTTCTGGTACGTGACCTCGAGGAACCGGTTTGCCTCGTCCTCGGTGTACATCGTGTCCACCGTGGCCTCGATCATCGAGCGGACCGCCGCCTCGGCATCGCCACCGGCGGCGACGACCTCGCTCTCGGCGATCGGGATCTCGGTGGTGAGGTAGCGGGAGAAGATCTGTCGGGCGGCGTCGCGGTTCGGCCGCTCGATCTTGATCTTCACGTCGAGGCGTCCGGGCCGCAGGATCGCCGGGTCGATCAGGTCCTCGCGGTTGGTGGCCCCGATCACGATCACGTTGCGCAGACCCTCGACGCCGTCGATCTCGGCGAGCAACTGCGGGACGATCGTCGACTCCATGTCCGAGGAGATCCCGGTGCCGCGGGTGCGGAACATCGAGTCCATCTCGTCGAAGAACACGATGACCGGCCAGCCCTCCTCGCTCTTTTCGCGGGCCCGCTGGAACACCAGCCGGATCTGGCGCTCGGTCTCCCCGACGTACTTGTTGAGCAGCTCGGGGCCTTTGATGTTGATGAAGTAGCTGCGCCCTCTGCCCTCGCCGATCGTGCCGGCCACCTTCTTGGCGAGGCTGTTGGCCACGGCCTTGGCGATGAGCGTCTTGCCGCAGCCGGGTGGGCCGTAGAGCAGGATCCCCTTGGGAGCGGGCAGCCGGTGCTCGGCGAACAGGTCCTGGTGCAGGAACGGCAGCTCGACGGCATCGGCGATCTGCTCGATCTGGCCGTCGAGACCGCCGACGTCCGCGTAGGACACGTCGGGGACCTCCTCGAGCAGGAGGTCCTCCACCTCCGGGCGAGGCAGCTTCTCGAGCAGGAAGCCGCTGCGGGCGTCCATCCGCAGCGTGTCGCCCGAGCGCAAGCGCACGCCGAGCAGCGTGTCGCCGAGCTCGCAGACCCGTTCCTCGTCGGCCCGGCCGACGACGATCGCCCGCAGCCCGTCCTCGAGCACCTCTTTCACGGTGACGATCTCGCCGCTCGGCTCGCCGCCGCGCGACAGCACGACGTTCAGGCTCTCGTTCAGTACGACTTCGGCCCCCCGGGCAAGACCCTCGAGCTCGATGTCGGGGTGCAGGTTGACCCGCATCTTGCGACCGGCGGTGAGCACGTCGACCGTGCCGTCGTCGTTCTTCCCGACCACGACCCCGTAGGCCGACGGCGGCTGGGTGAGCTTGTCGACCTCCTCGCGCAGGTTGGCGATGTGCTCGCGCGCCTCGCGCAAGGTGTACGTGAGCTTCTCGTTCTGCGACACGGCCTGGGCGAGCTGACCCTTGGTCTCGAGCAAGCGCTCCTCCAAGGTGCGCATGCGGCGGGGCGCGTCGGCGAGCTTGCGGCGCAGCGAGACGACCTCTTCCTCGAGCGACTTGCCCTGCTCCCGCAGCTCGTCGATCTCCTCCGCGTAGGCCGCCAGTCGGCGTTGGTACTCGGCGTCGTTCACGCGAACTGCACCTCCCTGCCGTCGGACGCTACACGTCGGATCGGCGGCCCGGTCGTCCCCCGTGAGGGGTTTTCTCCGGTCCCGGCCGGCG
This sequence comes from Acidimicrobiales bacterium, assembly GCA_044370695.1. Lineage (GTDB taxonomy): Bacteria > Actinomycetota > Acidimicrobiia > Acidimicrobiales > Ilumatobacteraceae > JBEIFW01. The sequence goes on along the minus strand of JBILVB010000202.1, from coordinate 745 downwards.
CCGGGAGGCAGGTCGGGCGACCGGCCGTGGGGTAATGTCGTTTTCACCGGCTGGACCGGGGAAATCCCACCGCGCCGGTGCTCCGCTCGTCCCCTGTCCAACCACGCACCTGTCCGACCAGGAACGTCATCCACGAGGAGTGCCCATCATGAAGGTCTGGATCGACCAGGATCTCTGCACCGGCGACGGTCTCTGCGAGGAGATCTGCCCGGACGTGTTCACCCTGCTCGACGACGGTCTCGCCTACGTGAAGGAGGGGTCGAAGGTCTACGCCACGGCACAGGGCAATCCGCAGGGCGCCGAGGGCATGGCCGAGATTCCCGACGGCAAGCTCGACGCCGTGATCGAGAGCGCCGAGGAGTGCCCCGGGGAATGCATCTTCATCGAGGCGTGATCGCTCGGCGCTGCTGAGCGATCCGGTCAGTCGTCGTCGGCGGCCCGCAGCAGGGCGCCGGCGGCGTGCGGGACCGTCCACGTCCGATCCGGGCGATGATGTTCGCCCGCCCATGCCACCGTTCGAGGATCGGCGCCGGCCTGCTCCAGCAGGTCGGCGCCGATCTCGTCATGGCGCAGGTAGCGAGCGATGCGCCCGGCGCCACCGGCGGCTCGGTCCCGGCCCCGCACCCCGGCCCACACGGTCGCCACGACCCGGGCGGTGGTGCCCAGGCCGCTGTCGAGCTTGCCGCAGTCGTGCAGGAGCGCGGCGGCCACGATCCAGCGGTCGACGCCGGGCCCGGCGGCGTCG
>JBILVB010000052.1:0-20607 GCA_044370695.1 Acidimicrobiales bacterium | reverse complement strand
CCTTGATCTTGCGCCAGATCACCTCGGCGAGCTCGAGCACGGTGGTGGACCGGTCGGTCGAGATGTTGAAGTCCTCGTTGAGCGCAGCCGGATGCTCCATGCACGTTGCGATGCCCTTGGCCAGGTCGCCGCCGTAGGTGTAGTGGCGGACCTGGTTCCCCTCGCCCAGGATGTGCAACGGGTCCTGGCCCCGGAGGATCTTCTGCACGAGGTCGGGCACGACGTGGCTCATCGCGAGCTTCACGTTGCCGGACAACACTTCCACCTCACCGAGCGCCCGACCCTCGCCGACCCCGACGCAGTTGAACGGGCGCACGATCGTGTAGGGCAACCCGTACTGCTGGTGGGCGGCCCGGGCGAAGTACTCGACGGCGAGCTTCTGGAAGCCGTAGGACGACAGCGGGGGCGGCACGTTGCGCTCGTCGCCTTCGACGCTGGGCCACCGGTCGGTCGACTCGAACACCATCGACGACGACAGATAGGTGACCTTCTGCAGCCGACCCTGCTTGTGGGCCCGGATGGCGGCGTCGCACGACGAGGCCATGATCCGCTCGTTGGTGGCGAGCAGGTCGTAGGCGTAGGCGTGGAAGTAGCTGATGCCGCCGATCAGCGCCGCACCGGCGATGAAGTGGTCGCACTGCAGGAGGGTGGCGGTCATCAGCTCGACGTCGCGGGCATCACCCTCCACCAGCGTGTACCCGGGGTGGCTGTCGTAGCTCTTCGCGATGCGGCCGTACTTCGAGTGGTTGTCGATACCGATGACCTGATGGCCGCGCGCCAGCAGCTCCTCGACGACGTAGCCGCCGATGAAGCCCGACGATCCGGTGACACAGACGGTTGCCATGCGCTCAGCGCTCCTTGGGTGCCTGGGTGGGGGATTGGGCGTAGCCCGGTAGCTCGACGCGGGGTCCGAAGGCGAACAGGTACCAGCGCAGGTAGCGGGGGAGCCACGCCCAGATCTTGAAGTTGGACACGCCGTAGGTGCGCTCGAGCCAGATGGTGGGGATCTCGGCGACCGGTAGGCGGGCCCGGCGGGCCTTGGCCACGAGCTCGATGCCGATCTCGAACCCCTGGTCGCTCTCGATCCCCGCCGCGCGCACGAACGCGCTCGAATACGCCTTGAACGAGTTCGTCGCATCACGGGTGCCGACCCGGGCGCCGTAGTAGAGGCTCAGTCCGGCGAGACGCGAGATCAGGCCCTTCAGGAACGGGCCGCCCACCTGCTGGCCGGTGCGCACGTACCGGCTTGCCGCGGCGACGACCACGCCGCGCTCGACGAGCCGGGTGAGGGTGTCGATCTGCATCGGATCGTCGCACCCGTCGGCCATCGTCACGACGACGACCGGTGCCGCAGCGCGATCGATGCCGAACCGGATCGCCTTGGCCGGACCGCGCCCGTAGGTGTTGAGGGTCGGCCGCAACCGGGGCTCGCGTTCGGCATACCGCTGCAGCGGGGCGACGGTCGTGTCGGTCTCTGCGTCGTACACGACGAGGACCTCGCACGGCAGGGCCACCGACTCGAGGAGGCGCTCGAGCACGGCGACGACGGCCTCACCTTCGTTGTACACGGGGATGACGATCGAGACGCGCGGGGTCACACCTGCACGCCCCGGCCGAGGACGTTCCAGATGTCGACGACCGGTTGCTCGGGTCGAAGCGCCCGGTAGGCGCGGTGCGGTGTCCCGACGACCAGGACGTCGGCCTCGTCGAGGACCTGCTCGAGCGGCACGAGATCGCGGTCGACCCGGACGTACGGGTCGCTGCACAGGACCCGGCCGGCCTTGAACCGCAGGATGCGACGCAGCTTGTAGGAGAGGCTCGAGCGGATGTCGTCGCTGTCGCCCTTGAACGCCATGCCGAGGATGCCGACCGTGCTGTTGCGCAGGTCGAAGCGTTGTTCCATGCGGGCCACCACGTACATCGGCAGGCCCTCGTTCACCATCATGCTCGCGTGGCCGAGCGTGAAGTTGTTGTTGTTGAACGCCGCGAGCTGCATCGTGTCCTTGAACAGGCAGGGTCCGGCGGCGAAGCCCGCGCCGGGCATGTCGGCGGCGCGCGGGTAGTCGAAGGTGATCGCCTGGCGGATCCGCTCGAAGTCGAGCCCGTGCTCGTTGGCGATCATGAAGAGCTGGTTGGCGGCGGCGAACTTGATGTACCGCCAGGTGTTGGTGAACAACTTGGTGAGCTCGGCCTCCTCGGGGCTCACCTCCACGACCGAGGACGTGAGATGGCCGAACAGGGCCGCCGCCCTCTTGGTGGCCCGGTCGGTGCGACCCGAGACGATCTGCGGGAGCTCGTAGAGCTCGGTGAAGGCCTTGCCCTCCGCGATCCGTTCGGGGCAGAAGCTCACGTCGATCGCAAGCCCGAGCCGGGCGACGAGCTCTTCGACCAGCCGGGTCACGCCCGGGTAGACCGTGCTGCGCAACACCAGGTGCTGGCCGTCGCGCAGGTGCGACGCGATGCCCTCGACGGCGCGCGGCACCGCTTGCGGATCGGGGTTGAGGTGCTCGTCGACCGGCGTGCCGATGACGACCACGACGTGCTCGGCGAGCTGCACCGTCGCCGGGTCCGTCGTGGCCCGGAAGGTTCCGGCGGCGAGCACCTCGGCGAGCCGTCGTGGCCCGTCGGGTTCCTCGAACGGCATCGTCCCCGCCGACACCGAGGCCACCACCTCGGCGTTCACGTCGAAGCTCGCGACCTGCAGACCCGCACCCGCCAGCGCGACGGCCAACGGCAGGCCGACGTGGCCGCAGCCACCGACGACGGCGACATCGATCGGGAAGGTCACGGCGCCGGAGCATAGAGAGTGGCACCGGGCCGGCAACGGACCGACCGGCTGCGGACCTGCCGGCGGCCCGGTGTCGCTGACAACTCCTGCGCACGTCGGGCAAGCTGGCGCCGTGAATCTCGAACGCGTCTACGAGTACCGGTTCCGGGATGTCGACGTGAACGCTCGACGAACGGTCTGGGCCACGATCGCCCGGTACCTGTGGGAGCGCTACGAGCGGCCCGAGCGCGTCCTCGACACGGCGGCCGGCCTGGGAGAGTTCATCGCCCAGGTGCCGGCGCCGGAGCGTTGGGGGGTCGATCTGGTCGATCACGGTCTGAGCGCGCACCGCGACGTGCGGGTGGTGATCTCGTCGTTCGCCGAGGCCGACCTCCCCGAGCGCCATTTCGACCTGGTGTACGCGTCGAACGTGCTCGAGCACCTCGCGTCGCCCGACGAGGTCGGCCGTTTCCTCGGTCGGGCCCGGGAGCTGCTGCGCCCGGGCGGGCGCATGGTGGTCATGGGTCCGAACTACCGCTACTGCGCCGCGGACTACTTCGACTGCGCCGACCACGTCCTCGCCCTCACCCACGTCGCGGTGGCCGAGCACCTGTACGCCGCCGGGTTCGCCGTCGAGGACGTCGTGCCGCGCTTCTTGCCGTATTCGTTCCGGTCCCGCCTGCCGGCCTCGGCATCGCTCACCGAGGCCTACCTGCGGTTCCCACCGGCCTGGCGGGTGCTCGGCAAGCAGTTCCTGGTCGCCGGGCGGGTCGAGCCGTGACACCGTGACGTCGGCGGGGCAGGTGCGCCGCAGCCGGCTTCCCGTCGGTACTGCTGCGGCCTGGACCGGGATCTGCGCTGCGGCGTTCGCCGTGCTCGACCGGCTCGGCCGGGGCACGACGTTCTTCTTCGACGAGTGGGACCTGGTGCTCGACGAGAACCGCTGGCGGATGCTGCTCGAACCGCACAACGGGCACCTGATCGTCGTCAACCGGATCTTCTACCGGGTGCTGCTCGAGGTCGTCGGGCTCGACACCTACCGCGTCGCGCGGTGGTGCGGCCTCGTCGTGCACCTGCTGGTGGCCACCCTGCTCGTGGTGGTGATCCGGCGCCGCGCCGGCACGGTGGCCGGCATCGCAGCGGGCACCGTGGTCCTCGTGCTGGGCTCTGGGTCCGAGAACATCTTCTGGCCGTTCCAGATCGGGTTCATGGGCAGCGTGGCCGCCGGGCTCGCGGCCTGGCTCGCCTTCGACGCCCGGTCCCGGCGGGGCGACGTGGTGGGAGCGGCCTGCGTGGGGTTGAGCCTCGCGTGCTCGGGGGTCGGGCTGGCCGTGACCGCCGGCGTCCTCGTTCGGCTGCTCCTCGAGCGGTCGTGGCGCCGTTCGCAACTCGCGCTCGGCGTCCCCCTCGTGCTGTACGGGCTGTGGACGCTCACCTACGGCACCGGCGAGGCGTCGATCGGCAACGCCCGGTCGATGCCGTCGTACGTGTTCGACGCCGCGTCGGGTGCCATGGCGGGCATCGCCGGGCGTCCTGTCGAACTCGGGCGGTTCCTCCTCGGTGCCGGACTGGTCGTGTTCCTGCTCGGGCTCGCCGGCCCGGTGCGCCGGCGAGCCGGGATGCTCGCCGCCGTGAGCGTCCCGTTGGCGTTGTGGGCACTCGCGACCCTCGCCCGAGCGCAGTACGCCGTGCCGACCTCGAGCCGATACGTGTACATCGGCGTGGTGTTCCTCCTGGTCGCGTCCGCCGAGGCGGCGGCGGGCCGCCGCTACACGCGGGATCCCCTCGTGGCGATCGCCGTCGTGGTGGTGGCCGGCCTGTCGGTGTGGGGCAACGTCCAGCCGCTGCGCGACGGCGCCGGGTTCCTGCGGAGCTGGACCCGGGTCACCGGTCCCGAACTGCGGGCGATCGAGTGGGCGGCGGCGACCGTCGCCCCCGACTACCGACCGGACACGACCCGCATGCCGACGCTGACCGCGGGCCCGTACCTTGCGGCGGTGGCCGAACACGGCTCGCCGGCGGCACCCGACGACGTCGTGCTCGGGTCCTCCGACGACGTGCGGTGGGCGGTCGACCGGGTCCTGCGCGAGGCGTCCGCGGTGCAGGTGGTGTCGACGGGCGACGCCGCGCCGTGCGGGGCCGGTGCCCGGGTCGTGGAGATCCCGATCACCGGCGAACGGGTGCAGGTGGGCGTCGTGGGCGGTGCCGAACTGCGGATGCGGCGCATCGCCGAGCGCTATCCGGAGGACCCGGTGTCGGTCCTGCCGGCCGGCGTGTCCGAGATCGTGGCGCCGTCGGTGACCGCCCCCGGTCGATGGCTGGTCGAGCTACGGGCCACCACGACCGGTTCGGTCTGCTCGCGCTGACCGGTCGAGATGCTCGAGCACGGCGGCAGCGACCGTCGGCGGGTGCTCGAGCGGGCCGAGATGCCCGATCCCGTCCAGCACTACGGCTCGGGCCCCGGGGAGGCGGGCCGCCAGCTCGGCCTGGCGCTCGGGGGCCGAACCGCCCGAGCGCCCGCCGGCGGCCAGCGTGACCGGGAACCCGACCGGGCCGATCCGGTCGACGGTGAGCACCGCGCAGGTCTCGTACACGGCCGCCTCGGTCTCGCGCCGGCACCGCAGCCGCACCGTGCCGTCGTCGAGGTCCTCGACGCCGTGCTCCACGTAGGCGGCCAGGCTCGCCGCGTTCAGCTCCCCGAGCGGCCCCCGGCCGGCGAACCGGGCCAGCGCGGCGGCGCGCGACGCGAACACCTCGGTGCGTCGCAAGGCGCCGGCCACGGCGTTGCGCCGGCCCTCGGACTCGTCGGGCGGGCCGGCGGGGAACACCGCCGGCTCGTACACGAACGCCGACGCGAACGCCCCGGGCGACCTCGTGGCCGCCACCAGCGCCACCGCCGCTCCGACCGAGTGGCCGAACAGGTGCGGCCGTTCCGGTAGCGAGCCGACGGCGGCGGCCACCACGTCGACGAGGTTCGTCACGTGCATCGCCTCGCCGACCTCGAGCCGGTTGGCTCCGTGGCCGGGAAGGTCGAGCGCGACGACCCGGTACCGGTCCCGCAGCGCAGCGACGAGCGGTTCGTAGGCCCGGCCGTGGAACCCGGTGGCGTGCGAGACGAGCAGCAGCGGACCGGCGCCGCCGAGATCGTGCAGGACCGGCCGCATTCGGTCAGTGGTGGATGCCGCCGTCGACGGTGAACTCCTGGCCGGTGCAGTACGACGAATCGTCGCTGGCCAGGAACAGCACCATCGCGGCGATGTCGCGGGGCTGACCGAAGCGTCCCAGCGTGATCGCTCGTTCCATCTTCGCCCGGGTGCCCGGATCGGTCATCACCCGCGAGTCGGCCACCATCGGGGTCTCGATCACGCCGGGGTGCACCGAGTTCACCCGGATCCCGTAGCGGCCCCACTCGAGCGCGGCGTTCTTCGTCAACCCCCGCACCGCCCACTTCGTCGTCGAGTAGGCGCCGTGGCCGTTCACCGCTTCGAGGCCGGCGACCGAGGAGATGTTGACGATCGATCCGCCATGGTTGCCGGCCCGCATGGCGGCGGCCGCGGCGCGCATGCCGAGGAAGGTGCCGGTGAGGTTGATGTCGAGCAGCCGGTGCCACTCCTCCATGGTCGTGGCGTCGAGCCGCTTCACGAGATCGATCGCGGCGTTGTTGACGAGCACGTCGAGCCGGCCGTGGCGGGCGACGACCCCGTCGACCACGGCGGCCCATCCCGCTTCGTCGCGCACGTCGAGATGGACGTACTCGGCCCGCTCGATCCTGCCGGCGGTCGCCTCACCGGCCTCGTCGAGAACGTCGGTGAGCACCACCGTCGCCCCCTCGGCGGCGAACAGCGCACCCTCGTCAGCACCCTGACCCCGGGCGCCGCCGGTGATGAGCGCCACCTTGCCGGCGAGCCGGCCGCCGCTCACGACAGCACCATCCCCGGGAACGTGTCGGCGTCGCGCCATTCCCGAAGCAGGTCGAAGAACGCGATCGGCCCGGCGCCGTAGGTGAAGGTGTTCCAGCTGTTGGGGTTCCCTTCCCGGCCCTCGTTGTTGTAGTAGCCGGGCGTGCATTCCCGGTAGAACCGCACACCGAGCCGGGCCTTGTCGCGCATCTCGGCGAGCCAGCCGGCCTCGCCGGCGTCGGTGCACTCGACGACGGCTGCACCCCGGTCCCGCGCCTGGGAGAGCACGTGGGTCACGTGTTTGGCCTGCTCGTTGAGCGCGTGGGGCACGCTGACGGTCACGGCGCTCTGGGTGAAGCCCAGGAAGAAGCAGTTGGGGAAACCGGCGGTCTGCAACCCGTGCATCGTGCGCATCCCGCCGGCCCAGTGCTGCGACAGCGTGACGCCGTCACGGCCGACGATCTCGTAGCCGGCCCGGCGCGTGTACGCCGTGCCGACCTCGAAGCCGGTGGCGAAGATGAGGCAGTCCACCTCGTACTCGACCCCGTCCACGACGACGGCGTTCTCGGTCAGGCGCTCGACGCCCTTGCCGTCGGTGTCGACCAGGGTGACGTTGGGCCGGTTGTACGTGGCCAGGTACTCGTCGTGGTAGCAGGGCCGCTTGCAGAACTGCCGGTACCACGGCTTGAGCTTCTCGGCGACGGTCGGGTCGGTGACGATCGAGTCGACCCGGGCCCGGACCTGCTCCATCTTCTCCATGTCGAACAGCTCGAGCAGTTCGGCGCGCTCGGCCGGGGTGAGGCGACGCCCCAACGTCTTGGCTGCGTCGCGGGCGGCGGGCCCCATCAGGCGGCGGAAGATGTCGGTCCAGCCGTCCTGCACCAGGTCGACCTCGGCGAAACCGCCGGACACGAGGACGTTGAAGTTGTCCATGCGTTCCTGCTGCCAGCCGGGCCGCAGCGAGCGCACCCACTCGGGATCGGTCGGGGTGTTGTTGCGGACGTCGACCGACGACGGCGTGCGCTGGAACACGTACAGCTGCTCGGCCCAGCGGCCCAGGTGCGGGATGCACTGCACGGCGGTGGCGCCGGTGCCGATGATGCCGACGCGCTTGTCGGACAGGCCGGTCAGGTTCCCGTAGCTGTCGCCGCCGGTGTAGCGGTAGTCCCACCGGCTGGTGTGGAACGTGTAGCCGCGGAACTCGTTGATGCCGGGGATGCCGGGGAGCTTGGGCCGGTTGAGCGGCCCGTTGGCCATGGCCACCACCCGGGCGAAGAACCGGTCGCCACGGTCGGTCGACACCTGCCAGGCGCGCCGGTCGTCGTCCCAGCGCAGCTCGGTGATCCCGGTCTGGAACAACGCGTTCTCGTAGAGGCCGAAGTGGCGGGCCACCGAGCGCGAGTGCTCGAGGATCTCGGGGGCGAAGGGGTACTTGTGGCTCGGGATGCCGCCGATCTCCTCGAGCAGCGGCAGGTACACGTAGGACTCCACGTCGCACGCCGCGCCCGGGTAGCGGTTCCAGTACCAGGTGCCGCCGACGTCGCCGGCCTTGTCGATCAGGCGGATCGAATCGAAGCCCGCCTCCTTCAGACGGCCGCCCATGAGCAGGCCGCCGAACCCCCCGCCGATGATCGCGACGTCGACGTCGTCGAACACGGGGGGCCGGGTGAAGCCCGGCTCGACGTACGGGTCGTCGACGTAGCGGGAGAAGTCGGCCTTGACCTCGACGTACTGCTCGTTGCCGTCCGGGCGCAGGCGCTTGTCGCGCTCCTCGCGGTACTTTGCCCGCACGGCGTCCGGGTCGAAGTCGAAGTGCAGGTCGAGCAGTTCGGCGATCTGCGTGTCCACGTGGCCCCTCACGTCCCCCGGCTCGGCGACCGGACACGGGGCAACGTAGCGCGCGGCGGCTCAGCGGCGGGGTGCGAAGAAGGCCCGCAGCAGCGGCTCGAAATGCTCGAGCGGCTCGCTGCGGTAGTCGGGATCGAAGGCCACCTGGTCGTAGCGGGCGCAGAACTCGGCGGCGTGCTCGAAGTAGGGCGAGGTGCGGAACGCCTCGCGGGCGTGGCGGTCGCCACCGATCTTGTCCCAGAAGTAGTAGCCCTGGAACACGCCGTGGTGCTTCACCATGAAGTGGTCGGCCTCGGACACCCGGCCCTCCACCATCGTGGCGGCGACCTCGGGATGGAAGCGGCCCGGCGACAGCGTGTCGCCGATGTCGTGCAGCAGCGCGCACACGACGTAGTCGTCGCTGCGGCCGTCGCGCAGGGCGCGCGTGGCGGTCTGCAGGCTGTGCTCGAGCCGTGACACGGGGAACCCGCCGAAGTCGGCGCCCATGCGCCGCAACAGCCACAGGGCGTTGTCGGCCACCATCTCCTCGACGAGGTGAGCCTGCGAACCGATGACCGCCCAGTCGGCGGGCGTCGATTCCTCGAAGGACTTGAACGTGGTGCGCACGGGCTGCTCGGCGATCGACATGGCGCCAGTCTCGCACCGTGCGACACCCCCGTAGTGTCCGGGCATGGACGCACGCGCCGTGGTCGAGGCCTTCTTCCGCACCTTGGGTGTCGACGGCGACGTCGACGGCTGGCTCGCGCTGCTGGCCGACGACGTCGTGGTCGACACCCCGTTCGACCCCGATCCCGACCGCCGCCACTTCGAGGGCATCGAGGCCGTCGCCCGCCGCTTCGGCGACGCCCGCCGCCGGATGCCGGCGCTCGCGTTCCACGACGTCGAGGTGCTCGCCACCGAGGATCCGCAGCGCTGGGTGGTGCCGTGCACCTCGACGGGGACGCTGGCCGACGGCTCGGCGTACGGCAACGTCTACTGCTGGATCGTGCGCGTGCGCGACGGCCGGGTGGCCGGGTGGACGGAGTACTTCGATCCGCTGCGGTTGCCGTCGCGGCCCCGGTGAGGTCGACCCCGGTGACGCCGGGCCCGGGCGGGGCCGGTCCCGGTACAGTCCGGCGCCATGGGGGAACTCGACGGTAAGCGCATCGTGGTGACCGGTTCGACACGGGGGCTCGGGCGGGGGTTCGCCCGGGCGCTCGGTGCGGCCGGCGCGGCGGTGGTGGTCAACGGCACCGACGCCGCCAAGACGAACGAGGTGGCCGAGGAGATCGTCGGGGCCGGCGGTGTGGCCGTCGGGGTCGCCGGGTCGGTGGCCGACGACGACGTGGCCGCCCGGCTGGTGTCGACCTGCATCGAGCGCTTCGGCGGCATCGACGCAGTGGTCAACAACGCCGGCATCGTGCGGGACCGGACGCTGGTCAACATGACCCCGCAGGAGTTCGACGAGGTGATCGCCGTCAACCTCCGGGGCACCTGGTCGGTGAGCCGGCACGCCGCGAAGGCCATGAAGGAGGCCGGTGGCGGGCTGCTGCTGCAGGTGATCTCGGGTTCGGCGTACACGCCGTCGGTCGGCCAGACCAACTACGCGGCCTCGAAGGCCGGCGTGATGGGGATGCTGTACGCCTGGGACGGCGAGCTCGCCCGGTTCGGGATCCGCACCAACGCCCTGTGGCCGATCGCCGAGACCGACATGACCCAGGTGGTGTTCGACAACGCCCGCAAGCGGGCCGAGGCCGACGGCCGGGCTGCGCCGGCGCCGACGGAGATGGGGTTCGGCACGCCCGACACCGTCGCCCCCGTGGTCGTCTACCTGTGCAGCGACCGGGCGGCGCACCTGCGCAGCCAGCTCGTCACGTTCAACGGGCGCAAGCTCGCCCTGTGGCGGCACCCCGCCGAGGCGTGGGTCGAGCGCAAGGACGCCTGGAGCCTCGACGAGCTCGACGCGGCGCTGCACGGCGCGGACGAGAAGGTGTACCGCCCGCAGATGTGAGCGGGGGCGCCGGTTCCGCCTGGTTCAGGTCGGGTCGGGCCGGCTCAGGTCGGCGTCGGTGAGGACCAGGTCCCAGCGGTCGCGGCAGTCCCGGCATCGGTAGGCGGCCACGTCACCCGCCGTCCATCCCGCCTCGGGCGTGAAGGTGATCAGGCGGGCCTCGCCGCCGCAGTCGACGCAGGTGATGGACTCGGCGGGACCGGCGGACATCGTCGGCCACGCTACCGGCGTCGGCCCGGGGTGCCGGGCTAGGTTGTCGGGCCATGGGTCAGCCCGTCGCCGTCGCCGTGAAGCCGAGCAGCACGCCCGGGATCGTCCGCTACGAGCTCAACCGGAACCTCGGCGGGATGGGTCACGACCGCTACCGCACTCGCGACGAGGCCGTCGGCGATCGGCCCTCGGCCGAGCTGGCCCGGCGCCTGTTCGACACCGGGCAGGTCGATCGGGTGCACGTCTACCTGAACATGGTCACCGTCGACCTGCGCAAGGGGATGACCGCCGACGGGCTCGACGAGATCATCGAGAGCCTCTACATCTACTACCGGCCCGGTTTCGTGCCGCCCCCGCTGGTGATGCCCGAGGAGGTCGCCACGGCCGCCGCGCCGGCGGCGGGCGAGGCGGCGGCCGGGGCGGATCCGTTGCTGGCCCGGGTGCCGGCCGAGCTGTTGGCCCGGTCGGCGGCGGCCAAGGCCAAGTGGTTCGAGAAAAAGAACGGCTGAACTCGCAAGTACCGGCCGAAACAGCGGAATTCCAGATCGCAATTCGGTTATGGTCTTTCTTGTGACGTCGGTCCTGGGGGACGGTTCGGCGTCGCGACCGTCCGCTCCGTAGCCTGCGGAGCACTTCGACGAAGCGAGCCGCCGCATGACGCACGAGGATCACGACGGTCTCAAGACGTCGTCCGACGCGGGGCGCCAGCACGGGGTGGTCACCCTCCAGGAGGCCGCCGACGACCTCGGTGTCCACTACATGACCGCCTACCGGTATGTGCGGCTCGGCCTGCTCAACGCCGTCAAGGACGGCGGGGTGTGGCGGGTCTCGCGCGAAGCGCTCGACGCGTTCCGTTCGGCCGCGTCGGCGCCGGCGGCGAACGCGGCGCCAGCCGGACGCAAGAAGGCGCCGTGGGCCGAGCGGCTCGAGTTCTGCCTGGTCGCAGGGGACAACCGCGGGGCCTGGAACGTGGTGGAAGCGGCACTGGCGGCCGGGATGGACCCGGAGGACATCTACACCCGGGTGCTCTCGCCGGCCATGGCCGCCATCGGCGCCCGGTGGGCACGAGGCGAACTCGACATCGCCACCGAGCATCGGGCGAGCGGGATCGCACTGCGCCTGATCGGCCGGCTCGGGCCGCGCTTCGTGCGCCGGGGCCGCACCCGTGGCTCGGTGCTGCTCGGGGCGCCGACGGGCGAACTGCACGCCCTGCCGCTCGCCATGTTGTCGGACCTGGTGCGGTCCGGCGGATGGGAGGTGTCCGACCTCGGCGCCGACGTTCCGGCGGAGTCCTTTGCTCGGGCGGCCCAGACGCTGCCCCGGCTGGTGGCGTGCGGGCTGAGTGTGACGACTCCCCTCGTGCTCGAGGCGGCCGAGGAGACGGTCCGGGCCGTCCACGCCCTGGTGCCGGGGGTGCCGGTGGTGGTCGGTGGCCAAGCGATCGACGCAGACGTGGCCGAGCGGCTCGGTGCCGACGGCTTCGCCAGCGACGGCCGAAGCCTGCTCGCCCTGCTCGACGAGTGGTCCAAGCGGCGCATCGTCGCCGACGAAGAAGACGACGGACTCGCCGGCTGAACCTCCCCGAACGTCCGTTCGCTAGACTGCCGGTGTGCGGACTGCCGTCGCGGCCGAGCTGAGCGAGCGGATACGGCCGGTCGCGTTCGCGTCCGAGCGGGTCGTGCCGGTCCTGGAGCCCTTGGCTGCGCTGTTCGTCGGCGGGGGCCTGGCGCGCGGTGCCGTCGTGCGGGTGGCCGGCGCCGGGGCCACCTCCCTCGCCCTGGGGCTCGCAGCGGCTGCCACCCGGCAGGGTGCCTGGGCCGGCTGCGCCGGGCTGCCCGGGATCGGCCTGCAGGCGGCCGGCGAGCTCGGCGTGGCCCTCGAACGCCTGGTGGTCGTGCCCGAGCTGGCGTTGGCGTCGTGGGCGACGGTGGTCGCCGCGCTGCTCGACGGGATGGAGGTCGTGATCGTCGCCCCGCCGGCGGGCGCCCGCCCCGGCGACGGTCGCCGGCTCGCCGTGCGGGCGCGTGAGCGGGGGAGCGTGCTCGTGGTCGCCGGGCCCCGGGCCGACGGGTTCGAGGCCGGGGTGGTGCTCCGGGTGGGGGCCGGTGGCTGGTCGGGCCCGGCCGGGGGGGCGGGCCGGCTGGAGCAGCGAGCGGTCGAAGCGCTCGGACGGGGGGCGGCCGCCCGCCCCCGCCGGGCCCGGCTGCTGCTGCCCGGCCCGGGCGGTGCCGTCGAGGTCGCCCCGGCCGCGCCGGTCGGCCTGGCGCCGGTCGGCCTGGCGCCGGTCGGCCTGGCGCCGGTCGCGCCGGCTGGGTTGGTGTCGGACGGTCGGGTCGGCCCGTGACGGTGCGGACGCTCGCCGTCGGCTGCCCGGACTGGGCGGCCGAGGTCGCCGCCCGGCGCACCCTGGGCGCCGGCAGGGCCGGCGCAGCGCCGGTGGCCGTCGTGCGGGTCAACCGGATCGTTGCCACCACCCCGGCGGCGCGCGCCGCCGGGGTGGTGGACGGTCAGCGGCGCCGGGAGGCACAGCGGGCCTGCCCCGGCCTGGTGCTGCTGCCCCCCGATCCCGTCGCCGACGCCCAGGCCTTCGAGCCCGTGGTGCAGGCCCTCGCCGGTCTCGCCGCCCGGATCGAGGTGCTGCGTCCGGGCTGGTGCACGATCGCGGCCCGGTCGGCCTCCCGCTACCACGGCGGCGACGAGGCCCTCGCGGCCGCCGTGCACGCCGCCGCGGCGGCGGCCGGTCCGGTCGGGGCCGGCTGGCGGGTGGCGATCGCCGACGGGCGGTTCAGCGCCCTGGTGCTTGCGGCCCGGTCGCCCGACACCGCGGTCGTCGTGCCCGCCGGGGGATCCTCGGGCGCGCTGGCCGGGCTGCCGGTGGCGGCCTACCTCGACGCGCTCGATGCGCTCGACCCCGGTGGTCCCGGCGACGTCGACCGTCCGGCCTGGCGCGAGCTGACCGCACGGTTCGGGCGTCTCGGCCTGCGCACGTTGGGCGACGTCGCCGCGCTCCCCGCCGCCGATCTCACTGCCCGGTTCGGTCCGCTCGGCCAGGCCGCCCACCGGTGGGCCGCCGGGATCGATCCCACCCCGCTGGCGCTCGACACCCCGGTCGGGCACGAGGCCGAGGTACTCGAACTCGAGCCCCCCGTCGCCACCGCCGAACCGGTGGCCTTCGCTGTGCGCGCCGTCGCCGAGGCGTTGTGCGGCCGTTTGGCCGGTGCCGGCCGCACCTGCCACGAGCTCGCCGTCGGCATCGGGACCGAGCACGGTGAGCACGACGAACGGCGCTGGCGCCGGGAGCTCGGGTTCACCGCGGCGACGATCACCGAACGGGTGCGCTGGCAGCTCGAGGGGTGGGCGGCCGGCCCCGCCCCGCCCACCGGTGGGATCGTGTCGGTGCGGCTCACCCCGGTCGAGGTGGTCGCCGACACCGGTCGCCAGGGCGGGTTCTGGGGCGGGCGCACCGACGCCGACGAGCGCGCGGCGCGCGCCGTCGCGCGCCTGGTCGGCCTGCTCGGCCCGGGGGCGGTGCTCGTCCCCGAGTGGCGGGGCGGCCGGGATCCCGACGAGGTGTGCACGCTCGTACCGGCGGTCACCGTCGAACTCACGGAACGGGCGGCCGCGGTCGCCGGCCGGCCGGGGGCCGGGCCGTGGCCGGGCGCGTTGCCGGCCCCGTCGCCGGCTTGGGTCGCCCCGGCGCCCGAGCCGGTCGAGGTCCTCGGCCCGGGCGGGGAGGTGGTCACCGTCAGCGGGCGGGGGATGCTGGGCGTGTCCCCGGCGTGGTTCGCCGGTCCGAACCGGGCGCGGGTCGCGGTCGTCGACCATGCCGGGCCGTGGCCGGTGGAGGACCGCTGGTGGGATCCGCAGCGGCGCCGGCGCCGGGCCCGCCTGCAGCTCCTGCTGGCCGACGGCACGGCCTGCCTCGTGGTGCGCGAGCACGGCGCCTGGTGGCTGATGGCGATCTATGACTGATGCTTGAAGGAGTGCAGCGGTGCGGTCCCTACGATGCGGGACCGATGGCGAACGAACCGCTCGACCGTGCCGTGCTCGAGGGTGCCGTGCTCGAGGGTGCCGTGCTCGAGGGTGCCGTGCTGGATCGCACCGTGCTCGACCGGCTGCTGGCGTCGGTCGGCGGCGACCTCGGCATCCTGCAGGCCGTGATCGAGCGGTACCTCGCCGAACTCGACGGCCGGCTCCAGGCGGTGCGCGGAGCCGCCGGCCCGGGTCACCTCGCCCGTGCCGCGCATGCGCTGGCGTCGCCGAGCGCGACGCTCGGGGTGCAGCAGGTGGCGCAGCTGTGCCGGCGGATCGAGGAGCTCGGCGGCGCCGGTGGCGGCGACGTCCATGCTGCGGTGGAGGCGCTCGAGGCAGCGGCGCGCGCGGTTCCCGTTGCGCTGCAGGACTGGCTGGCGCAGGCCTGAGCGACGGCAGGTGCCGGGTCGCCGATCAGGCGGCGACCGAGACCTCGTCGGCGAGACGGAAGCCCACGCCGCGCACCGTATGGATGAACCGGGTGGCCGGGTCGGCGAGGTTCAGCTTGCGCCGCAGGTTCGACATGTGGACGTCGACGACGTGGGTGTCGCCGTACCAGTTCGGTCCCCACACCGTCTCGAGGAGCTGGTTGCGGGTGAACACGAGCCGGGGGCGGCTGCACAGGGTGGCGAGGAGGTCGAACTCGATGCGGGTGAGATCCACGGGCAGCGCGTTGACCCGGACCTCGCGGATCGCAGTGTCGACGGTGAGCGGCCCGAACGAGCGGGTGGTCACCTCGCCGCCGTAGGCGACCGCGCGACCGGCCTTGCGGGGTCGGCGCAGCATGGCCCGCAGGCGCGCGATCAACTCGTTGGGGGAGAACGGCTTGGTGACGTAGTCGTCAGCGCCGATCGACAGGCCGACGACCTTGTCGATCTCGGAGTCCTTGGCGGACACCATGAGGATGTAGGCGTCGGAGAACGACCGGATGCGCCGGCACGCCTCGAGGCCGTCGATGCCGGGCAACAACAAGTCGAGCACGATCACGTCCGGCTCGAAGGTGCGCGCCACCTCGACGGACGTGTCCCCGTCTGCGACGACCTTCACGTCGAATCCCTCGCGGGTGAGCAACGGTTCGAGCAGCAGGCACAATTCGGGTGCATCGTCCACGATGAGAGCCCGGATCGGGGTCGTGGCTTCGGAGGTTCCAGACGAGCCGTACATAGCGATCGCCTCTTTGTTCGGCAGAACCCCTGCTCGCTTGAGCGTTACCTGATCGGTTGTTCGCCGGACTCTGCGTCGAGTGCGGGGCTCAGCGGTCGAACGCGGCCATGGCGGCGACGGCGGCGTCGACGTCGTCGGCGCCCACGTCGAGGTGGGTGACGAACCGGAACACCGGCCCGGTGCCGTGGACGAGGATCCCGTGGCCGGCGAGGTGGGCGGCGAGGGCGGTGCCGTCGGCGGGGTCGTGCCGGCGGGCGAAGACCATGTTCGTACGGGCCCCGGGATCGTGGAGGAGCGCGAACCCGTCGAGCGTGGCGATGCCCTCGGCGAGCCGGCGGGCGGTGTCGTGGTCGTCGGCGAGCCGGGCGCGGTGCTCGCGCACGGCGACCAGCCCGGCGGCGGCGAGCACGCCGACCTGGCGCATCGTCCCGCCGAGCATCTTGCGCCATCGGCGGGCCTCGGCGACGAAGTCCGCCGGGCCGCACAGCACCGACCCGACGGGCGCGCCGAGCCCCTTGGACAGGCACACCGACACGCTGTCGGCAGGTGCGGCCACGGATGCGGCGGGCACCCCGAGCGCGGTGGCGGCGTTGAACAGCCGAGCCCCGTCGAGGTGGACGGCCAGGCCGTGGGCGCGCGCCGTCGACCCGGCGGCGGTCAGGTAGCCCACGTCGAGGACCCGGCCGTCGGTGGTGTCTTCGAGGCACAGCAGCCGGGTGCGGGCGAAGTGCGGGTCGGCCGGCTTCACCGCCGCGGCCACCCGGGCGAGGTCGAGCGACCCGTCGGGCTCCACCTCGATCGGCTGGGGCTGGATCGAGCCGAGCACCGCAGCGCCGCCCGCCTCGTAGCGGTAGCAGTGGTAGGTCTGCCCGACCAGGTACTCGTCGCCCCGGGCGCAGTGGGTGAGCAGCGCGCTCAGGTTCGACTGGGTGCCCGACGGGACGAACATCCCGGCCTGCTTGCCGATCGCGGCGGCGACGTCCTCCTCCAAGAGGCGCACGGTCGGGTCGTCGCCGAGCACGTCGTCGCCCACCTCGGCGTCGGCCATCGCCCGGCGCATGGCCGGCGTCGGCCGGGTGACGGTGTCGGATCGGAGATCGATCAGGGGGCGTCGCACGGACCCATGCTCCCAGAGCGCGAGGCCGGGCTACGGTCCGCCGGATGGGGGAACGGCTGCTCGGCAAGGTCGCGATCGTGGTCGGCGGGGGGCAGACCCCGGGGGAGACGATCGGCAACGGTCGAGCCACCGCGGTGCTGTTCGCCCGGGAAGGGGCCCGGGTGGTGGTGGTCGACCGCGACGAGCACGCCGCGGCGCAGACCGTCGCCCAGATCCGGGCCGAGGGCGGCGAGGCCGTGGCGCACGTCGCCGACGTCACCGACCCTGCGTCGGTGGCCACGATCCCGGCCGCGGCGCTCGCGGCGTACGGCGACTTCTCGATCGTGCACCACAACGTCGGCATCGGCACCGGGGACGGGGCGGCCACCTCGTTGTCGGAGGAGGTGTGGGACCACATCCTCGAGGTGAACCTCACCGGGGCGTGGCGCACGGCCAAGGCCGTGGTGCCGCACCTGCGGGCCCGGGGTGGGGGCTCGATCGTGACGATCTCGTCGATCGCGTCGATCTGCTCGACCACGACGGCGGCCTACCAGGTGTCCAAGGCCGGGTTGAACACGCTCACCCAGCACCTGGCGATGGGCAACGCCCGCCATGGGATCCGGGTGAACGCGGTGTTGCCCGGGCTGATGGACACCCCGATGGCGATCCTGGGGATAACGGCGGCCCGGGGGATCGGCGCGGAGCAACTGCGCGCCGAACGCAATGCGGCGGTGCCGCTCGGCCGCCAGATGGGCACCGCCTGGGACGTGGCGTGGGCGTCGGTGTTCCTGGCCTCCGACGAGGCGCGGTTCGTGACCGGGGTGCTGCTTCCCGTCGACGGCGGCCAGTCGATCCGGCGCGGCTGACGGCGCGGGCCGGGGCGGGTCAGGGGACGAGCACGAGCTTGCCGAGGTGCTCGTCGCGGGCGAGCGCGGCCTGGGCCGCTGCGGCCTGGGCCAGGGGGAACACCTCGTGCACCGGGGGGCGCAGCACCCCGGCGGCGGCGGCGTGGGCGCAGTCCCGCCAGGCGGCTGCGACCACGGCAACCCGCTCGTCGAGGGTCCGGGTGCGGAACGTGACGCCGACGAGCGACACCCGCTTGCGGGCTAGCTCGTCGAGATCGAGCGTGCCCCGCCGCCCGCCGAGCCGGCCGACCTGCACGATGCGCCCGAGGATCGCCATCGCTTCGAGCGTCGGTTCGAGCACGGCGGCGCCCACGTTGTCGATCACGACGTCGGCGCCGTGGCCGGCGGTGACCCGGGCGACGGTGGCGGCGGTGTCGGCGGGATCGCAGGCGACGAACCGGTCCGCCGGGCCGGGGACCGCGGCGAGCAGGCCGGCCAGCCGGTCCCGCTTGGCCGGTGTGCGCGACGTGCCCACCACGCTCGCAGCGCCGAGGTGCAGTGCGAGTTGGGCGCCGATCACCCCGACCCCGGAGGTGACGGCGTGGACGACGACGTGCTCGCCCGGCGCCCACCGGCCGTTGGTGACCAGCGCGTCGTGCATCGTGAGCAGGGCGACGGGCAGCGCGCCGGCCTCCTCCCAGGTGAGCGCCGCCGGGGCCGGCATCGCCAGGCGGGCGTCGACGGCGGCGAGCTCGGCGTAGCCCTGCCCCTGGGCCATCACGCGGTCGCCGACGGTCCAGCCGGTCACGCCGTCGCCGACGGCGAGCACCTCGCCGGCCAGCTCGCCGCCGGCGGTGAACGGCCGGGGTGGCCGGGGGGCCGACGAGGCGTCCCGGGCGGTGCCCACGACGTACCCACCGGCGACGACGGCCAGGTCGGCCCGGTTCAGCCCGGCGGCTCGCACCCGCACGAGCAGTTGGCCCGGCCCGGCGACGGGGTCGGGCACCTCGGCCTCGACGAGCTGACGGGCGGCGAGGTCGACCTGGATGGCGCGCACGATCCCGACCGTAGGCCGGGGCGCGGGCCGCCAGGACCCGCGAGCATGTCGCCGGAACGGGTGTTCGGTCCGAGTTGGTGCCCCTGGGTAGGCTCGCCGCCGTATGTCGTCGGACAAGCTGATCGTGCGCGGCGCCCGCGAGCACAACCTCAAGAACATCGGCGTGGAGGTGCCGCGCGAGAAGCTGATCGTGTTCACCGGTCTGTCCGGCTCGGGGAAGTCGTCGCTCGCGTTCGACACGATCTACGCCGAGGGCCAGCGCCGCTACGTGGAGTCGCTGTCGGCCTACGCCCGGCAGTTCCTCGGCCAAATGGACAAGCCCGACGTCGACTTCATCGAGGGCCTGTCGCCGGCGATCTCGATCGACCAGAAGTCGGCGTCGCGCAACCCGCGTTCCACCGTCGGAACGATCACCGAGGTGTACGACTACCTGCGCCTGCTGTGGGCCCGCATCGGGGTGCCGCACTGCCCGAACGACGGCACCCGGGTGGAGCGCCAGACCCCGCAGCAGATCGTCGACCGGGTGCTCACGCTGCCCGAGGGCACCCGGTTCCAGGTGTTGGCGCCGGTCGTGCGGGGCCGCAAGGGGGAGTACGAGGGGTTGCTCGAGGACCTGCAGGGGCAGGGTTTCGTGCGGGCCCGGGTGGACGGTGAGGTCGTCGACATCGCCGAGTTCCTGAAGGGGGAGCGCCTCGCCCGCTACGAGCAGCACACCATCCAGGTGGTCGTCGACCGGCTGGTGCAGCGGGCCGGGATCGAGCGCCGGCTCACCGACTCGTTGGAGACGGCGCTGAAGCTCGCCGAGGGGATCGCCGAGGTGGAGCTCGTCGGGCGCAACCCGGGCGACGAGAGCGAGATCCTCACCTTCTCCCAGCACCTGGCCTGCCCGGCGTGCGGCACGTCGTTCGAGGAGCTCGCCCCGCGGAACTTCTCGTTCAACTCGCCGTACGGCGCGTGCGAGGCGTGCGACGGGCTCGGCACCACGTTCGAGGTCGACCCGGAGCTGGTCGTTCCCAACCCGGATCTGTCGCTCGCCGACGGCGCGATCGCCCCGTGGTCCACGGCGCGCACGCAGTACTTCGCCAAGCTGCTCGAGTCGGTGGCCGAGGCGAAGAACATCGCCATGGACAAGCCGTTCGGCAAGCTCACCAAGGCCCAGCAGGAGACGATCCTCTACGGCGTCAAGGGCCAGGTGACCGTCCGGTACAAGAACCGCTACGGCCGCAGCCGCCAGTTCGCGACCACCTACGAGGGCGTGATCCCGTTCCTCAAGCGCAAGCACGGCGAGGCCGAGAGCGACTGGGCGCGCGAGCAGATCGAGTCGTACATGCGCGAGATCCCGTGCCCGACGTGCGCCGGGGCCCGGCTCAAGCCGGCGTCGCTCGCGGTGCAGGTGGGCGGGCGGTCGATCTCGGCGGTGTGCGACGCGTCGATCGGGGAGGCAGCGTCGTTCCTCGCCGGCCTGCAGCTCAACGAGCGTGACCGTCTCATCGCCGAGCGGGTGGTCAAGGAGATCAACGCCCGCATGAGCTTCCTGCTCGACGTGGGCCTGGATTACCTCACGCTGTCGCGTTCGGCCGGCACGCTCGCCGGCGGTGAGGCGCAACGCATCCGGCTCGCCAGCCAGATCGGCTCGGGTCTGGTCGGGGTGCTGTACGTGCTCGACGAACCCTCGATCGGGTTGCACCAGCGGGACAAC